>QHSC01000086.1 GCA_003220345.1 Candidatus Rokuibacteriota bacterium | reverse complement strand
GGAGCTGCGGTTCGCGATCCGCGAGGGGGGGCGCACGGTGGGCGCCGGCGTCGTCGCGGAGATCGCGGAGTAACGACATGGTCACGGTCAGCGCCGACCAGAAGATCCGCATCCGCCTCAAGGCCTATGATCACCATCTTCTCGATCGTTCCATGAGGGAGATCGTGGAGACCGTTCGCCGCACGGGGGCCCGCGTGACGGGTCCCGTGCTGCTGCCCACAATGATCAACCGCTGGACGGTGCTGCGCTCGCCCCACGTGGACAAGACCTCCCGCGAACAGTTCGAGATGCGGACGCACAAGCGCCTGCTCGACATCCTCGATCCGACCCCCCAGACGGTGGACGCGCTGATGAAGCTTGATCTGCCGTCGGGCGTGGACGTCGAGATCAAGCTGTGACCGCGCCCATGACGCTCGCGAGGTCATAGATCAGCCATGGCCATGAAGGAAGGGTTGATCGGCCGGAAAAGGGGCATGACCCAAGTGTTCGGTGATGACGGCAACGTGATCCAGGTCACCGTCGTCGAGGCGGGGCCCTGCACGGTCGTCGGGATCCGGACCACGCCCGAAGACGGCTACGACGCGCTGCAGATCGGCTTCGAGCCCGCGCGGAAGAACGTCACCAAGGCCATGGCGGGCCACTACAAGAAGGCGGGCGTCGAGAAGCCGATGCGATTCCTGCGCGAGGTGCGGCTGCAGAAGACGGAAAACGTGGCCGCCTACCAGGTCGGCCAGCAGCTGACGGTGGAGCTCTTCACTCCGGGCGAGCTGGTGGACGTGGTGGGGGTGTCGAAGGGCAAGGGCTTCCAGGGCGGAGTCAAGCGGCACAACTGGTCGGGCGGAGATCAGAGCCACGGCTCGATGTTCCATCGGGCCCCAGGCTCGATCGGCGCCTCCTCGGACCCCTCGCGCGTCTTTCCCGGCCACAAGCTGCCCGGGCGCATGGGCGGCGACCGGCGAACCATCCTCAACCTGCCCGTGGTGCGCGTGATCCCCGAGCAGAACCTCATCCTCATCCGGGGCGCCGTCCCCGGTCATACCGGCTCGCTCGTGATGGTGCGCAAGAGCGTGAAGCAGACCAAGGCGCAGCAGCAGAAAGGCAAAGAGGCCAAGTAGCATGCCGACCGTTCCCGTGCTCGACGGCAAGGGCAAGAAGCAGGAGTCGCTCGATCTCCGGGCCGACGTCTTCCCGGAGACGGTGCGCATGCCGCTGGTCCACCAGGCCGTGGTGAAGGAGCTGGCCGCGCGGCGCGCCGGCACGCACGACACCAAGGGGCGGAGCGAGGTGTCGGGCGGCGGCCGGAAGCCGTGGAAGCAGAAGGGCACGGGCCGCGCCCGCCAGGGCTCGATCCGGGCGACCCAGTGGAAGGGCGGCGGCAAGCCGTTCGGCCCCACCCCGCGCAAGTACGACAAGCGCATGCCCACCGAGATGCGGCGGGCCGCGCTCCGCGAGGCGCTCGCGGCCAAGATCGCCTCGGGCGAGGTGGCGGTGGTCGACGGGCTCGGGGTCACCGACGGCAAGACCAAGACGCTCATGGGCCGGCTCAAGGGCCTGGGGCTGCCCGTGGCACCCACCCTGCTCGTGGTCTCGGAGCGAACGGACGCCCTCGGCCGGGCCGCGCGCAATGTTCCGTGGCTCGCCGTGGAGACGCCCGCCCACGCCTCCGTCTACCAGGTGATCCGTCACGAGCGCGTGGTGTTCGAGAAGGCGGCGCTCTTGTCGCTGCAGGAGGCGCTGGCATGATCCGCGATCCTCGCATGGTCCTTCTCCGGCCCCTCATGACGGAGAAGAGCATGCAGCAGAAAGAAGAGCTGAACGCCGTCACCTTCCAGGTGGCCCTCGACGCCAACAAGGTCGAGATCCGTCAGGCTGTCGAGAAGGTCTTCAACGTCAAGGTCGCCGACGTGCGGACGGCCTCGCGCGAGGGCAAGTGGAAGCGCATGGGCAAGCACGAAGGGCGCCGGCCGAGCTGGAAGAAGGCAGTGGTGACGCTCCGGCCCGGCCACAAGATCGAGCTGGTCGAGGGAGCCTAGGACCATGGGAATCCGGACGCTCAAGCCCACCTCGCCGGCCCGGCGCTACATGACGCAGCTGACCAACGAGGAGATCACGAAGAAGACGCCGGAGAAGAGCCTGCTCAGCCCGAAGAAGCGTGGCAGTGGCCGCAACGTGTACGGGCGGATCACCGTCCGGCATCGGGGCGGCGGGGCCAAGCGGATGCTCCGCGACGTCGATTTCCGGCGCGAGAAGATCGGCATCCCGGCCGTGGTGGCGGGGATCGAGTACGATCCGGGCCGCTCGGCGCGCATCGCGCTCCTCCACTACAAGGACGGTGAGAAGCGCTACATCATCGCCCCCCTCGGCCTCAAGCCGGGTGACATGGTCATGTCCGGGCCTCAGGCCGACATCCTGCCGGGCAATGCCCTGCCCATCAGGAACATCCCCCTCGGCACGCTCGTGCACAACGTCGAGCTGCAGCCGGGCAAGGGCGGGCAGCTCTGCCGGAGCGCGGGCACCCTGGCCCAGCTCCTGGCCAAGGAAGGCGACCACGCCAACCTCAAGCTGCCCTCGGGCGAGGTGCGCCAGGTCAAGCTCGAGTGCATGGCCACCATCGGCCAGGTCGGCAACCTCGACCACGAGAACGTGTCCGTGGGCAAGGCGGGCCGGGTGCGCTGGAAGGGGTTCCGGCCCACCGTGCGCGGCACCGTCATGAATCCCGTCGATCATCCGATGGGCGGCGGCGAGGGCAAGGGCAAGGGCAACCATCCGATGACTCCCTGGGGCAAGCCGACCAAGGGCTACAAGACGCGGCGCGGCGCCCGCCCGTCGGACCGCTACATCGTGACGCGCCGGACGAAGTAGGAGCGAGGACATGGGACGCTCAACGCGGAAGGGACCGTACGTCGAGGAGAGGCTGGAGCAGCGGGTGGAGGAGCTCAATCGGCAGCGCCAGAAGAAGGTGCTCAAGACCTGGTCGCGTCGCTGCACCATCGTGCCAGAGTTCGTCGGCCACACCCTGGCCGTCCACAACGGCAGGAAGTTCATCCCGGTGTACATCACCGAGAACATGGTGGGTCACCGCCTGGGCGAGTTCGCGCTGACCCGCACCTTCAAGGCCCACGGACAGGCCGAGAAGGCCACCGTGTCCCCCACGGGGAAATCCTGAGGACGGCATGAAGACTCGCGCCACCGCGCGCTATATCCGTGTCCCCGCCTCCAAGGCCCGGCTCGTCCTCGAGCACATCCGGGGCAAGTCGGTGGGGGAGGCCCTGGCCACCCTGCAGTTCACGCCGAAGGCGGCCGGCCGCCTCATCGAGAAGGTGCTGCGCTCGGCCATCGCGAACGCCGAGCACAACCACCAGGTGCGCGATCTGGACGATCTCCGCGTGACCAAGGCCACGGCCGACGGCGGGCCGTCCATGAAGCGCGTGTCCCCCCGGGCCATGGGGCGGGCCTTCTTCGTCAAGCACCGGACCAGCCATCTCACGATCGAGCTTTCCGACGAGCCGGCGCGACCCTCGCGGGCCGCCCAGAGGTAGCCAATGGGGCAGAAGACTCATCCGATCGGGTTCCGGCTGGGCGCCACGCGGACGTGGAGCTCGCGGTGGTTCGCCACCAAGGGCTATGCCGGGCTGCTGCACGAGGACGTCAAGATCCGGCGCTTCATCAAGTCCTCGCTGTACCACGCCGGCATCTCCCGGATCGACATCGAGCGCTCGGCCAACCGGGCGCGGATCACCATCTTCACGGCGCGGCCGGGCATCATCATCGGCCGCAAGGGCGCCGAGGTCGAGAAGCTGAAGAACGAGATCCAGACGCGCACGGCCAAGGAGGTCTACCTCAACATCGAAGAAGTGGTGCATCCCGAGCTCGACGCCCAGCTCGTGGCCGAGAACGTGGCCCTCCAGCTCCAGAAGCGGGTGGCCTTCCGCCGCGCCATGAAGAAGGCGGTCACCTCCGCCCTGCGGCTGGGCGCGGACGGGATCAGGATCGCCTGCGCGGGGCGGCTGGGCGGCGCCGAGATCGCCCGCCGCGAGTGGTACCGCGACGGGCGGGTGCCGCTCCACACGATCCGCGCCGACATCGACTACGGCCTGGCCGAGGCGCATACCACGTATGGCGCCATCGGCGTCAAGGTCTGGATCTTCAAGGGCGAGGTGCTCCCCGCCCAGCGCGCCATCGCGGAGGCCTAAGACGTCATGCTGATGCCGAAGCGCGTCAAGTACCGGAAGGCCCAGCGCGGGCGCATGAGGGGCAAGGCCCAGCGCGGCTCCACCCTGGCTTTCGGGGACTTCGGGCTCAAGGCCCTCGAGCCGGGCTGGGTGACCAACCGGCAGATCGAGGCGGCGCGCGTGTCGCTGGCGCGCTCGGTGAAGCGCGGAGGCAAGATCTTCATCCGCATCTTCCCGGACAAGCCGGTGACGAAGAAGCCCGCGGAGACGCGCATGGGCAAGGGCAAGGGCAATCCGGAGTTCTGGGTCGCCGTGGTCAAGCCGGGACGCATCATGTACGAGATGGAGGGCGTGGACGAGGTGACGGCCAAGGAAGGCTTCCGGCTCGCCGCCCAGAAGATCGGCATCAAGACCAAGTTCGTGTCCCGCACCCGGGCACTCTAGACAGAGCCGGAGCGCTGCGGCGACCATGAGGCTGACATGAGCAGTTACCGATATTCGGGCGACTTCGAACCGGTGGGGGGGTCTGGGGGAGGAGCGGCGGTCGCTCCCCCCCAGAACACAACATGAAAGCGGAGACCTGGAGGGAGATGAGCGGCGATGACCTGGAGCAGAAGGTCAAGGAGCTGACGGAAGAGCTCTTCAACCTCCGCTTCCAGCTGTCCATGGGCGTGGCCAAGAACCCCTCGCGGGTGCAGCAGGCCAAGCGAGATCTCGCGCGCGCCAAGACGGTGCAGCGCGAGCGTCAGCTCAAGAGCGCGAGCTAGGAGGAGAGGAGCCTCGTGTCGCAGATCAAGACCAAGGAAGGCGTGGTGGTGAGCGACAAGATGACGAAGACGCGCGTGGTGAGGATCGAGCGCGTCTATCGCCACCCCCGCTACGAGCGGGTCATCACCCGATCGAAGCGGCTCAAGGCCCACGACGAGACGAACGCGACCAAGGTCGGTGACCGGGTCCTGATCGAGGAGACGCGCCCGATGTCGAAGGAGAAGCGGTGGCGCATCCGTCAGGTCCTGAGCCGGGCGTCGTGAGGAGCGGGGAGAGCGCGCCATGATCCAGCCGAGAAGCATGCTCGACGTCGCGGACAACTCCGGCGCCAAGAAGGCGCAGTGCATCCGCGTCATGGGCGGCTCCAACAAACGCTACGCCTCCCTCGGCGACATCGTGATCGTCGCCGTCAAGGAAGCGGTGCCGGACGGAACGGTGAAGAAGGGCGAGGTGGCCCGGGCCGTGGTCGTGCGCACGGTGAAGGAGGTCGGCCGCAAGGACGGCTCCTACATCCGCTTCGACCGCAACGCCGTCGTTCTCCTCAAGACGGATGACAACCCCGTGGGCACGCGCATCTTCGGGCCGGTGGCCCGCGAGTTGCGGGATCGACAGTTCACGAAGATCATTTCTCTGGCTCCCGAAGTGATCTGAGGACACGCCCATGGCCATGGCGCACGTGCGGAGGGGAGACACGGTGGTGGTGGTGGCGGGCAAGGACCGCGGTAAGCGCGGGAAGGTCCTGCGCGTGGTGCCGGGAAAGGGCCGCGTGGTGGTGGAGAAGATCAACATGATCAAGAAGCACCAGCGCCCGACGCAGAAGCTGCGCCAGGGCGGCATCATCGAGCGCGAGGGGGCGATCCACCTGTCCAACGTGATGCTGGTGGATCCACAGACGAGCAAGCCCACCCGGGTCGGCGTGCGCGAGCTCGCGGATGGCAAGAAGGCCCGGATCGCCCGCCGGTCGGGCGAGATCATGGACAAGGCGTAAGCCATGGCTGACGAGAGCAAGGCGAGCAAGCCGAAGCCCCCGCAGGGCGGCAAGGCCCCGCAAGGCGGCAAGCCCGCGCCGGGCGGCAAGCCTCGGAGCGGTAAGGGCGGCGCGGCGGCCGCGCCGGCCGCCGCCCCCGTGGCGACACGCGCGCGCGTGACGGGCGACGTTCCCCCGCGGCTCCGCGACCGGTTCAGGACGGCGGTCATCCCCGCCCTCATGAAGGAGCGGGGGTACACCAACCCCTTCCAGGTGCCGCGCCTCGAGAAGATCGTCATCAACATGGGCGTGGGCGAGGGCAAGGAGAATCCCAAGATCCTGGATTTCGCCACGGCCGACCTGCAGACCATCACCGGCCAGAAGCCGGTGATCACGCGGGCCAAGAAGTCGATCGCGAACTTCAAGCTCCGCGAGAACGTGCCCATCGGGTGCAAGGTGACCCTGCGCGGCGCGCGCATGTACGAGTTCCTCGACCGGCTCGTCAACATCGCGCTGCCGCGGGTGCGCGACTTCAAGGGCGTGGCTCCCAAGGCCTTCGACGGCCGTGGCAACTACGCCCTCGGGCTCAAGGAGCAGGTCATCTTTCCCGAGATCGTGTACGACAGGGTGGACAAGGTGCGAGGCATGGACGTGGTCATGGTCACCTCGGCGCGGACGGACGAGGAAGCCAAGGCCCTCCTCACGCACCTCGGTGTCCCCTTCAGGGAGTCCTAAAGCATGGCGAAGACCGCCCTCATCATGAAGTCCGAGCGGCTGCAGAAGGCCTCGAAGTTCAAGTCGCGCGTCTACAGCCGCTGCAAGCTGTGCGGGCGGCCGCGCGGCTTCCTCAGGAAGTTCCAGCTCTGCCGGATCTGCTTCCGGGAGCTCGCCCTCAAGGGCGAGGTGCCGGGCGTGATCAAGGCGAGCTGGTAGGAGGCGCGGCGTCATGTCGATGAGCGATCCCATCGCCGATCTCCTCACGCGCATCCGCAACGCGAGCCGCGCCGAGCACGAGAAGGTGGACATCCCCTCCTCCAAGCTCAAGGTGCGGCTGGCCGAGATCCTGAAGGACGAGGGCTTCATCAAGAACTACCGCCTCATCGAGGACAAGAAGCAGGGAATGCTCCGCGTGTACCTCAAGTATGGCGCGGGCAACGAGAGGATCATCTCGGGCCTCGTGCGGGTGTCGAAGCCCGGTCGGCGGGTGTACGTGGCCAAGGACAAGATCCCCACCATCCTCGGCGGCATGGGCGTGGTGATCCTGTCCACCTCCCGCGGGGTGATGACGGACCGCGACGTGAAAAAGCAGAAGCTGGGCGGGGAAGTCCTCGCCTACGTGTGGTAGCGACAGGAGCGCACGCCATGTCTCGAATCGGCAAGAAGCCCATCCCCGTCCCCCAGGGCGTCAAGGTCGCCGTGGACGGCCAGATCGTCAAGGCGGAGGGGCCCAAGGGCAAGCTGAGTCAGACGGTGCACGACGCGCTCTCCGTGTCGCTGGACCAGAACGTGCTGACGGTGGGACGGAGCTCCGACCAGCGTCAGGTCCGCGCGCTGCACGGACTGATGCGCTCGCTGCTCGCCAACATGGTCCACGGCGTCAAGGACGGCTTCGAGCGCAAGCTCGAGATCGTGGGCATCGGCTACCGCTGCCAGCTGCAGGGCAAGAACCTGCAGCTCGCCCTCGGCTACTCGCACCCGATCATCTTCCCGCTCCCCGAGGGGGTGCAGGCGGAGGTCGAGCGGCAGGTGTCCATCACGCTCAAGGGCGCCGACAAGGCGCTCGTCGGCCAGACGGCGGCCAAGCTGCGCGCCCTGCGGAAGCCGGACCCCTACAAGGGCAAGGGCATCAAGTACGCTGATGAATACATCCGGAGAAAAGTGGGCAAGAAGGCGGGGGCGAAGTGATGCGGAGCGAGGCCAAGGTCGAGGGGCGGAAGGTCCGGCACCTCCGGGTGCGCACGAAGGTCAAGGGCACCGCGGAGCGGCCGCGGCTCGCCGTGTTCCGGAGCCTCAACCACATCTACGCCCAGGTCGTGGACGACACGAGCGGACGCACCCTCGTCTCCGTGGACAGCCGCTCGCCCGATTTCCGCGGCAAGTCGAAATCCGGGGGCAACGTCGCCGCGGCCAAGATCGTGGGCGAGCTCGTCGCGCAAAAGGCAAAGCAGAGCGGCATCGGCCAGGTCGTGTTCGACCGGGGCGGATATCAGTACCACGGGCGCGTCAAGGCGCTGGCCGAGGCGGCCCGCGCGGGCGGCCTGGCCTTCTAGCGATCGGGCGCATCATTTATTAAAGGAGACGTGAGTGGCTGAGGCAAAGATAGACGCAAGCGCGCTGGACCTGACGGACCGGGTGGTCGCCATCAACCGGGTCGCCAAGGTGGTCAAGGGTGGCCGGCGATTCTCCTTCACCGCGCTGGTCGTGGTGGGGGATGGGCGGGGACACGTGGGCGTGGGACTGGGCAAGGCCCGCGAGGTGCCCGAGGCGATCCGGAAGTCGGTCGAGCACGCCAAGAAGGATCTGATCCTCGTGCCGCTCAAGGACACGACGATTCCCTGCGAGATCACGGGTCACTTCGGGGCGGCGCGCGTTTTCCTGCGCCCCGCCTCGCAGGGCACCGGGGTCATCGCGGGCGGGGCCGTTCGGCCCGTGCTCGAGGCGGCCGGGGTGCAGGACATCCTGACCAAGACGCTCGGCACAAACAATCCGCACAATGTCCTCAAGGCGACCATCGATGCCTTCCGCCGCCTCAAGCGGCTGCAAGGGACGTACAACGCGCGACGGAAGTCGACCGAGGGTGACGGGCAGGAGGCCGCCGGTGGCTAAGAGCCTCAAGATCACGCTGGTCAAGAGCATCATCGGAATGTCTCCCACCCAGGAGGCGACGGTGAAGGCGCTCGGCCTGCGTCACATCCGCCAGACGGTCGAGCACGACGACACGCCGACCATTCGCGGCATGATCGCCACGGTGCCCTTCTGCCTCCAGGTGGAGACGGCGAAATGAGACTGGAAGATCTGCGGCCGGCCAAGGGCTCGACCAAGAAGCGCAAGCGTCTCGGCCGGGGCCCGGCCTCCGGCACCGGCAAGACGTCGGGCAAGGGCCACAAGGGTCTCAATGCCCGCTCCGGCGGAGGCTCGCGCCCCGGCTTCGAGGGCGGCCAGATGCCGCTCTACCGGCGTCTGCCCAAGCGCGGTTTCCTTCCCCATGGCGGGAAGACCGAGTACGCCGTGGTCAACGTGAAGGACCTCGCCGCCCGCTTCGCGGCGGGCAGCGTGGTCGATCCCGACGGCCTCGTGGAAGCCGGGCTCGTCAAGCGGGGGGAGCGGGGGGCCATCAAGGTGCTGGGCGACGGAGAGGTCGGCCATGCCCTGACCGTCAAGGTGCACCGGGTGAGCGAGTCGGCGAAGCAGAAGCTCGAGGCGGCGGGCGGGCGGATCGAGGTCCTGTCCGCGAAAGCCGGGGGGCCCGCCTCATGATGGAAGGACTGCAGAGCTTCCAGAACATCTTCAAGATCCCCGAGCTCAAGCGCCGGGTCCTGGTGACGCTGGGGCTCCTGGCCGCCTATCGCCTGGGCGCGCACGTGCCCACGCCGGGCATCGACGCCGCCGCCCTCGCCGAGTTCTTCAACCAGGTGCAGGGCACCCTGCTCGGCATGGTCGATCTGTTCTCGGGCGGCAACCTGCGGCGGCTCACCGTGTTCGCCCTCGGCATCATGCCGTACATCTCGGCCTCCATCATCCTCCAGCTCCTCACCGTGGTCATTCCCGCCCTGGAGCGGCTGGCCAAGGAGGGCGAGGCGGGCAAGAAGAAGATCACCCAGTACACCCGCTACGGCACCATCGTGCTCTCGCTCGTGCAGTCCTTCGGCATCGCCGTCGGCCTCGAGGGAATGCGGAGCACGAGCGGAGCCACGCTCGTCCCCGATCCGGGCTGGGGCTTCCGGCTCCTCACCATGCTCACCCTGACCACGGGCACCGCCCTCATCATGTGGCTCGGCGAGCAGATCTCGGAGAAGGGCATCGGCAACGGCATCTCGCTCATCATCTTCGCGGGCATCGTGGTCCGCCTGCCCTCGGCGGTGATCTCCTCCTACACCCTGATCGCCACGGGCGAGCTCAAGCTGTTCGTCTTCATCGGGCTCATCCTCATGATGGTGGCCGTGACCGCGGCCGTCATCGTGATGCAGGAGGGGCAGCGCAAGATCCCTGTCCAGTACGCCAAGCGCATGGTCGGCCGCCGCATGTACGGGGGGCAGTCCACCCACATCCCGCTGCGCATCAACACGGCGGGCGTCATCCCCGTCATCTTCGCCTCGTCCCTCATCCTGTTCCCGGCCACCTTGACCCGCTTCATCCAGCATCCGTGGATGCAGGCCATCTCCGAAGCGCTCTCGCCCGGGCACGCCATGTACACGGCGCTCTACTGCGCCCTCATCATCTTCTTCACGTACTTCTACACCGCCATCGTGTTCAACCCCATCGACCTCGCGGACAACATGAAGAAGTACGGCGGCTTCATCCCCGGCGTGCGACCGGGCAAGAAGACCGCGGAGTACATCGACCGCACGCTGACGCGGATCACCCTGCCGGGGGCGATCTTCCTGGCCCTGATCTCCGTGCTCCCCGACTTCCTGATCCGCTGGTTCAACACCCCCTTCTACTTCGGGGGCACGAGCCTCCTCATCGTGGTCGGAGTGGCCCTGGACACCGTGCGCCAGATGGAATCGCACCTGCTCATGCGGAACTACGAAGGCTTCCTCCGCAAGAAGGCGCGGGCGCAGGCGTGAGTCTCCGCGTCATCTTTCTCGGACCGCCCGGCGCGGGCAAGGGCACCCAGGCGCGAGAGCTTGCGGCGTCGTCGCGCGTGCCCCACGTCGCCACCGGCGACATGCTGCGCGAGGCCGTGGCCGACAAGACGTCCCTCGGGCTCGAGGCCAAGCGATACATGGACTCGGGCGGCCTCGTCCCCGACGACGTGGTCATCGGGCTCGTGGGCGAGCGTCTCGAGCAGCCCGACGCCAAGGCCGGCTGCGTGCTCGACGGCTTCCCGCGCACGGTGGCGCAGGCCCAGGCCCTCGACGCCCTCTTCGCGCGAAAGAGTCTCACGCTCGACCGGGTGATCTACTTCAACGTGTCGCGCCCCGAGCTGCTCCGCCGCCTGACGGGGCGGCGGGTCTGCCGCACGTGCGGCCACACCTATCAGCTCGTCTCGGCGCCTCCGAAGGTGGCCGGGAAGTGCGACGTCTGCGGCGGGGAGCTCTACCAGCGTCCGGACGACAGCGAGGCGACGGTGGCCAACCGCCTGGACGTCTACGAGAAGCAGACGGCCCCGCTCCTGGACTACTACCGCGAGCGCCACCTCCTCGCCGAGATCTCGGGCGAAGGGCCCGTGGCCGAGGTCGCCCGCGCGATTCGCAAGGCCGTGGGCCAGCCGGTGGCGCGATGATCCTCCTCAAGTCGCCGCGCGAGCTCGAGCACATGCGGGCGGCCGGCCGCATCCTCGCCGAGGTCAAGGCGCTGCTCCGCGAGATCGTGAGGGCGGGCGTGTCGACCAAGGAGATCGACGACAAGGTCGAAGCCTTCATCCTATCGAAGGGGGCCCAGTCGGCCTTCAAGGGCTACCGCGGCTACCCTGCCACCGTCTGCACCTCGATCAACGAGGAAGTGGTTCACGGCATCCCGTCGCCCAAGCGCAAGCTCAAGGAGGGCGACATCATCGGGCTCGACCTCGGCTGCATCGTCGAGGGGTACTACGCCGACTGCGCGATCTCCCTGCCCGTCGGGCCCGTCCCCGCGAGAGTCCAGGAGCTCCTGGACGTCACGCGGGAGAGCCTCGACAAGGCGATCGTCCAGTGTCGCGTGGGCAACCGGATCGGCGACATCTCGCACGCCGTGCAGAGCCACTGCGAGAGCCACGGCTTCGGCGTGGTGCGCGCCTTCGTGGGACACGGGATCGGCCGCGCCCTCCACGAGGAGCCCCAGGTGCCCAATTTCGGGGAACCCGGCCGCGGGCAGGCCCTCAAGGCCGGCATGGTGCTGGCCATCGAGCCCATGATCACCCTGGGGTCGTGGGAGGTCCGGGTGCTCGACGACCGCTGGACGGCGGTGACCGCCGACGGCAGCCTGGCCGCGCACTTCGAGGACACCATCGCCATCACCGACGACGGCCCCGACATCCTCACGAGAATCGCGGCCTAGGGATATGCCAAAAGAAGACGCGATCGAGGTCGAGGGCACGGTGGTGGAGCCGTTGCCGAACGCGATGTTCCGCGTGGAGCTGGAGAACGGTCACAAGGTGCTGGCCCACGTCTCGGGAAAGATGCGCATGAACTTCATCCGGATCCTGCCGGGCGACAAGGTCAAGGTGGAGCTGTCGCCGTACGACCTGACGCGCGGCCGGATCACGTACCGCTTCAAGTGAGGTTTCCATGAAAGTCCGACCGTCGATCAAGGTGCGCTGCGAGCACTGCAAGATCGTGCGGCGCAGCGGCGTCGTCCGGATCATCTGCAAGAACCCGCGCCACAAACAGCGCCAGGGTTGAGAGAGGAGCACTGCTCATGGCACGCATAGCCGGAGTCGACCTGCCGCGCGACAAGCGCGGCCAGATCGCGATCCAGTACATCTACGGTATCGGCATCCCCTCGGCCAAGAAAGTGATGGCGGATGCGCGCGTGGATCCCAACAAGCGGGTCAAGGCCTGGTCCGACGAGGAGACGGCGCGCGTTCGCGACATCATCGAGCGCGAGTTCAAGGTCGAGGGCGATCTGCGGCGCGAGGTCTCCATGAGCGTGAAGCGCCTCATGGACATCGGCTGCTACCGCGGGATCCGTCACCGCAAGGGGCTGCCCGTGCGCGGGCAGCGCACCCACACCAACGCGCGCACCCGCAAGGGCAAGAGCAAGGGCGTCATGGTCAAGAAGAAGCCGGTGGCGGCGTCGCCCGCCGCCTCGCCGCCGCCAAAGAAGTAAGGAGCCCAGCGCATGGCAGACGAAGCGGTCGAGAAGACAGCGGAGAAGGACGAAGCCAAGGCCCCCGCGGCACCCCGCAAGGGCGGGCGCAAGCGCGAGCGCAAGGAGGTCCGGGTGGGCATCGCCCACGTCCAGGCCACCTTCAACAACACCATCGTGACCCTCACCGACAAGATGGGGAACGTGGTCTCCTGGGCGAGCGCGGGCAGCGTGGGATTCAAGGGCTCGCGGAAGAGCACGCCCTTCGCCGCCCAGACGGCGGCGGAGAACGCGGCCCGCAAGGCCATGGACCTGGGGCTCAAGCAGGTCGAGGTGTTCGTGCGGGGTCCGGGGGCCGGCCGCGAGGCGGCCATCCGGTCGCTCCAGGCCGTGGGCCTCGAGATCACCGCCATTCGTGACGTGACGCCGATTCCGCACAACGGGTGCCGTCCGCCCAAGCGGCGTCGGGTGTAGGGAGGAGAGAGCGTGGCGCGATATCGAGCCGCAGCATGCCGGCAGTGCCGGCGCGAAGGCATCAAGCTGTTCTTGAAGGGGGCGCGCTGCTTCACGGAGAAGTGCGCCATCGAGCGGCGGAACTACCCGCCGGGGCAGCACGGGCTCTCCCGGACGAAGCCCACGAACTACGGCATCCAGCTGCGCGAGAAGCAGAAGGCCAAGCGCATCTACGGCGTCCTGGAGACGCAGTTCCGCCGCTACTTCCACATGGCGGAGCGAGAGCGCGGGGGCACGGGCGAGAACCTGCTCAAGCTGCTGGAGCGCCGGCTGGACAACGTGGTCTTCCGCCTCGGCATGGCCGCCTCTCGTCGCGAGGCCCGGCAGATGGTCGGCCACGGGCACATCCAGGTCAATGGACGCAAGGTCTCGGTGCCCTCGTACATCGTGAGGGTGGGTGAAGTGGTCCAGCTCCGCCCCACCTCGAAGATGCAGGAGCGCGTGGTCGACAATCTCGGCGCCGGCCGCGGCGCGGTGCCGGCCTGGCTCGAGGTGGACGTGAACGAGAAGAAAGGCACCGTGCGCGGGCTGCCCATCCGGGAGGACATCCAGATCCCGGTGCAGGAGCAGATGATCGTCGAGCTGTTCTCGAAGTAAGGCGCGAGCGCGCAAAGAGGGGACGTATGGCACGGATTCCATTTCAGAAACCGAAGACGATCGAGTGGCAGATCCTCTCGGACCGCTACGGCCGGCTGGTGGCCGAGCCCTTCGAGAAGGGCTATGCCCTGACCGTCGGCAACTCTCTGCGGCGCACCCTGCTCAGCATCATTCCCGGAGCGGCGGTGGCCTGGGCGCGTATCAAGGGCGTGCGGGACTCCGACACTCCGCTTCCCGGAGTGCCCGAAAGCACGCAGGACGTGCTCCTCAACCTGAAGAAGCTCGCCGTCAACGTCCCTTCGGGCGAGCCCATGGAGACGCGGCTGGAGGCCACGGGTCCCAAGGCCGTCACGGGGGCGGACGTGTCCGAGGCCACCGGCGTCGAGGTCCTGAACCCGGAGCTGCAGATCTGCACGCTCGAAGCGGGCGCGTCGCTCGTGATCGACCTGGGCATCGGCATCGGCCGCGGGTACGTGTCGGCGGACCGCCATCCCGCGGGGACGGTGCCCGCGGGGACGATCGCCCTCGACGCGGCGTTCTCGCCCATCCAGCGCGTCTCGTACAACGTCGAGCCCGCGCGGCTGGGCAAGATCACGGACTACGAGAAGCTCACCCTCGAGGTGTGGACGAACGGCGCGGTGTCTCCCGACGAGGCCCTGACGCGGGCCGCCTCGCACATGCGCGACCAGTTCACTCTCCTCGCTCCCGAAGGCGGCGAGGAGGAAGAAGAGGAGGCGGAAGCCGCCGGGGAGGGATTCCTCCACGAGAGCCTCGGCAAGTCGCTGGACGACCTTCCCCTGCCCGCGCGGGCCATCAATGCCCTCAAGAGCGCGGAGATGCAGGTGGTGGCGGATCTCGTCCAGAAGACGGACGAGGATCTCGAGCAGGTCAAGAACCTCGGCGACAAGTCCATCGAGGAGATCAAGGCGGTGCTGGGGACCATGGGTCTCTCGCTCGGCATGCGCATCGATCCCAACCTCCTGGGGACACTTGGACGCGGGGGCGTGAAATGAGGCACGGCAAGGCGGGGTTCAAGCTGGGGCGGGTCACCGCGCACCGCTGGGCGCTCTTCCGGAACCTTCTCGTGGCCCTCTTCCGTCACGAGCGAATCATGACGACGGAGGCGAAAGCCAAGGCCATCCGTGGGCTCGCGGATCAGATGGTCACGCTCGCCAAGCGCGACAACCTGCACGCCCGCCGGCAGGTGCTCGCCATGGTCCCCGACGCGGAAGTGGTGAGAAAGCTCTTCGACACGATCGTGGCGCGCTTTGGTGAGCGCCACGGCGGCTACACGCGGATCCTCAGAGCCGGCACCCGGCCCGGCGACCGCGCCCCCATGGTCGTGCTCGAGCTGGTGGATCGTCCCGAAGCGCCCAAGGAAAAGACCAAGTCGGACGCCAAGGCCGAGAAGAAGCCCAAGGCCGAGAAGGGCGACAAGGGCGAGGCCTCGGCGCCGGCCCAGAAGGGCCGCCGGAAGAAGGCCGCGGCCGCCGCGGGCTAAGTATCGAAGGGGGCCTCGACGGCCCCCTCCGAGCCTCCCCCAATCTGTTGCGCCGGCGGTGCCGGCGCTCGAACGCAGGCTCTTCTACTTCAGGTGCTGCTTGAAGAAATCCGTGGTGCGCATCCAGGCGTCGTCGGCGTCGGCCTTGTCGTAGGCGGCCTTGTTCTCGTCGTTGAAGAAGGCGTGGTCGCGACCGGGGTAGATCTTGATCTCGACCTGCTTGCCCGCCTTCTTGATGGCCGCCTCCACCCCGCGCGCGACCTCGGGGCTCACGAAGCCGTCCTTCTCGCCGAAGAGCCCGAGGACGGGCCCCGAGAGCTTCGAATAGTCCGGCTTGACGTTCGGGTGTACCCCGTAGAAATTCACGACGGCGCCGATGGATGGATTGGTGCAGCCGGCGAAGAGGGCGAGCTGGCCCCCCATGCAGAAGCCCACCGCGCCGAGCTTGGCCGTGGATGAATGCCCGGCCAGGTACTTGACGGCGCCGCGCAGGTCCTTCTCGGCCTGCTCGATGTTCAGGGCCATGAAGAGCTTGCCCGCGCCGTCCGGCTCGCTCGCCGTCTTCCCGTGGTACATGTCGGGGGCGAGGGCGGAGAAGCCGGCGGCCGCGAAGCGATCGCAGACCGACTTGATGTGCCCGACCAGCCCCCACCACTCCTGAATCACCACGACGCCGGGACCTTTCCGGCTCGCCGGGGTGGCGAGGTAGCCGTCCGTGGTGTGCCCATTGCTCGGGAACTGGACCATCTTTCCTGCCATGGCGAATGGCCTCCTGCGGTGAGAGGGTTTGCGTCTCAGCCGGCCTGAGCGGCCGGAGGGGTGATGCGCACCGTGCGCACGCTGCGCTCGTCGGCCTCGAGCACCGTGAAGGTGTAGCCGGCCACCTGGAACTCCTCGCCCACGAGGGGGATGCGGTGCACGGTGGCGAGGATGAGGCCGGCCACCGTCTCGTAGTCTCCTCTGGGCAGGCTCCAGTCGAGAGCGTCGTTGAGCTCCTCCACCCGCTCCCGGCCGGCCACGCGGTAGCTGCCGTCGGGCAGCCGCTCCACGGCGGCGGGGGCGCGGTCGCGCTCGTCGTGGATCTCGCCCACGATCTGCTCCACGATGTCCTCGACGGTGACGATGCCCACGGCGGCGCCGTACTCGTCCACCACCACTTCGAGCTGTACGCGCGCCTTCTGCATCTCCGCCAGGAGCTCGTCGATCCGCCTCGTCTCGGGCACGTAGCGCGCCGGGCGCATCAGGGTCTTGAGGTCGGGAGCGTCCGCGCCCCGCCGCAGCAGATCCATGGCCGTGACCATGCCCACCATGTTGAGCTCGCGGTCGGCATAGACGGGAATGCGCGAGAAGCCGCGCTCCTGGATGAGACGGATGGCCTCGTCCGCGGTGGCCGTCTCCGGAAGCGCGACCACGTCCACGAGGGGGACCATGATCTCCCGCACGGCGGTGTCGCCCAGCTCGAAGATCTTGTCGATCATCTCGGCTTCGGAGGAGGTGACATCGGCCTCTTCCGGCTCGAGCTGCAGGAGGAGCTGCAGCTCTTCGCGCGAGACGAACAGCCGGGCCGTCGTCTTGCGGAGCCCCACGGCCTGGAGGAGACCCCCCACCGGCGCCCTCGCCATCCAGGTCAGGGGCGCCAGGATCACCGTGGTCAGCTCCAGCACCCGGAAGAGGCGGCGGATGAGAACGGTGGCCCACTCCCGCGCCGCCGTCTTGGGGATGACCTCACCGAAGATCAGCATGACGGGCACCAGGGCCACGGTGGCCACGAAGGCCGCCCAGCCGCCCGCGACGGGGAGGAGGGCCCAGGTGGCGAGGGAGGAGGCCGCGATGTGGGCAACGGTGACGCCGATCATGGCCGCCGACAGGACATGCTCGGGATGGCGGAAGGCCTCCAGGTAGCGCGCGGCCACGGGATCGCCGCTTTCCGCGAGATGCCGCATGCGCACCCGGTTCGCGGCGATGAAAGCCATCTCCGCCGCCGAGAGCACCGCCGTCAAGAGCACGGCCGCGACGATGGCCCAGAAATAGATCATGCCGCGCGGCTCCCGCCCACGCGCTGGCGCAGCTGGAGGAGGACCTCGACGATCCGCGTGCGCTGCACCTTCTCCACCGCCACCGTGACCTCGTCGGTATGCGCCTTCTCGCCCTTGTGGGGGACCCGTCCGAAGAGATCGAGGACCCAGCCTCCGACGGTATCGAAGGACTCGTTGGGCAGGTTGAGCCCGGTGGCGGCATTGAGCTCCTCGATGGAGAGCTTGCCGGACACGCGGTAGGTGGTGGCATCCAGCTTCTGGATGAGGCGCTCCTCCTCGTCGAACTCGTCCCGGATCTCGCCCACCAGCTCCTCGAGCAAGTCCTCGAGCGTCACCAGACCCGCGGTGCCGCCGTACTCGTCCACCACGATGGCGAGGTGGAGCTTCTTGGCCTGGAACTCGCGCAGGAGGGCGTCGGCCCGCTTGGACTCGGGCACGAAGTAGGGCGGATGCAGGTGCGCGCGGACGTCGAAGCCGGGGGGCAGCCCACGGAGGTAGGGGAGGAGGTCCTTGGTGTAGAGGACGCCCACGATCTGGTCGACGGTCTCGTCGAAGACGGGCACGCGCGAGTGGAGGTGCTCGCGCAGGAGGGGCAGGATGTCCGGGGGAGGGGTGGCGAGGTCCAGACAGAACATGTCCGGCCGCGGCACCATGACCTCGCGCACCAGCGTATCCTCGAGCTCGAAGACCTTGTGGATCATCTCGCGCTCGGTGCGGTCCACGATGCCCTCGCGGGCCCCCACGTCGACGAGGGTGCGCAGCTCCTCCTCGGAGATCTCCGGCTCCCCCTGCTTCCGCTCCGACCCGACCACGCGCAGGGTGAGCGCGGTCAGCCCGCCGAGGAGGACACGAAAGGGCCACACGAGGACGGAGAGCCACCTCACGGGGCGATTGACCCACGCGGAATAGCGCTCCGGGTGCTCCACGGCCAGGGTCATGGGCAGCACCTCGCCGAAGACGACGAGGAGCACGGTCATGGCGCCGATGGCGATGGGCAGGCCCACGGGGCCGAACATCTTGGCCGCGATGGCGGCGGCAAAGGCGGACGCCGCGATCTGCACGAGGGTCGTCCCGACGAGAAGCGTGACGAGAAGGTCGTGGGGGCGCTTGAGCAGCGGCTGGAGCGCGCTGTCCCCCGCGCCGCGCTCTTCGGCCAGCCGCTTGAGCCGCGCCCGTCCCAGGGAGAAGTAGGCGGCCTCGGCGCCCGTCAGCAGCGCGGAGATGAGGAGGAGCGCGATCAGGCCCAGCAGCTCGAGCGAGCTCACGCTATGCACGGAAGTGCTCGTAGCCCGCCGGCATGGCGACCCGATGTCCGGCCGCGTCCACGAAGACGACCCCCGCCTTGAGCCCCTCGATCTCCCCGATGACGGTGAGCGTGGCGCCCGTCGCTCGTCTCAGGCCGTCCGCGAGGGCCTCCGCCTCGGCGGCAGCGCAGGTCAGGAGCAGCTCGTAGTCCTCGCCACCCCCGATGGCCCAGTCGAGAGGCTCGGCCCCGAGAGCCCGCGCGATTTCTCGCGCGCCGCCGTCGACAGGGACGCGATCGACGGCCACGCGGGCCCCCACGCCGCTCTCCCGGCAGACGTGACCGAGATCAGCGCTGAGCCCGTCGGAGAGGTCCATCATGGCGTGGACGCCCGCGGCAGCCCCGAGCCATCGTCCCTCGGCCACGCGCGCCGTCGGTCGCAGATGCGCGAGCGCGCACGCCTCGGAAGCGGGGCTCTCCGCACGCCGGCCGGCCTCGAGGGCGGCGAGCCCGGCCGCGCTGCGCCCGAGCTCTCCCGTGACGGCTATCAGGTCGCCCGGCTTGGCCCCGGAGCGAAGAGGCGGCGACCCGTCGTGCTCGCCCAGCAGTGTGAGGTTGACGAACCAGCCGGCGGGAGAGACTGAAGTGTCGCCGCCGACCACGATGACGCCGTGGGGAGTGGCGGCCTGGCGCATGCCGTCGTAGAGCGAGGCGACATCCGCGGGATTCGCGGGCGCGGGCAGGGCGAGGCCGACGAGCGCCCAGCGGGGACGGCCGCCCTTGGCCGCGATGTCGGAGAGGTTCACGGCCATGGCCTTCCAGCCGATGTCGAAGGGCGTGGCCCAGGCGCGGCGGAAATGAACACCCTCGATCAGCAGATCGGTGGTGGCGAGCAGGCGGGCCCGCGGCGTCGGCTCCAGCACCGCGGTGTCGTCGCCGATGCCCATCACCACGCCCGTCGCGTCGCCTGCGGCCACGGCGGTCCGGATGAGACGGATGAGCTCGAGCTCCGTGGCCGGGGAAGGATCAGGTGGAGAGGAACGTCGCGGCGAGGGACTTGGAGGGTCGGCGTTGCCCATCAGGCCGCTGCCGCGGTTCGCGGCAATCCGAGGAAATTGCGGAGGAGCGCCTTGCCCTGGCCGGTCAGGATGGACTCCGGGTGGAACTGGACACCCTCCACGGGGAGATGCCGATGGCGCAGGCCCATGATCTCGCCGTCCTCGGCTCTCGCGGAGACCTCGAGCTCGGCGGGGAGACCCTGCTCGAGCACCACCAGCGAGTGGTAGCGCGTGGCATCGAAGTCCTGCTCGAGATCCGTGAAGACGCCGCGGCCATCGTGATGGATCCGGGAGGTCTTGCCGTGCATCTGCTTGCGCGCGCGCGCGACGGTGCCCCCGAACGCCTGGCCGATGGCCTGGTGTCCGAGACAGACGCCGAGGATCGGGGTGGTGGCGTGGAAGCGTCGGACCAGCCCGAGCGAGATGCCCGCGCCGTCCGGATTGCCCGGCCCCGGGGAGATGACGATGCGCTCGGGCCTGAGCCGCTCCACCTCGTCGAGCGTGATCTTGTCGTTGCGCGCCACGTGCATGCGCGCCCCGAGCTCACCCATGTACTGGACCAGGTTGTAGGTGAACGAGTCGTAGTTATCCAGCACGAGAATCATGGATTTTACCGGATCCGGGGGGGAACGCCGGCTGTCGCTCCTCCCCCGGGCCCCCCCACCAGCTCTTGTAAGATCACCGGTTTTCTCCTGATCGGATCCGGGGGGGAGCGCCAGCTGTCGCTCCTCCCCCGGGCCCCCCCACCAGCTCTTGCAATCTCACCGTGCTTCTCCTTGGCGTGGCGTTGCGTCTTGTCTCCCGCTTTGCTGTGCCATCCGGATGGCGAGGATCATGCCGCGCGCCTTCGAGCCGGTCTCGAGCCACTCCGTCTTGGGATCGGAGTCGGCGACGATGCCCGCGCCCACCTGGATGGAGGCGCGGCCGCCGTGGCAGACCACCGTCCGGATGGTGATGCACGAGTCCAGGGTGCCCGAGTAGGAGATGTACCCGACGGCTCCTCCGTAGGGGCCGCGGCGGGTGGGCTCGAGCTCTTCGATGATCTCCATGGCCCGGATCTTGGGAGCCCCCGTCAGGGTGCCCGCGGGGAAGCACGCCTCGAGCACGTCGAAGGCATCGCGCCCCTCGTCGAGCTGGCCGCGCACGTGGCTGACCAGGTGCATGACGTGGGAATAGCGCTCCACCACCATGAACTCGGAGACCTCGACGCTGCCGAGCGTGCTCACCCGTCCCACGTCGTTGCGGCCCAGGTCCACGAGCATCACGTGCTCGGCGCGCTCCTTGGGATCGGCGGCCATCTCGGCGGCCAGCCGCGCGTCGTCCTCCTCCGTCCGCCCGCGCGGGTGCGTGCCCGCGATGGGCCGCTCCTCCACGCGGCCGTCCTCCAGCCGCACCAGGACCTCGGGCGAGGAGCCGACGATGCTCGTCTTGCCCAGGCGCAGGAAGAACAGATAGGGGGAGGGATTGATGGTCCGGAGCGCGCGGTAGACGGTGAAGGGGTCCGCGCGCAGCTCCCTGTCGAGCCGGCGGGCGACCACGATCTGGTAGGCGTCGCCCGCGGCGATGTATTCCTTTGCCTCGCGCACGCGCTCCATGTAGGTGGGCTCGTCCATGGTCGACGCGAAGCCCTCCTCGCCCATGGCGAGCAAGGGCTCCACCGCGGTGAAGGTGAGGGGCGCGGGCGGGCGCGCGGGGCGCGCCAGCTTGGCCATGAGCATGCCGATCTTCACGGCCGCCTCGTCGTAGGCGCGATCGAGCGAGGAGGAATCGCGGCCGGAGATGTGGGCATTGGCGATGAGAAGCAGGCGATGGCGCAGGTTGTCGAAGACGAGCAGGCTGTCCGTGAACATGAACACGGCGTCCGGCAGCTTGAGGTCGTCCTTGGCCCGGCGCGGCAGCTCCTCGACGTGACGAACCATGTCGTAGGAGATGTAGCCCACGGCCCCGCCCTGGAAGCGCGGCAGGCCCGGGACGGTCACCGGCTGGTATCGCGCGAGGAGGCCCCGGAGGGCCTCGAAGGGGCTCCGCGCCTCGATGGTCTCGACGCGCCCGTCGGCGTGCCGCACCGACATGCGGCTGCCCTTGGCCGTGAAGACCATGGACGGCTCGGATCCCAGGAAGGAGTAGCGCGCCCATTTCTCGCCTCCTTCCACCGACTCGAGGAGGAAGGCATACGGCCCGGGGCGCAGGCGCAGGAAGGCGGAGAGCGGCGTGTCCAGGTCCGCCGCCACCTCGGCATAGACGGGCACGAGGTTGCCACCGGCGGCCAGCCGGCGGAACTCCTCGCGCGACGGGGAGAGCGGGGGCAGCGCGTGCCCCACCGTGGTCATGGCCTCTCCGCTAGGCGAGCGAGTCCAGCTTCTTCTTGAGCTGGGACTTCGGCACGGCTCCGATGACCTGGTCCACCACCTTGCCCTCCTTCATGAAGAGGATGGTGGGAATGGAGCGGATGCCGTAGCGCGCCGCCAGGGCGGGACTGTCGTCCACGTTCACCTTGGCGAGGCTGACCGTGCCCTTGGAGTCCGTGGCGAGCTCCTCGAGAGCGGGGGCGATGGCGCGGCAGGGCGCGCACCACTCGGCCCAGAAATCCACCATCAGGATTTCCTTGTGCTTGCCAACCTCGGCGTCGAAGGTCGCCTCGTCGAGATGCAGGGTCGCGTCAGACATATGGCTCAGGTCTCCTTTAGTGGGACTTCCGGCGGGCGCGCGCGCCATCGAGATATCGGACCATCCAGTCACGCGCCAGGTCCTTGCAGCCGAGCCCGAAGGCGAGGGCGAGCCCCAGACACGCTCCGCCCAGGACGATGACGAAGGCCCAGCGAACCAGCTCGGGCGCGATGCCGAGCTCCTCGAGGGTGACGGCCACGGTGAACGCGACGACGGCGTAGCGCGTGAGCGCCGCCAGCACATCGGTCTCGGCCAGCCCGGCATTGGCCGCCGCCGTCCTCACGCCGGCCGCGAGCACATTGGCCACGAAGAGGCCCAGGATGAGCGCCACGACGGCGGCGATGACCTTGGGAACGTAGAGGACCACGTGGTTCAGCAGCTCGGACACCGGAGTCAGGCCCAGGACCGAGGCGGCCGTGAGAAGCACCGCCAGCCCGACCGCCCACTGGGCCATGATCGCTACCAGCTCAGCCGGGCTCTGGCGGATATCGGCTTTGACCAGGACATCGTCGACACCTGCCCTCTCCGAGGCCATGTCGAAACGGATGATCAGGAGAAAGCGAAATACCAATAGCCGCGCGAACTTAGCGAGTAGCCACCCAAAGGCGACGATGAGGAGGGCGGCCAGCAGGCTGGGGAGGTAGGCAACCGTCTGGGCGGCGAGGGCTCGGCCAGGCTCGAGGACGGCGGCTTGCAGGTCCATAAAAACGCAGACCTACGCTAGCATAGCCCCCCGGGCATCGCAAGGCGGCCCCGGAGCGGATTCTCTTGACACTTTCCGGGTCCACCTGTGATTCTGAAAATCCCAAGGTTCCAGTAGGTTGCGGCGCATGATGGGCCTGGGTCGGGGGCCTTCCGGGGCAGGCCAGCCGATGTCGATCACCCTATCGAAGGGGCGAGGAGCTCAATGGCCAAGGTCATGGTGGTCGACGACGCCTACTCGGAGCTCAAGCTCATGGAAGTCATCCTCAAGTCCGCTGGCCTCGACGTCGTGACGAGCCTGGACGGCGACAAGCTCGAGGACAAGCTCGTGACGGAGCGTCCGGACCTCCTGCTCCTCGACATCGTCATGCCCAACCGCAACGGCTACGAGCTTCTCCGCAGCATCAAGCGCGACGCGCGCACGCGGCACACGCCCGTCGTGCTCGTCAGCTCCAAGAACCAGGATAGCGATCGCGTCTGGGGGAAGCGCCAGGGCGCCGACGAATACCTGGGCAAGCCCTTCACGCCCGAGCAGCTCGTCAGCATGGTGAGGCAGTTCGTCAAGTGACCACGGCGCCCGCGGTATCGCCGCCGGCCCCTGCGCAGGCGCGCGCGTGCCTGATCAGGCTCGGCAACGCTCTCTACGCGGCGGAAGTGCGATTCGCGCGCGAGGTCGTGGTCTTCGACGAGTACACGCAGGTACCCCTGGCGCCCCCGCACCTGATCGGGGTGGCCAACCTGAGAGGCCGCCTCGTGCCCCTCGTGGACCTGCGCCCCCTCCTGGGGCTCGAGCCCGCGCGCGCCACGCGCGGTGCCAAGGCCCTCGTCGTCGAGCGCGATCAGCTGACGGCGGCCTTTCTCATCGACGACGTCGTCGGGCTCGAGCCCCTCGAGCGCCTGACCGCGCCGGATCCGGACGAGGGCGAGTTCATCGCGGGCCATCTCGAGCGCTCTGCGGGCGCGGCCGTGCTTCTCGATGTCTCGCGCATCCTGACGGCGCTCGGCGGCGCGTCTACCGTCCCCGCGGGTGGGAGCTGACATGATGGACCGGCGGCGCTTTCTCGGCTTGACCTCGGGCGGCCTCATTGCCGCCGGCCCCCTCTTCGGCGGACGCGGGCGCGCCCTCGCCCAGGGCGCATCCCCGCGGGCCGGCGGACGCGCGGTCACGCCGCGGCTCGAGCCACCCCAGGCCAGCGCGCCCGGCGTGAGCGCGCGCGACATCAAGATCGGCATGTCGGCGGCCTTCAAGGGCGCGGCGGCGGGTCTCGGCACCGAGCTCTGGCGCGGCGCGGCCGCGTACTACTCGGAGGTGAACGCGCGGGGCGGCATCAACGGCCGGCAGCTCGTGGTCGCCGCGCTCGACGACGGTTATCAGCCCGAGCCGTGCATGCGGAACACCATCGACCTCGTGGAGAAGGAGCAGGTCTTCTTCCTCGCGAACTACGTGGGCACGCCCACCCTGACGCGCGCCCTCCCCCTCATCAAGCGCTACGGCGACATCGTGATGGTCGGCAACTTCACGGGGGCCCAGCCGCAGCGCGAGGCGCCCTACGTCGACTGGGTCTTCAACATCCGCGCGTCGTATCGCCAGGAGATGGCAGGCCTGGTCGAGCGCTTCTGGACGCAGGGGGCGCGCAAGTTCGGCGTCTTCTACCAGATCGACGCCTACGGGCGAAGCGGCGCCGATGGCGTGGCCCGGGCCCTCGCCCACCGGGGGTCCAAGATCACCGCGGAGGCGACGTACGTGCGCGGGGCCCGCTTCGAGGAGGACATGGGTCCGGCGGTGACCGCGTTGCGCCAGGTCGGCTGCGACGTCGTGCTCTGCACGGGCGCCTACCAGGGCTGTGGCGCCTTCGTGCGGACGGCCCGCGATGCCGGCTGGACGGTGCCCATCGCCAACGTCTCCTTCGTAGGCTCGGACGCCATGCTGCAGCTGCTCCTCAAGCACGGCAAGACGACCGGGCGCGACTACACGCGGAGCCTCGTCAACTCCCAGGTCGTGCCGACCTATGACGACACGGGCCTGCCCGGCGTCGCGGAGTACCGCGCGCTCATGGACAAGCACAGCCCCGCGCCGCCCGAGGCGCTCCGCGACCGCGCCTACACGCTCCAGCGCTACAGCTTCATCAGCCTCGAAGGCTTCATCAATGCCAAGGTCGCCGCGGAAGGGCTGCGCCGGGCCGGCGCCAACCCGACCCGCGCGAGCCTCCGGCAGGCCCTCGAGACACTCAACGGATTCGATCTCGGCATCGGCGCCCCGCTGACGTTCGGACCGGAGCGACACCAGGGACTCGACAACGTGTATTTCACCCGGGTCGACAACGGGCGCTGGGTGCCCGTGGCCGACTGGAGCGCGGCGGTTCGGGCCTGAGGCTCCAAGGAGAATTCCATGGCACGGCGAAACGACGAGCAGGCCAACGAGCAGGGCAGGGAGACGCGGCCGCGAGCGCGGATCCGGCTCGGTCTCCGCGGGAAGATGGTGCTCTTCCTCGTGGCGGCCCTGATTCCCCTCGCCGCCATCACGTGGTACGTCTCCGCCCGATCGCTGCGGACCAGCATGGCCGCGGAGTTCAGCTCCAAGGGCGAGGCCATCGCCTCCAGCCTAGCCACCTCCGGCGTCGACCTGATCTCCACGCGCGACGCCTCGTCGGTGCAATCGCTGGTGGACGAGTTCGCCAAGATCCGCGGCGTCGCGTACGTCCTGGTGTATGACCCCCAGAAGACGCTCATCGCCCACACCTTCTCGCCCGTCGTCCCCGCCGGCATCGTCGACAAGAACCCCGTGCCCGGCAATGTCGCCCGGCAGGTGCGCGAGATCGAATACCAGGATCCCGCGCGGCGCGCCACGCGCCAGATCACGGACATCGGCATGCCCATGGCCGGGGGCAAGATCGGCACGGTGCGGGTAGGCATGGACCGGGCCATCATCAACGAGGCGGCAACGGCCGCGGGCCGCGAACTCCTCCTCCTCTTCGGCGGCGTGGCCGCCCTCGTGCTCATCGGCGGCGTGCTCCTCGCCGATCGCATCGTGCGGCCCGTGACCCAGCTCGTGCAGGCGGCCCAGCGCGTCGGCCAGGGCGACCTCTCCGATACCGTGCCCGTCCGCTCGCGCGACGAGATCGGCGCTCTCGGCCAGGCCTTCAACGAGGCCATCGTGCGGCTGCGCTCGCAGGTGCAGACGGAGTCCGAGCGTGACGACGAGCGCCGGCGCCGCGAAGAGCTGCAGGAGAACATCATCAAGTTCCTCGACACGGCCATGGAGGTCTCCCAGGGCGATCTGACCAAGCGCGGCGAGGTCACCTCCGACGTCCTCGGCAACGTCGTCGACGCCATCAACCTCATGGTCGCCGAGATCGCCGCCATCATCGCCGAGGTGCGCGTGGCGGCCATGCAGGTGTCGGTGAGCGCCAACCAGATGAGCGGCTCCACGGGGCGTATGGCCCAGGGCGTCCAGGACCAGGCCCGCGAGGCGGCGCGGGTGGCCTCGGCCGTCTCGGCCCTGACCCAGCTCGTGCGGCAGGTGGCGGAGAGCGCCCAGTCCTCGGCGGCGGCCGCCCGGGAAGCTCTCGACGCCGCCCAGCGCGGCGACGCGGCGGTGCGCGACAGCCTGCAGGGCATGCAGCGGATCCGCGGCGAGGTGCAGGCCATCTCGAAGAAGATCAAGAGCCTGGGCGATCGCTCCATGGAGATCTCGGAGATCGTCAACACCATCGAGGACATCGCCTCCCAGACCAACCTCGTGGCCCTCAACGCCGCCATCGAGGCCGCGGGAGCGGGTGAGGCGGGGCTGCGCTTTGCCGTGGTCGCCGACGAGGTGCGCAAGCTCGCGGAGCGCTCGGCCAAGGCGACGAAGGACATCGCCGTCCTCATCAAGAACGTCCAGACGGACACCCAGGAAGCCGTGGTGGTCATGGAGCAGGGGACGCAGGAAGTGGAGTCAGGCTACCGGGTGACCGTGCAGGCGGGCGAGAGCCTCAAGGCGATCGCCGAGGTCTCGCGCCGCTCCGCCGACCTCGCCGCCAGCATCTCGGACGCGACCCAGCAGCAGGTGCGCGGAGCCGAGAACGTGACGCAGGCCATGCAGGCCATTCAGGAGGTGGCGGGCCAGACGGAAAAGGGAGTCCTCGAGGCTCGTCGCACCGTGGACGAGCTCGCCCAGCTTGCCGAGGAGCTCACCGCGAGCCTGGCGCGATTCAAGCTCGCCGAATGACATGTCCCTGGCCCCATTCGTGATCTGATACAGAAGCCTCATGCTCGAAGACCAGGACAACGAGTTCATCCTCGGCATCTTCCTGATGGAGGCCTGGGAAACCGTGGCCGCGGTCGAGGAAGGCGTGCGCCGTCTCACCGCGGGTGAGGCTCCCTCCCCCGAGCTCGTCACGCCGCTCGTGGTCGTCTCGCATCGGCTCAAGGGCGCCGCGGGACTCCACGGCTATCCCGCGGTCTCCGCGGTGGCCCTCGTGATGGAAGAGGTCCTGGAGGCGCTGCCCGCGACCACGGCCGGCGGGCGCTCCCGATCCACCCAGGCCCTTGGCGACATGGTGGGCGTCGTCAAGCGCATGCTCGATTCGATCGGGGCGGACGGCCGCGAGAACGCGGAGATCGTCTCCGAGCTTCACGCGCGCCACCCCGAGCACTTCGCGGGTCCGCCGACCCTGTCCCCCTCGCCCGGAACGGAGCGGGCGGGAGACCCGGGCTCGGACCAGGGTGTGGTCGACCGCATGCTCGGGGACCTCGACCGATTCTTCGCCGAGCACGCGGACTCGGTGCCCTATTTCGCTCCCGAGGCGGCCGAGCATCTCGACACCATGACCCGCTCCCTCCTCGTCCTCGAGCAGTCGCCCACGGCCGATAGCATGGAAGTGGGAGCCGCAGCCGCAGGCGAGGCGACCAGTCTGCCTGAAGAAGTGGCGACACTCTTCCGCGCCGTGCACACCCTCAAGGGCGCGGCCTATACCGTCGGATGCGCGCCCGTGGGTGATCTCGCGCACCGCATCGAGGACATGCTGGAGGCGGTGCGCGAGCGGCGTCTCGCTCTGACCCCACCGGTCATCGAAGGCATCTTCGCGGGCGTGGACGTCCTCCGCCTCTTCCTCGGCTCGGCCCGGGTCTCCTCGCCCGACGTGCGCGGGGCGGTGGCTCGCACGCTGCAGGTGCTGGATGCGCTCCGTCCGATGCCGGCCCCCGTGGTCATCGGGGAGCCTGCCCTCGGGGTCGAGCCTGCCCTCGGGGTCGAGCTCGAGACGCACGCCGCCGCGTCCGCGCCGAGCCTTCCGCGATTCGTTCTCCCGCCCCCCGATGCCGGGGTGCGCCGCGCCATCGATCCCGCGGGCGCGCGTCCGAGCATCCGCGTGCATCTCGACCGCCTCGATTCGCTCATGAACATGGTCGGGGAGCTCGTCATCGCGCGCAGCCGCCTCGACCAGCGCATGAGTCAGGTCGAGCGCGTCAACGAGCTGCTCCTCTTCAGCCGCTCGCGCATGGCCCAGGCCGTGCGCGACTTCGAGGAGAAGCACCGGTATACTCAGCTGCCGTTGGCGCCGGACGCTCCCGTGGAGCCGGGACACGAGACGACGCCCGCGCCCGCGGAGGAGACGGCAGGGGAGCCCTTCAGCAAGCTCTTCGCCGAGCTCGAGTTCGACCGCTACGACGACTTCAACATCTTCGCGCGCGGCGTGGCGGAGATCTCGGCCGACGTGTCCGAGATCCAGGCGCAGCTGGCGGGGCTCATCCGGGGCATCAGCGAGGACACGGCGCAGGTGCACCGGCTGACGGGCAGCCTCCGCGCCGAGGTGACGCGGGCGCGCATGGTCCCCATCGGCCGCCTCTTCTCGCGCTTCACGCGCCCGGCGCGGGAGGCCGCCCGCGAGGCGGGCAAGCAGGTGACGCTCGCCCTGGAGGGAGAGAGCGTCGAGGTGGACAACGCGGTCATGGAGCTGATCGCCGACCCCCTGCTCCATCTCGTGCGCAACGCCATCGATCACGGCATCGAGTCTCCCGAGGAGCGACGGGGCGCGGGCAAGCCCGGGCAAGCCACCGTGACCCTTCGCGCGTATCCCCAGGGCAGCTTCGTCTACGTCCAGATCGCCGACGACGGCCGGGGGATGGATCCGGCCGCCCTGCGTAAGCACGCCTCCCGCCAGGGGTTCCTGCGCCCCGAGCAGGCCGCCGCGCTCAGCGACCGCGAGGCGCTGACCCTCGTCTTCCTGCCCGGCTTCAGCACGGCGGGGGCGGTGACGACGACCTCGGGCCGTGGCGTCGGGATGGACGTGGTGCGGACCAACGTCAGCCGGCTCAGCGGCGAGATCGACCTCCACAGCGAGCAGGGGGTGGGCACGCGCGTCACCATCAAGCTGCCGCTGACCGTGGTCATCTCCGACGCCTTGCTCGTGCGGGCGGGTGGCGAGACCTTCGCGATTCCCATGCCCGCCATCCGCAGCATCGCCCAGCCGCGCCCTCAGGAAATCCGCGCCACGGACGACCGGGAATGGGTCATGATCGAGGGGGAAGAGATCGAGCTGCTCCGTCTCGACCGCGTGCTGGCGCTCCCCGGGGGCGCCACCCCGGCGCGGCTGCCCGTGCTCGTGTTCCGCTCCGGCGTGCGACCCCTGGCCGTCGCGGTGGACGAGCTGGTGGGCAAGGAGGAAGTGGTCATCAAGAGCGTGGGTGGCGTGCTGGAGAGCGTCGGGCCCTTCGGCGGGGCGACCATCTCCGGCGACGGCCGCGTCATCTTGCTCGTCGATCCCTCACGCCTGACCGATCAGGCGTGGGCGGGGAGAGCGGGTGAGGCACGGGCCGCGCGCGCGCAGGCGGCGGCCCGCGCGCGTCGGGAGCCGCAGGGACGCCGCGTCCTCCTCGTGGACGACTCCGTCAGCATTCGCAAGTTCGTCGGCCAGATGCTCGAGCGGGCAGGCTTCGAGGTGCTCACGGCCACCGACGGCGCCGAAGCCCTCCGCCGGCTCGCCGAATCGTCCGTGGACGCGGTGATCACCGATCTCGAGATGCCGCGCGTGAGCGGGTACGAGCTCATCGAGGACATGCGCAGCCGCGCCGCCACGCGGGCCTTGCCCGTCGTGGTGCTCACGACCCGCGCGGGCGCCAAGCACGTCAGCCTGGCCCGGCGCCTCGGCATCACCCACTACGTCACCAAGCCCGTGGACGAGGACGCCTTCGTCAGGCTCGTGGACTCGCTGACCGCCCGCGTCTCCGGCGCGGAGGCCGCCTCGTGAGCCCTGGCCACCCTCTCGCCAAGGTGCTGATCGTGGACGCCGATCCCGCCAAGCTCGGCGCCTTGCGATCGGCGCTGGCCGCGGCCGCCTACAAGGTCACCTCGGCCACGAGCGCGTCCTTCGCGCTGACCACGCTCGAGCGCGACCGGCCCGACCTGATCGTGAGCGGCGCGCGCACGGAAGACATGGACGGCGTCGAGTTCTGCTCCATCATCCGGAGCGATCCCGCCACCCATGACATCCCGTTCCTGCTGCTGTCGGGGCCCACGCGCCCGACCCCGTGGGCGGTGGCGCAGGCGGGCGTGGACATGCTTCTGGCGGGCGACTTCGTCGTCTCGGCCGTGCTCGACAGAATCTCCAAGCTGCTGCGTCACGTCGTGCCGGGCGAGTCCGGCTCCGCGGTCCCCGAGCCCGGGCCACTCCCGGCCGCGCGTCCGGCATCCGCGGCGTCCGCCTCGGGCCTTCCTGGCATGCCCAGGGCGGAGGTGGGCGGACGCACGTTCCAGGGATCGTTCGGGGCCCTCGACCTGACCGAGGTGACGCAGGCGATAGGTCTCGGGGGCAAGACGGGTCGCCTGGCCCTGGCGCTCTCGGTGGGGGATGGCTCGGTGCTCTTCGAATCGGGACGGGTGATCCACGCGGAGTTCGCGGGACTCACGGGCGAGAGCGCCTTCGCCGCCCTCGTTGCCGCCGCCCAGCACGACCCGGAAGGCACCTTCCGGTTCAAGCCCGCCACCGGAGCCGACGCGGGCCCGCGCACCATCCAGAAGAATCTCGACCAGCTCCTGATCTCCGTGGCCTCCGAGATCGACGAGGGGCGCGCGCCGCCGCCGCCCCCGAGGACGACGTAGCCCGTGCCCCGCGTCCTCGTGGTGGACGACAGCCTGTCCGTGCGCAAGATGGTCGAGCGCTCGCTGCAGACCAAGGGCTTCGAGGTGCTCGCGGCTTCCTCCGGCACCGAGGCCATGGAGCGCATCGGCGGGGCCATGCCCGATCTCGTGGTGTGCGACGTCGTGATGCCGGACATCGACGGCTACCGGATCTGCGAGTTCGTGCGAGCGCATCCCGCCCTGGGAAGCACCCCCGTCCTCCTGATCTCGGGCATCGTCAACGCGAGCGTGCTCGAGCGGGCCGCGCACGTGCGCTCCAACGCCGTGCTCCGCAAGCCGTTCACGGCTGACGAGCTGGCCCGGAAGGTGGACGAGCTCCTCGCCGCGCGTCCGCGGCCCGGGGCGCCGGCGTCCGCGGGCGCTCTGCCCGAAGAGCTCGTGGCCATGCCCGACCTCAAGGGCATGCTCGGGCAGCTCGCGGCCATGCCGGGCGTCGGGCTCGCCACGCTCGTCGATCGCGAGGGTTTTCTCATCGAAGCGGCGGGCGACGTGGCCATCGGGGCGGAGGTTGCCGGCGCGCTCGCGTCATGCCTCGCCGAGTCCTCCGAGGGCATCGGACGCGAGCTGGGGCGGGGGATGCTCCAGAGCATGATTCTCGACTACGAATCGGGCATGGTGGTGCTGCACGCGGTGGGGCCGGGAGCCGTCCTGGCCGTGGTGCTGCGCGACGCGACCGCGCTCGGCAAGCTGCGCTACTACGTGAAGAAGATCTTGCCGGACTTGCTCCGGGCGATCTGATGGCCACGACCTGATGGCGACGAGGGCGCGCTCCGCAAACCTCAAGAAGCCCTGGGCGTGGCTGGCGGCCCTGGCCGCTCTCTGTCTCGTCCTCGCCTCGTCGACGGCGCTCTACGTCCTCAACCCGAGCGTGAAGCTGACGCTTCCCTGGTGGACGGCCATCGCCGCCCCCGCCGCCATCTATGCGCTGATCTTGCCCCTCTGCGTGCCCAGCCTGCGCATCGGCGGGTGGCTCGCGGGCTTCGGCATCCTGAGCGTGCTTCATGTGGCCCTTGGCGCCACGACGGCGTGGCTCTACTCCGCGGTCACGTTCCTGCCCATCCGGCAACTCGTGGCGCCGGCCTTCTGGAGCTTCCCCCCGGCCCTCGTGCTCGACATGGTCGGCTCTCTCGTCATGACGCTGCCATTCCTCGACGCGCTCGCGCCCCGCTCCGTGGATCGCGCGGCGGCCAAGAAATCGGCGCGCCCGGCGGCCGCGAAGCCCGCGGCGGCGGAGGGCAAGAGGCGAGAGACCTGGGCCCGCGCGGGCGGCCCCGTCGAGACCGCGACCGAAGGGCGCACGCTCGCCGTGGGCGGCGCCCCCCTCTCGGCTGCCGCGGGCGCCGCCGTCGGGGTGACCACGGCGGGCGCGGCGTTGACGGAAGCCGCCGGCGCGGCGATTGCCGAGCCCGAGCCCTCCCCCCAGCTTCCAGATGTCGTCCCGGAGGTTGCGTCGCCCGCGCTTCCCCCCACGCATTCCGTGGTGCCCACGCATTCCTTGGTGGTGGAAGAGCCGCTCGTTCCGGCCCCGACCTTGTCGAGCACCAATGGCGTCCAGGCGGAGACGCTGGAGGACGTGCCCGCCGCCTCCGAGACCGCGCAGGCGGGGCCGGCGCCGCTGCCTGATTTCCGTCAGGCCCTCAAGGAGCTCTTCGGCGATCTCGCCACGGAGGAGGATTCGCGTCCCGCGGACGCCGCGGAGACGGAGGAGCTTCCGGAAGCGGTCGAGCCGTCAGTGCTGCCCACAGAGCCCGTCACCGCGCGGCCCACCGAGGTCGGCAGCGCGATCCGCATTCCCTTCGAGCGCGTGATGGGGCAGCTCCCTCCGGGCGCCTTCCGGCTGCCCTTGCACCAGGTAGGAGCTCAGCTCGCGGAGCGCGAGGTGCTCGTGGTGCCGCAGGCCCTCATCGTGCCCCAGCTCGGTGAAGGCGTCGTGCAGGTGGAATGGGACGTGGTAGCGGACCAGTTTCCCCCCGAGGTCTTCGCCGTGCCCTTGTCCGAGGTCGCCACACGCATCGTCAATGGACGGCTGCTATTGCCTCTCGACGAGATCGTGCGCCAGCTCTCGCGCGACGTGTTCGCGGCGTCCATGGCGCGCGGGCCGGTGGAGATGCCCGGGCTCGAGGAGTTTCCCGCCCCGTTCAGACCCCCGGGTTGGGAAGAGGGACGCACGGCCGTGGAGATCGCTCCCACCGCAGGAGCGGGAGCGATGCCCCCGGACGCGACGGCCTCCGTCGCGCCGGTCGATCTCGAGCCCGAGACCTTTGCCATCGAGGTGCCGGACGCCGACCTCGTGGCGCATGATCTCGGGCTTGCCTCGCTTCCCCCCGTGGTCCCCGCCGTCGAGTCGGAGCGAACGCCCACGCCCGTGTCGCCGCTTCTCGAGCGCATCGAGGACGCTCCCGCCGAGCCGGCGAGCCAGTTTGCCGCCGCCGACTTGGTCATCGAGGATGATCCGGCTCCCGCGAATATCGTCGAGATCGACGAGGTGCCGGCAGACATCGACGTGAACAGTCTCCTCGACGACCTGCATGCCGCGGGCGCGAGCCCCGTTGCTCAGGCCAACATCGCTCAGGCCGGCATCGCCCTGCCCGACATCGTCGAGCCGGAAGTCACCCCGGCTGGCCTCGTGCCGCTCGAGGTGGCCCTGCCCGAGGGCGCGGTGTCCAACGTCGCGATTCCCGAAGAGGTCGTGGAGCCTCCCGCGGTTGCGGCGACCGTTCCCACGGAAGCGGTCATCCGCATCCCCTTCGAGCGCGTGATGGGGCAGCTGCCGCCCGGCGTCTTCCGCCTCCCGCTCGCGCAGGTGGGGGCGCGGCTTGCCACGAGCCGTGTCCTGCTCGTGCCGCAATCGGTCGTGCTGCCCCAGCTGACCGAGGGCGCGGTGCACGTGACGTGGGACGCGGTGGCGGACCAGTTTCCCGCCGATGTCCTCGCGGTGCCTGCGGCCGAGGTGACCCAGCGCATCGCCAACGGCAGCCTCGTTCTCCCGCTCGACGAGATCATGGGTCAGCTGCCTCCCGATCTCTTCGCGGCGTTCATGACGCGCGGTCCCCTCGAGGTGCCGGGGATCGAGGGTTTCCCCGCACCCTTCAAGCCCATAGGGCACGAGGCGCCCGCAGCGACAGTGGCCGCACCGCCGCCTGCGGTGGTCGAGAGCCCGGCTCCTGTCGCGACCCCCGTTTCGGCTCCCCCCGTCGCCCCGGGCGTCATCCAGGAGCGTCCGTCACCGAGGCCCGAAACATCGCCCGCGGCCGGGGCGACTCCGTCGGTCTCCCCCGCTGCCCCTCCAGCGCCGACGATCACGACCGCTCCCGAGGTGACACACGGTGATCTCTCGAGGCTCTCGTCGCTGCTGTCCCAGTGGGACGCGCTGGTCGTGGACGAGGCCCGGATAGGAGGCTTCACCGTCATCACGGCGGGCGCGGCGGGGCTCGCCGGCGAGACGCTGACCTCGGCGGCGGGGACGCTGTCGACGCTGCTGGCCGCTCATGCTCCGTGGCCCGTGGAGCAGGTGACGCTCAGGGCCGTGGGCGGCGCGCTCGTGCTCACGCCGGTGGGCTCGAGCTGGGCAACGGGCGCGGTCATCGCGGTGGGGCTGCGCTCGGGCGGCTCGCTGGCTCGGCTGGAAATGCTGGCGCGTCGGGCGGCGGCCGGGCACGCCGTGAGCGAGGCGACGGGCCACCCTCATCGGCCGCCCGATGGCACGGGGCTACCGCGCCTCGAGCCAGGGCCCGAGCCGGCGTCCGGCTCGGAGGTGGCGGAGGCCCTCGACGCCTTTGGCAAGCTCACCGCCTCGAGCTTCCGCGACATCGAGCGAGGCGCGCTCGTGCACTGCTTCCTTCCCCCCGAGGCGGCCGCGGCGCCCCTTGCCGCCTTCGGCTGCGCACTGGTCGCGGCCATGAGCGTCGAGGGCCCCGCGGGAGGCTTTGGATCCTTTCACTCTGCCGTGCTGCGATCAGGACCGAAGCGGCTCGAGGTGCGCCGGCTGCCGTCGGCCGCCGGAGCCGCCGCTGTCCTCCTCGTGGGCGGCGCAGACACTGGCCGGCCTGGTCTCGCGCGCCTGCAGGTCGAGCGGGCGGCGGCGCGGCTTCTGGGAGCCTGAGGCGATATGGCGATCATCAACTACGCGCAGAAGGTCATCAACTTCAAGGTCGTCTACTACGGCCCCGGGGTGGCCGGCAAGACGGCCAACCTCCAGCACATCCACCGGAGCCTGCCGGGCGACAGCAAGGGCAACATGATCTCGCTGGCCGCGGGCGACGACCGCACCCTCTTCTTCGACTTCCTTCCCGTCTCCGCGCTGACCGTGCGCGGCTTCACGGCGAAGTTCCAACTCTACACGGTGCCGGGGCAGGTCTACTACAACATGACGCGCAAGCTCGTCCTGCGCGGATGCGACGGGCTCGTCTTCGTGGCCGACTCGCAGTGGGACCGGCTGCGCGAGAACGTCGAGAGCTTCCGCAACCTGGAGGAGAACCTCCGCGAGTACAGCTACAACATCGACGAGATCCCGTACGTGATTCAGTACAACAAGCGCGACCTCGCTAACATCGCGCCGCTCGAGTACATGGAATTTCTCCTCAACCGGCGGGCCCGTCGGGTCCCGTCCTTCGAGGCCGTGGCGGTCAACGGTGACGGCGTGTTCGATACGCTGAACACCGTGTCCCGCATGGTCCTGGTCGGCGAGTTCGGGCAAGAAAAGGGGGCAGACCGTGAGCAGACCGCATAACATGGTGATCCGCGAGATCGATTCCGAGAAGATCAACCAGGTCCTGACGACCTTCCTGGGCGAGTCCGGGGCCAGCGAGGCGCTGCTCATCGACCGGAGCGGCCAGCTCCTGTCCATGACGGGCGCCAACCGTGCGCTCGACACCGTCTCCATCTCCGCCCTCGCCGCCGGCGCCTTCAGCTCGACGGGCGCGCTGGCCCAGCTGTTGGGAGAGACGGAGTTCACCGTTCTCTTCCATCAGGGCGCCAAGGAGAGCATGCATGTCTCCACGGTGGACGATCAGGCCATTCTGCTCGCCATCTTCGGCGAGCGGACGACCGTGGGCATGGTCCGGCTCTTCGCCAAGGAGGCGGCCATCTCCGTCGGCAAGATCCTCGCCGAGGCGCGGGAGAGGCCCAAGGACATGAAGGAGATGTCCACGCCGCTCACCGCCGAGGAGTCGCGCACGGGCTTCGGAGAGAAGAAGGCATAAGAGCGGCCGGCGGGAGCGGTTCGCGGCGCCGGGGACAGCCGCGGACCTCACATCGGCGGCCTGACACTGGCCGCCTCACACTGGCGGCCTCACGACGGAAGGACGCGCTACATCTCCTCGGGCGTGGCGGGGACCTGGTCTCTCGCGCCCCACGTGCCCTCGAGGGTAGCGAGCGCCTTCCGGAGCGCCCACTGCACCAGCCCCACGTTGACCTCGCGGTCTCCCAGCACCACCACGAAGCCCACCGGGCACGCGCCCAGAAACAGCGTGCCGTCGTCCGCCGAAAAGAGCGCCGTGTGAAAGGTGCTGCGCTTGAGCCGGTCGCCTCCCGCCTCGAGCTCGCGGCCGAGGGTGGCCGTGAGGGCGGCCAGAGGCTCGATGGCGATGTTCCGCGGCACGCTCGAGGTGATGACGAGCCCATCGGCGGCCACCACGAGGCCTCCGCGCACGCGATCGATCCTGAGCATCTCGGCGAGGATCCGGCGGAACTCACGGGCGCGCGAGGAGCGCGAAGCGGCCGCGAGCGGGGCCGTGCCCGCCACGGGCTGTCCGGGAGGCACGGGCTCGGCGCTCATGCGCGCACTCCGAGCTCGCGCAGGGAGTTCGTCCACATCTTGTCCGTCTCGAGAAGCCCGAAGCCGATCTTGACGTCCTGCGGGAAGGTCAGGGCGAGGATGAGCCGGTCATTGCTCCGGAAGAACGTCGTCTCCGTGGTCGCCTGCACGATGCCGCGCCGGAGGGCGCCCAGACCCGCACGGGCGAGCGTGGCCGCGGCGATCCGGTACACCTGCGTCACGTGCGCGGCCAGGTCCTCGGCGTCCTTGTCCCCCTGCTGCGAGAAGACGAGGGTGCCATCGGCCTGCGTGAGGACGAACTCGCGACCCGCCGCGGGCGGCTTGAGCCTCTCCGCGGCCAGGGGCGGCCCGGCGTAGGCCGGACGCTGTCCGGCGGGTACCGCCACGTCCGCCCAGCCGGCGACCATCTCCTGGAGCGCGCGCGCCTCGGGAAAGTCGGGATAGTACTGGAGGGCCTTGTCCAGGAAAGGCCGGCAGGCGGCGAGGTCTCTTTCCTCGAGGGCGATCCTGGCCAATCCAAGGAGGGCGCGGGGGTGATAGGGATCCACGCCGAGGACCGTCTGGAACTCGGCCTTGGCCGGACCGATCTGCCTGAAGGCCAGGTGCAGGTAGGCTGAGAGGAGATGGCCGACGCCGTTGTTTGGCTGGAGCCGAAGCCCCTGGGCCACGAGCTCGGCCGCCTCCTCGAAGCGGCCTTCCTGGCGGTAGAGGTCGGCCCGCCGGAACAGCGTGGCGGCATTGGGCGGACGTGTGATGCTGGTGATCGCCTCCCAGATGCGCGCCAGCAGCCTCATTAAACCCACGTCGATCGACTCCCCCTGGCTGGTGAAGCCACTGTCGGCCGAGCTTTTAAGCCGGTCTGAGACTTGCCAGCCAGCATAGCACGGGGGTGAGCCAGGCCCGACAGCCCCAGAAGGGGCACGCAAAACAGCCAATCTGGCCGGGCATTAGGCGGGGCCAAGGGGGTCCGCTCCCTCTCACGCCGCCGGCCCATGCGGGCGACGTTCTCGAGGGCGCCGTCGGCCAGTTCCTGGGCGCTCCATGTCGGAGGCCTTTACGACATGCCCCCGCCCAGAATCTTTTCGCCCGCAAGTGGCTTGAAGTGTTGCTCTCCCTTGTGATTTCACGTCGGCGCGCCCCTTGCTAGAGACTCTGTCCAGCAGGTCTCGAAGAAAGGGGAAACGCCAAATGGCAAAGAGCAGTTCGAGCTGGATACGTATTCTCGCGATACTCGCGTTGACGCTCGCGGTCTGGGTGAGCGCCGCGCATGCTGGGGCGCAGTTCAAGATCTCCGACGGCGTGACGACAGTGACCGTGCTGGACAACGGCCCCGGTGATTCAGATCCGACCGTGGGTGTCATCCTGTACGCTCCGGGAGGGGGAGGCCCGTTTCCGGGTCTGCTCGTCACCGTCGACACCGGCATCTCGAAGCCCGTGCATCCGTTTCCGGGCACCATCGACCTGAGCGCCATCGAGGTCACGAGCACCTCGGCCGGGGCTCAGAACTTCATCCTCCAGCTGAGCGACACGGACTTTTCCTTCCCGCAGGGTGCGACACACCTCGTCATGTCCCTCGGGGGCACGCTGACGGGATCCGGCAACACGATCAGCTTCGACGGGTACGAAGACAACACCAACACGATTTTCGGCACGAGTGGGCTGCATATCGGGCCTGCGACGTTCGGCCCGGGTGCCTTCAGCGGGCTCCTCCTCGCGGGGAGCTTTCCTGTTGCGCCCTATTCGCTGACCGAGATCGTGAGCATCCATTTCGCTGGCCCTGGCGTCACCAGCTTCGACACGGAGTTGAGGGTGGTGCCGGAGCCCGCCACGCTGACACTCCTCGGGCTCGGCGTCCTCGGCCTGGGTGCGTGCGCGTGGCGCCGGCGCAAGGGAGAGGCGAGTCCGACGCGCTGATCTCTTTCGCCGTCCAACCCATTCGAATCGCGGGGCCCAGGAGTGATCCTGGGCCCCACGTGTGTACGGCCCCCGGGGCGTGCGATCGGCGCGCCGGCGTAGGTCAATGACCGAGGAAGATGCGCTTCACCTCGGCCGAAGCCAGGAGGTCGGCCGAGGGGCCCTCGAGAATGGCCCGCCCGGACTCGAGGATGTAGCCGCGATGGGCCATCCGGAGAGCCAGCTCCACGTTCTGCTCGATGAAGACGATGGTGATGCCCCGCTCACGGTTGATGGCGGAGATGACGCCGGCGATCTGCTCGACGACCTTCGGCGCCAGCCCGAGAAACGGCTCGTCGATCATGAGCAGGGCCGGCCGGGCCATGAGCCCGCGGCCGATGGCCACCATCTGCTGCTCGCCGCCCGAGAGCGTGCCCGCGAGCTGGGCGCGGCGCTCCCGCAGGCGAGGGAACAGCGCCTCGACGTCGTCCAGGGTCTCCTGCCGGCGGGCCTTGGCGCTCGGATGATAGGCGCCCAGGAGCAGGTTCTCGCTCACCGTCAGGTACGGGAAGAGGCGGCGCCGCTCGAGGACGTGGGCGAGGCCCTGTCCCACGATCTTGTGCGGGGGCAGCCCATCGATGCGCGCGCCTCGAAAGCTGATCGCTCCCGTGCGAGAGCGGAGGAGCCCGGAGAGCGTGTTCATGAGGGTGGACTTGCCCGAGCCATTGGGACCGAGAATGGCGATCACCTCTCCCGCGGGGGCGCGAAAGGAGACGTCCCAGAGGATCTGGTAGTCGCCGTAGAGCACGTTGAGGCCCTGGGCCTCGAGCATGGCAGCCTGGGCGGCCTCAGGCGACATAGGCCTGGCCCAGGTAGGCCTCGACCACGCGCGGGTCACGCCCCACGACGGCGGGCGGCCCGTCGGCGATGACTTCGCCCAGGTTCAGGGCGACGATGCGCTGAGAGATGCCCATGATCACGCTCATGTTGTGCTCGATGACGATGAGGGAGGCGCCTTCGCCGTGGAGCCTGCGCACGAGATCCACGAGCGCCGGGATGCTGCGCTGGTCCACGCCGCCCGTGACTTCGTCCAGGAGGAGCAATCGCGGCTGGGTGGCGAGGGCGCGCGCGAGCTCGAGGCGCTTGCGCTGGCCCGTGGAGAGCACGCGCGCGTGCGCCTCGGCCTTGTCGGCCAGCCCCACGCGGTCGAGGGCCTCCATGGCCTCTCGGCGGGCGCGGGCGGGAACCGTGGTTTTCTGGAAGGCGCCGACCATGACGTTCTCGACCACGGTCATCTGGGTGAAGGGCTTGAGCTTCTGGAAGGTGCGCGCGACGCCGCGTCGGCTGATCTCATCGGGGCGGAGTCGCGTGACGGACTCGCCCTCGAGGAGCACCTGGCCCTCGTCGGCCGGCTGGAAGCCCGTCACGAGGTCGAAGAGCGTGGACTTGCCCGCTCCATTGGGCCCGATGATGCCGACGAGCTCGCCATAGCCGACCTGGAAGGAGATGTTGCTGTTCGCCACCAGGCCGCCATAGCGCTTGGTGACGCCGCGGACGTCGAGCAGCATGGTGGCCACGGGCATGCCTAACCGGTCCGCCGGCGGCCGCGCTGAGCGAGGGCCATGATGCCGCCCGGCTGGATGACGGAGACCAGCATGATGAGGGCGCCGTAGATCAGAAGATCGATGGCCTTGCCCGTGCCGCCGAAATAGATGCGCGTCCACTCTCCGAGCGGGATGAGGATGGCCGCCCCGATGAGCGGGCCCCAGAGCGTGCCGATGCCGCCGAGCACGGCCACCAGGCAGATCAGGATGCTCAGCGCGGTGGGGAACACCGAGTCCGGGTCGATGAAGAGGATGTACTGCGCGTAGAAGCTGCCCCCGAGCGCGGTGAGGGCGGCCGACAGCGCCATGGCCCGCTGCTTGTACGCGGCCACGGGGATACCCAGGCTCGCCGCCGCGTCCTGGTCCTCGCGGATGGCGCGCAGGTAATAGCCCATGCGCGAGACCTCCACCTTGCGGGTGATCCAGAATGCCAAGAGCAGGAGCCCGAGGGCGATGTAGTAGTAGTTCTGCTTGCTCTGGTGGAACTGCAGATTCGCGAGCGAGTCGGGACGCTTGATGGGCACGAAGAGCCCGCGCGCACCGCCCGCCCAGTCCCAGTTGATCATGAGCGTGTTGACGATCTCGCCCACCGCGATGGTGGCGATGGCGAAGTAGTGGCCGCGCAGCCGGAAGACCGGATATCCGATGAGCTGGGAGACGGCCACGGCCACCACGGCGCCCACGACCATGCCGATCCAGGGGGAGAGATCGAAGTACTTTCCCAGCAGCGTGGACGTATACGCTCCCGCTCCGAAGAAGACCGCGTGCCCGAGGGAGATCTGGCCGCAATAGCCCGCGAGGAGATTCCAGGCCTGGGCGAGCATGGCGAACAGGAAGATCGTGATGACGACGTGGCGCGGATGAGGCTGGGTGAAGACGAGGGGAAAGGCCAGGAGAAGGAGGAGCAGGGTACCGGCGCCTGTCCAGCGCACCACGGGCCAGCGCGCCACGGGCGGCATCAGAAGCGTCCCAGGAGGCCCTGGGGGCGCCAGAGCACGACCACGAGGTAGAGCGAGAACACCACGGCGTACTTGAGGGCGGGGGCGATCAGGAGCCCGCCCAGCACCTCGACGATGCCCACGATGACGCCGGCCAGGAGGGTGGCGGGGACATTGCCGAAGCCGCCGAGGGCGACCGCGACATACGCAAGAAGGGCGAACGTCGCTCCCACGTCGGGGAAGATGTAGAAGAACATGGCGAGAAGGGCGCCCGCCGCGCCCACGCAGCCGGCCCCGATGGCCCAGCCGAGGGCGAACATCCTCTGCGTGTCGATGCCCATGAGCATGGCGGCCTGGCGGTCCTGGGACGTCGCCTGGAGGGCCAGCCCCGTCTCCGTCTTCCGGATGAACCAGTAGAGGAGGCCGAAGGCGCAGAGCGCCCCCACGCTCGCCACGAGCTGGGGCAAGCCGATGAAGATGCCCGCGAGCGAGATGCGGCCGTCGACGAGCGGGCCCTTGACGAGCCGGAAGTCCGCGCCCCAGAGCGCCTGGGCGGCGGCGCGCAGGAAGATGGCAAGACCGAAGGTGGCGAAGATCTGGGCGAGCATGGGAGCGCCCAGGATCCACCGGATGAGCCCGTGGTAGACGAGCAGACCGAAGAGGGCTAGGAGGAGGACGGTGAGGGGCAGCGAGACGAGGGGATCGAGCTTCAGGAGCGCCCACGCCCAGAACGTGGCGAACATCGCGCCCATGAGGAATTCCCCGTGGGCGAAGTTGACGATCTCCATGAGGCCGAAGATCAGGGAGAGTCCGGCGGCGATCAGCGCGTAGACGAAGCCCATCAGGAGGCCGCTGACCAGCCCCTGGACGAGCACCTCGGCCGTCACGGGGTGCGGCTACTTCTTGTCTTTGAAGCCCGGGAGGGGATAGATGACGTCCGCGGCGGCCAGGTCGAAGGGCCAGACGGTCGCGTACGCGCCCTTCTGGATCTGCTGGAGGATCGCGCGCACGCCGCTGTTCTGTCCCTTCTCGTCGAAGCGGACGCCCGTCCACGGCATCAGGAGCTGGTCGGCCGGGACATTGGTGGCCACGAGCGCCTTGCGGATCTCCTCGGGGCTGGTGGACCGGGCACGATTGATGGCGTCCACGAGCACGGTGAAAGCGGTGAGGGCGCGCGAGGGCGCCTCGGAGATGTCGCGGCCGCCGGGGTTGTCCTTCTGCTTCTTGAACAGCTCGTTGACCTGACGGATGAGGGGCTTCTTGGCCTGGAGATCGAGGGCGAAGGGCGAGCGCGTGATGTGCCCCTCGATGTCCTTGTTCATCTCCGCGACGAACTGCGGATCCACCCACCCCGCGTTCTGGGCGATGAGCATCCGCGGAACGTACTCGAGGGTCTTGGCCGTCTTGATGTAGAGCACGGCGTCCGAGGTATACGAGGTGGGCAGGAACACGTCGGGAGCGGCGGCCTTGAGCTTGCCCACCTCGGCGTCGAGGCTGGTCGTCTTGGCGCGGTACGCCATGTTGACCACCACCTCGTAGCCGTACTTCTTCGCCAGCTCCTCCTGCACCTTGCCCGAGTCGGCGCCGAAGAGGGTGTCCTCGTGCATGAGACCGACCGTCTTGACCTTGACCCCCTTCTTCTTCTCGAAGTCCTTCAGGAACTCGAACATGGCGAGGGTGAAGTGGCCGTCGTGCGGCGAGGTGCGAAAGAACCACTTGAAGCCGCGCTCCGTCAGCGTGGGCGATGAGGACTCGCCGTTCATGTGCGGCACGCCGTAGCGCTCGGCGACCTGGCTCGTCGTCGCGCTGACGCTGGAAAACACGGCCCCGATGAGCGCCGTCACCTTCTCTTGCGTGATGAGCCGCTCGGCCTCGGCCTGGCCCACGTCCGGCTTGCCCTGGTGGTCCACGACGATGAGCCGGATCTTGGCGCCGCCGAGTCCCGGCAACCCCTCCGTCGTCTTCTTCATTCCGGGCAGGTTGAGGTCGGACTTCCCGTTGTAGAGCTCCACCGCCATTCTCATGGCGGTGATGGAATCGATGCCGATCTGGGCCAGGTTGCCGCTGAGGGGATAGATGGCGCCGATCACGACTTCCTTGGGCGCCTGCGCGTGGGACATGGACGCGGTCGCGAGCACGGCCGACAGCGCCAGAGAGAGCAGGCCAATGGCACGTCGCATCTGGGATCCTCCTCTACGCCGAAATTGAGCCTACAGGTCGGCAGTGACCGCGGGACTGGAACGGGAGTCTAGCACAAACGTCGCGGCGCCGGCCGCGGGCTATGTCGTCGCGTAGCCCTCGAGGCGGTCGCGCGCCCGCAGGGCGGGATCGCGCTCCGCCGGCGGGCCGAAGCCGCCGCCGCCCGGCATGAAGAGCTCGATGAGGTCGCCCGGCAGCAGGACCTGCTCCGCCTTGGGGTTTGCGGGCGCCTTGCCGTTGATGAGGAGCGCCCCCTTCGCGCCCGGCTCGCCTCCGAAGAAGCCCTGGGCCGGGATGGTCGTCCTGTCGCAGAAGACCGAGCAGGTCGCGGGGTCATCGGAGAGGACGCGGAAGCCCATCACCTGGCCGAGCCCTCCCCGGAAGCGGCCGTCGCCGCCGGAGCCATCCCGCAGCGCCTTGCGCTCGACGAGGAGGGGGGCGAGCGTCTCCACGACCTCCACGGGCGTGCCCAGCACGCCGGAGGGGAACGCGGTGGCGGAGAGACCGTCCTTGGTGGGACGCGCGCCCGTGCCGCCCGAGCCGAAGAAGGTGTAGACGAAGGGCTTCCTCTCCCTGTCCTGGCCCGAGAGCTGGATCCCCCAGATGTTCGCCGAGCCCTCGGCCATGACATGGTCGGGCAGCGCCTGCTTGAGGGCGCCCGCCACCACGTGGGGGAGGAAGTGGCCGACGACGTGGCGCGCGGCCACGGGCGCGGGGTGCTGCACGTTCAGGATGCTTCCCTCGGGCGCCGTGATGCGAAGCACGCGGAAGGCGCCCTCGTTGTTCGGCACGTCGGGGCTGACGATGACCTTGACCCCGTACGTCGTGTACGCCTCCGTGTAGTTCATGACGACGTTGACGCCGCGCCGGCTCGCGGCCGAGGAGCCGGTGAAGTCGACCCAGAGCCTGTCGCCCTTGACCTCGCAGCGGCAGGTGATGGTCACGGGCTCGCCGTAGCCGTCGGAGGTGATGGCGTACTCGTAGGTGCCGGGCCGCAGGCGCCCGATGGCTTCGCGCATGGCGCGCTCGGTCCGCGTGACGATCTCGTCGGAGAGCGGCTCCAGGCGCTCGAGCCCGAACTCCTCCATGAACTCGAGGAGGCGATCGCCGCCCACGGCTCCCCCGGCGATCTGGGCATGGAAGTCGCCCATGACGAGGTCGGGCACGCGCACGTTGGATCGGATCATGGCCTCGAGCGACGCGTTGATCCGGCCGCCCTCGTAGAGCTTCATGATGGGAATGAAGAGCCCTTCCTCGTACACCTCGCGCGCCTCCGCGGAGAGGACGTGGCCGCCGATATCCGCGGAGTGGCAGGTGGAGGCGAAGAAGGCGATGAGGTCGCCTCCCCGGAAGACGGGGTTGCAGATGGTGACGTCGTTGAGGTGGCCCGACGTCTTCCACGGGTCGTTGGTGATGACCACGTCCCCGGGCTCCCACGCGTCCACCGGATACACGTCGAGAACGTGCTTCATGGCGAGGGCCATGGAGTTGATGTGCCCCGGCGTGCCCGTCACCGCCTGCGCCACCATCCAGCCTCGCCGGTCGAAGACACCCGCGGACAGATCGCCCGCCTCGCGCACGATGGACGTGAAGGACGTGCGCATCAGCGCGGCCGCCTGCTCGTTGACGACGCCGATCAGCCGGTTCCAGCAGATGTCGAGGGTGATCGGATCAAACTCTATTTCAGCCCTCGCCTCACCGGGCATTTACTCAGCCCTCGCCTCAGGGCTTCGCCCTTCAGCTCGAACTGCCACACCTGCGGTATCAATCCAGCTCTCGTCTCCCGCCGGCCTCCGGCTGTCGCTCAACTCGAACTGCGGGCCCCGTTTCGGCTCGAACATCAGCTCGGCTCCATGATCAGCGTGAGGCGGTCGTCCACGCGGAGCATCGCGCCGGGGCCGGCCACCGTGGTGGACTCGCGCTCCTCGATGATGGCGGGACCCTGGAAGGCCGCGCCCGGCTGGAGGGCGTAGCGGTCATAGACCGGCGTGTCGACGTAGCCGCGCGCCTCCGGGAAATAGGCCTTGCGCGTCGACTTCGGCGCGAGCGCGACACGCGCGGCCGGCGCGCCGCTCTTCGGGCCCGAGACCGAGATCTCGGGCACCGGACCCGAGACCACGACGCGGAAGTTCAGTGCCTCGATGGGCACGCCCAGGGGGGTGCGGCTGTAGAGGGCGCGGTAGGCCGCCTCGAAATTGGCCGTGATCGTGGCCAGGCTGGCCACCGAGAGCGTGCCCGCCGGTACCTCGACCTCGACCTCGTGGCCCTGGCCCGTGTAGCGCATCTCGGCCGTTCGGCGGATGGTGATGTCGGTGGCGTCCACCTCCGCGCGGCGCAGGACGGCGCGGCCTTCCTCCTCCATCTCGCCGAAGAGGGCGTTGATCTGCGTCCAGTCGGCCGCGTCGAGCCGCTGGGTGGCCGTGCGGACGAAGTCGAAGGCGAGAGGAGCGGCGAGAAGGCCATAGGCCGACATGGCCCCGGCGCCGAAGGGGACGAGGACGCGCGGTACCTTGAGAATGCGTCCCACCTGCCAGGCATGCACGGGGCCGGCGCCCCCGAAGGCGAAGAGCGGATAGGCGCGCAAGTCCTTGCCGCGCTCGATGCCGTGCACGCGCGCGGCGGCGGCCATGTTCTCGTTGACCACGCGGTGTATGCCCCAGGCGGCCTCCGTCGTGGTCAGCCCCATCGGGCGCGCCACCTTCTCCTCGACGGCGCGACGGGCCGCCTCCACGTCGAGGCGCATGCGCCCGCCCAGGAAGAAGCCGGGATCGAGATATCCGAGGAGCAGATCCGCGTCGGTCACCGTCGGCACCTGGCCGCCCGAGGCATAGCAGGCCGGCCCGGGATCCGCGCCCGCGCTGTCGGGGCCGACCTTGAGCAGACCCATGCGATCCACGCGCGCCAGGGAGCCGCCACCCGCGCCGATCTCGATCATCTCGATGCAGGGAACGCGGACGGGCAGCCCCGAGCCCTTCTTGAAGCGGTCGGCGCGCGCGACCTCGAACTCCCGGGCGAGGAGGGGCTCGCCCTTGTCGATCACGCAGGCCTTGGCGGTGGTGCCGCCCATGTCGAAGGAGAGCAGCTTGGGCTCGCCCAGCTCGCGCGCCATGCGCGCGGCCGCGAGGGCGCCCGCGGCTGGGCCCGATTCGACGAGACGGATGGGCACGCGCTTGGCGGTGGCCGGCGTGGCCACCCCGCCCGAGGAGAGCATGATGTAGAAGTGGCCGGGGATTCCCAGATCGTGGAGCTTGCGCTCGAGGTCGTCGAGATAGCGCGCCATGAGCGGCATGACGTAGACGTTGCCGCACGTGGTCGAGGTCCGCTCGTACTCGCGGATCTCGGGCACCACCTCGGACGAGGTGGAGACGGGCACGCCGGGAGCGAGCTCCGCGCAGAGCTGCTCGAGCGCCCGCTCGTGGACGGGATTGCGATAGGCGTGGAGCAGGCAGATGGCGATGGCCTCGGCGCCCGCGTCGCGGAGCCTGGCGATGGCCGCCCGCGCGCTCCCGTCGTCGAGTGGCACGAGGACACGACCGTCCGCGGCCATGCGCTCCGTCACCTCGAGCCGCAGGTGGCGGGGGACGAGCGGCGCGGGCGAGTCGATGAAGATGTCGTACATGTCGTAGCGGCCTTCGTGCCCGATCTCGACGGCGTCGCGGAAGCCCGCGGTGGTCAGGAGTCCCGTCCGCGCGCCCTTGCGCTCGATGAGGGCGTTGGTGGCCAGCGTCGTCCCGTGGATGACCGACCGCACCTCCGCGGCGGCGCCGCCCGCGTCGGCGAGGAGCGTCACCACGCCCTGCTCGACGGCCTGCGAGGGGTCCTTGGGTGTGGTCAGGAGCTTGCCGACCTTGACGGCCCCCGTGGCGTCGTCGACCCAGACGAGGTCGGTGAAGGTGCCGCCGATGTCGACGCCGATGCGCGAGGATTGAGCGGCAGGGCTTGTCATGGCTCAGGAGTGTACATGGCGACGAACTACCGTCAAGCTGCGGACCTCAGCCGAGATACGAGGATACGAACGTGCCGCTGATGGCGCGGCCCGCGAAGCGCGAGAGGCGGAAGGGGGCAGGGTCGACCGGGGGCGGGGCGCCCGAGATGAGGGCGGCCATTATCTCGCCCACGGCCGGCGCGAGCTTGAAGCCGTGGCCCGACATGCCCGCCGCCACGAAGAAGCCTTCGAGGCCCGTCTCGTCGAGGATGGGCATCCAGTCGGGCGTGATGTCGAAGGCGCCGGCCCAGCCGCGCGCGTAACGGGCCTCCGCCATTCGCGGCACCGCCCGGCTCGTGCGCTCGAGGGCCACGCTCGCCTCGTCGAAGGAAGGCTCGGCGCCGAGCAGCTCGGGATCCATGGGGTGCTGGGTCTCGTCGTCGATGAGCGAGCCGGTCAGGGTGAGACCACCCGTCTCTGGGCGAAGATAGCTCCCCCCCGCAAGATCCATGTAGACCATGTGGTCGGGACCGAAGCCGGGATCGCGCTCCACGACGAAGACGGGATGCCGTCCGATGACGATGGGCAGCTCGATGTCGGCAAGCCGGGCCACCGCCGGAGACCAGAGCCCGGCGGCATTGACGACGACCGGGCACGAGATCTCGTCCCCCGCGGCGGTGACGACGCCCGTGATCTTGCCGCTCGACGTCCGGAGCGAGACCACCTCCACCCCTTGCTCGATGACGGCGCCGCGCCGTCGCGCGGCCTCGGCGTACCCCGCGTTGACGGCGGGAGGGTCCCCGTATCCCGAGCCGGGCTCGTGGAGGACGGCGCCGAGCCCGGCGGGATCGATGCGCGGCTCCAGGCGGTGGAGATCGGCGGGATCGAGGATCTCCGCTCGCACACCGAGACCTCGCTGAAGGGCCAGAGTCTTCTCGAGGGTGGGGCGCATGGCGGCGCTGACGCCGATGAGGACGCCGCAGCGATGGAAGCCGGCCTCGCCTCCCACCGCGTCGTCGAAGCGCTCGAAGACGTCGAGCGAGCGCAGGACCATGAGCGTGGTCTCCGGCGTCGGGTAGAGCTGCCGGATGATGCCCACGGAGCGGCCAGTGCCGCCCGCCCCCACGAAGCGCCGCTCCAGGACGAGGACGCGGCCGAGGCCGGCGCCGGCCAGGTGAAAGGCGAGCGAACAGCCGGTGACGCCGCCACCGATGATGACGGCGTCGGCCGCTCTCATACGGGATCGAGAAGCCGGACGGGGTCGCCCTGTCTGATCGGCCCCGGCTGGAGCACCTTGGCGTAGACGCGGCTCCAGCCGGGATGCCGCTTCTGGGAGACGCGCGCGAAGTCACCGCCCGCGAAGCTCGGCTCGATGTTGAAGCAGGGGCTCGTGTAGCGGGTGATCTCGATGCGGACCTCCTCGCCCAGCTCCAGGACGGCGCCCGGCTGCACGCGCTCCCAGTCGACACCTTCGAGGGTCAGGTTCTCGCCGATGGCTCCGGGCGTCACCGGATGGCCCTCGGCCTGAAGGGCGCGAATCTGCTCGAGCGAGAAGAGACAGAGGGCCCGCTCGGGGCCGCCGTGGTGCTCGAGGTCGCGGTGCCCGTCGCCTTCGAGCCCGTCCGGCGTCACGCGCGCGGCGGCGACCGGGAGCTTGGGCACGCCCCCCGGAGAGATATTGATCTGGACCACTCGGCCCTTCACGCTCACAGGAGACCCTCCCGGATCAGGACGTCGCGGCGGCCCGCCGGATCATGCGCTTGATCACGGCCTCCAGGACGAGCTCGCCGCGCTGGTTGACCACTTCGTGCCGATACGTGACGATACCGCGGTCGGGCTTCTTCGTCTCGCGCTTCTCCGTGATGACCACGCGAACGCGGAGCGTATCGCCCACGAGCACGGGGGCGACGATCTTGATCTCGCTGCCCAGATACGACATGCCCGTGCCGTGGATGAGGCCCGTCTGCATGACGAGCCCCTCGGAGAGGCAGAAGGTGAAGGCGCCGGGGGCGGGGCGGCCCTTGAAGACCGAGGAGGTCTGCACGAACTCCATGTCGTAGAAGAGCGGCTCGTTGAAGCCGCACAGGTTGACGAAGGCGCAGACGTCCGCCTCCGTCACCGTGCGGCCCCGCGTCTCGTACGTGGCGCCGGGGGCGTGCTCCTCGTAGGTCAATCCGTGCGTTCTCATCGCGCCCCCCTCTGGTGAATTGTTGGTCACGCTTCCCCCAGGTAGGCCCGGCGAACCTCGGGGTTGTCGGCCAGGTTCCGCGCGGAGCCCTCGAGGGCGATGCCGCCGGTCTCTAGGACATAGCCGCGGCCCGCGATGGACAGGGCCATGGCCGCGTTCTGCTCCACGAGCAGGATGGTCACCCCCTGCTTGTTGATGGCGAGGACGGTCTCGAAGATCTGCTCCACGAGGACGGGGGCCAAGCCCATGGAGGGCTCGTCGAGCAGGAGAAGGGTGGGGCGGGCCATGAGAGCGCGGCCGATGGCCAGCATCTGCTGCTCGCCGCCCGAGAGCGTGCCCGCGACCTGGCTGCGCCGCTCCTGGAGCCGCGGGAAGATCGAGAAGACACGGTCCATATCCTCGCGCACGCCGGTGTCCGCGCGCGTGAAGGCGCCCATCTCGAGGTTCTCGAGGACGGTGAGCCGATTGAAGATGCGCCGGCCCTCGGGCACGTGGGTGATGCCCCGGTGCACGATGGCATGAGAGGCGACGCCGAGGAGCGACTGACCCTGGAAGAGGATATCGCCTTCGCGCGGGTGCAGGAGCCCGGAGAGGGCGCGGAGGGTCGTGGTCTTCCCCGCGCCGTTGCTGCCGAGGAGGGTGACGATCTCGCCCTGGCGCACCTCGAAGGAGACGCCGCGCAAGGCGCGGATCTCTCCGTAGGAGACGTGAAGGTCCCGCACCTCAAGCACGGCCGTCCCCCGCCGCGGGCGTCCACTTCCGCCGCCCCAGGTACGCCTCGATCACGCGCGGATCCCGCTGCACCTCGACGGCGCGCCCCTCGGCGATCTTCTCGCCGTAGTCGAGAACGGTGACGTGGTCCGAGACCTCCATGACCACGCGCATGTTGTGCTCGATGAGCAGGATGGTGAGGCCGAGGTCGGCGATGAGGCGGCGCAGGAGCGCCATGAGATCCCGCGCCTCGCCCTGGGTCATCCCGGCCGTGGGCTCGTCGAGGAGGAGGAGGGCGGGCCGCGAGGCGAGGGCGCGCCCGATCTCGAGGCGGCGCTGGTCGCCATAGGGCAGGTTGCGGGCGATCTCGTTGGCCCGTCCCCGGAGCCCCACGGTGTCGAGCAGCTCCGCCGCCCGCGCCCACAGGGCCCGCTCCTCCGTCTTGAAGCGCCGGTTTCGCGACAGCGCGCTCCACAGCCCCGCGCCGACCCGCGCGTGCATGCCCACGAGGACGTTCTCCACCGCGGTCATGTTGCGAAAGAGGCGGATGTTCTGGAAGGTGCGGCAGACGCCGAGAGCGGTGATCTGATCGGATCGGAGGCCCAGGAGAGGAGCGCCCCGGAAGCTCACCGTTCCCTCTTCGGGCACGTAGAGGCCCGTGAAGACGTTGAAGAACGTGGTCTTGCCCGCGCCGTTGGGCCCGATGATGGAGGCGATGCGGCCTTCCTCGAGGATGAAGTCGACCTTGTTCAGCGCGATCAGCCCGCCGAATCGCTTGGTGACGCCGCGCGCCTCGAGAAGCGCTGCCATCAGGGCTCCGCCGGCTCCTGGAGCTCGCGCGTGCGGCGCCGCGCGGGCAGGATGCCCTGCGGCCGGAAGATCATCATGAGCACGAGGATGAGGCCGAAGATCATGCGCTCGTACTTGGCCGGCTCGAGCTGGGTGGGCAGGTTGGCGAGGTTGTAGCCGAGGATCATGGTGCCCGCGTTGCGGAGCTCGTTGAGCCAGAGGGAGAAACCCTTGAGGACCTGGAGGTTCAGAATGGTGACGACGGCGGCGCCGAGGATCGCCCCGGGGATGGAGCCCATGCCCCCCAGGATGATCATGGCGAGCACGCCGATGGACTCCATGAAGGTGAAGGACTCCGGGTTGATGAAGATCTGCTTGGCCGAGAAGAGCACGCCGACCGCCCCCGCGAAGGAGGCGCCGCAGGCGAAGGCCAGGAGCTTCATGCGCACGAGCGGCACGCCCATGGCCTGCGCGGCCGTCTGGTCCTCGCGGATCGCCTCCCAGGCCCGGCCGATGTGCGAGTCCTCCAGCCGCCGGTTGACGAGCACGGTGACGCCGACGATCAGCAGCACGAGGGCGTAGAGATAGAGCGGGTAGATCACGTTGGAGCTCGGGTCGATCCCGACGGCCTGCAGGAGCGGGGCGAAGAAGATGGGCGGTCGTCCGATGGGCGTGATGCCCTTGGGACCGTTGGTGACGTTGATGGGCTTGTCGAGGTTGTTGGCGAGCACCCGGATGACCTCGCCGAAGCCGAGGGTCACGAGGGCCAGGTAGTCGCCGTGGAGCCTCAGCACGGGCAGGCCCAGGAGAATGCCCGCTCCCGCGGCCACGCCGACGCCGACCAGGAGGAAGACGAAGAACCACCACGGCGACAGCGGGAAGGCGCTTCCCCCGAACATCTGATTGGCCTGGGGCGATCCGAAGATGGCCCAGGAGTAGGCTCCGACCGCGAAGAAGGCGACATAGCCCAGGTCCAGGAGCCCGGCCAGCCCCACCACGATGTTGAGACCGAGAGCCAGGGCCACGAAGATGCCGACTTGGATGGCGATCTCCATGTAGTAGGCGTTGATGGTCCCGAGCACGGGCATGAGCACGCCGAGGGTGACGGCGGTCAGGAGGGTCTTGGGCCCGCGCGGGATCCGCGCGAAGTAGAGGACCAGGATCGAGGCCTGGAAGAGCATGAACAGCACGATCGAGCGCGGAGAGCGAGTCACGCCCCAGGTGGTGAGGGCGAGCAGCCCGACCACGAGGGGTGTTGCGAACAGGGGCTTCTCGAGGAGCCCCGTGATCACGCGCGCTCCCGGACGATCTCGCCGAGGAGACCCTTGGGCCGGAAGATCAGGATGAGGATGAGGATCGAGAAGGCAAGGATGTCCTTGTACTCCGCTCCGAAGGCTCCGCCCGTGAGGAGGGAAAGATAGGAGGCGCCGAAGGCCTCGAGGATTCCCAGCAAGAGCCCGCCGAGCATCGCGCCCGGGATGTTGCCGATGCCTCCCAGGACCGCCGCCGTGAAGGCCTTGAGCCCGGGAATGAAGCCCGTGTAGGGATTGATCAGGCTGTACTGCATGCCGAACAGCACGCCCGCCCCGCCGCCCATGGCGCCGCCGATCAGGAAGGTCAGCGAGATCATGCGATTGACGTTGATGCCCATGAGGCTGGCCGCGGCCTGGTCCTCCGCGACGGCGCGGATGGCCTTGCCGACCTTCGTCCGGTTGACGAGGCTATGCAGGCCCCACAGCATGAGGAGCGCGGCCACGATGACCACGAGCGACTTCATGGAGACGTCGATGGTCTGGGTCAGCTCGAAGCGGTGATTGAGCGCGTCCATGGACGGGTACACGAGGTTGAAGGCATTGCGCCAGAGCGACTCGGCGAGGCGAATGGTGTCCTGGAGGAAGAAGGAGACGCCGATGGCCGAGATCAGCGGGATCAGGCGCGGGGCGTGCCGGAGGGGGCGGTAGGCGGTGCGCTCCACGAGGACGGCGAGAAGCCCGGAGGCGGCCATGCCCGCCAGCAAGACCACGACGAGCACGACGATCCAGGGCAGCACGTCGAGCCAACCGGCCGCCTTGAAGGTCAGCAACAGCTCCACCCCGACGAAGGCGCCGAAGATGAAGATCTCGGAGTGCGCGAAGTTGATGAACTCGAGGACGCCGTACACCATGGTGTAGCCGAGCGCGATGAGGGCGTACATGAAGCCGAGGGTGATGCCGTCGAGGAGGACCTGCGGGAAGATGCCGAGCAGGAGCTCAACGTCCATCGGCACTCGGTCCCAGAGAAGGGAAGGCGGGAGGGGGCAGAGGCCGCCCTCCCGCCGGGTTCCCGCGCTCGGCTATTTCTTGGCCGCGGGCGCAGCGATGGCGAGCCGCTTGGCCTCTTTGTTCTCGGACCACTTCTCGGGGTTGTCGCTGCTGACCTGCATCACGTAGTACGAGGCCTTCTTCGGATCACCCTTGTCGTCGAACTCGATGGTGCCGGTCATGCCCGCATACTTGACCTTGCGAATGGCGCTCGCCACCGCCTCGCGGGTCGGGGCCTTGCCCCCGGCGACCACGGACTCGAGCGCCTTGATGGCGATGCCCGTCGCGACGTAGGACTCGGCCGCATAGGGCTCGGGGTTCTTGCCGAACTTCTTCTTGAACTCGTCCACGAACTGCTTGGCCGCCGGGCTCGAGGTCGGCGCCGCCGCCGTCGTGTAGTACATGCCGACCACCGTCTTGCCGGCGATCTTCACCAGGTCCGACGAGTCGAAGCCGTCGGGCCCGAGGAACTTCGCCTTGAGTCCCTTCTCGCGCGCCTGCTTGAAGAACGGCGCTCCCTGATCGTAGATGCCGCCGAAGTAGACGAGGTCGGGATTCTTGGCCTTGATGGGGGTGATGATCGGATCGAAGTTGGACTTCTCCTCGGTGCCCTCGAAACCGAGCACCTTCACGCCCTTCTTCTCGACGTCGCTCTTGAAGGCCTCGGCCACGCCCTGGCCGTACGTGGTCTTGTCGTGCACGATGTAGACCGACTTCGCCTTCATGACGGTGGCCGCGAACTCCCCGCCCACCGGGCCCTGCACGTCGTCACGCCCGCACACGCGGTTCACGTTCGGGTACCCGCGATCGGTCACCTTCTCGTTCGTGTTGGCCGGCGAGATCATGGCCAGGCCGACTTCCTTGTAGACCTCGGACGAGGGGATGGCCACGCCGGAGTTGAGGTGGCCGATGACGACCATGATGTCCTTGTCGGAGATGATGTTCTTCGCGTTGGCGACGCCGACGTCCGGCTTGGCCTGGTCGTCGAAGGGCACGAGCTCGACCTTGTAGCCCTTCTTCTCGAGGTTGCCCTTGAACTTCTCCATGCCGAGCTGGGCGCCGAGCTTGATGCCCTCGCCCAGGGCGGATTGGCCGCCCGACAGCGGGCTCTGCGTGGCGATCTTGATTGTGCCTTTGGACTGGGCATCCGCGGGCTCGGCGCCGGGCAGCACGAGGGCCGCGATGGCGAGAGCGCTCAGCAGGTGGCGGAATCGCAGGGTCTTCATTCGGTGTCCTCCTCCACGCGGGACGTCGGGGTTGACGGGCGGCGCCATTATAGCGGGTTTGCGAGGGAGGTCAACGGTCGGAGCGGGCCGCGGCCCGGGTGCGCGTCGCCGTCATGGCGTCGAGCTGGCGTCGCGCCTCGGTATCGGCAGGCGAGACGACCAGCGTCTCCTGCAGGAGGGCCATGGCCTGGATGCCGCGGCCGGCCTCGCGCTCGGACTTGGCGATCTCGAGGAGCGCCGCGGCATAATCGTGGGCGAGATTCGCGAAGTATGGGTCCTGGGCCCAGGCGCGGCGGAAATACGGAAGCGACTCGGCGAGGCGGCCGGTCTGTGCATACAGCGCTCCCATGTTGGCGAGCGCGCCCGTGAGGTTGGGATCGAGCTTGAGGGCCAGGCGCAGCATTTCCTCCGCCTCCACGTCCTTGCGCTGGCCATGGAGGGCGGTGGCGATGTTGTTGGCCACGGTCGCGCGTTTGGGCCTGAGCCCGAGCGCCCGCCGGTAGGCCTCCTCCGCCTCGGGATGCCGCTTCTGGGCCGTCAGCGACGTCCCGAAATTGTTCCAGCACACCGCGCACTGGGGATCGATGGCCACGGCCCAGCGCCACAGCGTCTCGGAGTCCTGCCAGATCTTGCTCTGGTCCCAGGTCGCCACCCCCAGCATGAGGACGAGCACGGCCGCCCCCAGGGCGACGCTCCGCACGATCACGGGACCCAGTCGGCGTCGCATGTCCGCGTCGAGGAGGCGCGTGAGCCCGCCTCCGAGGAGCAAGGCCAGGCCCAGGCTCGAGAGATAGCTGTAGCGGTCGTGGGCGAGCTGGTGGCCCGAGTGGACGGCGCCGCTGATGGGAAGCAGCATCACCACGGAGAGCGTCCAGGCCGCGAGGCCGGCCGGCCACCGTTTCCGCAGGGCGATCAGCGCCGCGGTGATCAGGACGAAGGCGACCATGGGCACGACGAATCGGGTGGAGAAAGGATCGAGGCGCGGGGGCAGCTCGTAGAGGGGGATGAGCTGCACGGGCCAGAGCCAGCGCGCCGGGTAGAACATGAAGGCGTAGGCGGTCATGGCGACGCGCGCCGCCACCCCGTAGCTCTCGTACCCGGTGACGCCCGTGCCCTTGAGGACGACGGTGAGGGCGAGCAGAGCCCCCGCGGCCCCGATCACGGCCCACGGCAGCTTTTCCAGGAGGCAGCGCCGCCAGCCGAGCCGCCGGATCCTTCCCAGAGGATAGGCGTCGAGCAGGAGGAGCACGGCGGGCAAGGGCATGGCCGAGGCCTTGGAGAGCAGGGCCGCCGCGAACGCGAGCAGGGAGAGCCCTCTCCACACGGGCCGGATCGTCTCGGTGGCGACGGAGCGGAGATAAGCCAGGATCGAGAGCAGGAAGAAGAAAGCGGAGAGCACGTCCTTTCGCTCGGTGATCCACACCACGGATTCCACGCGAAGCGGGTGAACCGCGAAGAGAAGGGCGGCGAACGCCGCGCCGAAGTCCACCGGGCCCGGTGACGCAGCCTCGTCCGGGGTGTCGGACGAGCGCGCCGCCCTCAGGAGCCGCCGCGCGATCCAGAAGAAGAGGGTGGCATTGGCCGCGTGAAGCAGCAGGTTCACGAGGTGGTAGCCGCGCGGGTTGAGGCCACCGAGCGCGAAGTTCAGGCCGAAGCTCATCCAGGTCAACGGGATGTAGTGCCCCAGCACCGCGCTCGTCCACATCCACTCGAGCTGCGCGCGGCCGAGCCCGTGCACGCCCGGGTTGTTGACGATGTTGTCGTGGTCATCCCAGTTGACGAACTCACCGGTCAACCCCGGCCAGAAAGTCAGGAAGGCCACAGCGAAGACAAGGATGGGGAGGAGCGCGCGGCGCGCGATGCTCATCGCCCGGTTGCTCACCGTGGGGTCGGCCGCGGCCCAGCCTGGAGGCGTGCCTGGGCGAGCAGGAACCGGGTGGCTTCCGAGCCGCCGTCGAGGGCGAGGGCGCGCTCGAGCACGGGCACCGCGTCGGCGCCCCGGCCGCGCTCCATGAGCGCCTGACCGAGATTGCGATGCGTGTCCGGGTCCTGGGTCAGGATCTGGGAGGCCTCGGTGAGCAGGGACACCGCCTCGTCGAGCTTGCCCTGCCGCGCGAGCTCGATGCCATGGTTGCGTAGAGCATAGCCTAGATTGCTCCGGAGACCAGGAAACGCCGGCTGCGCCGCGGTGGCCTTGCGCAGCCAGGGCACGGCCTCGGCATAGCGCCCTTGTCTGGCCAGGAGCGCGCCGAGGTTGGCCGCGGGGGCGCCCTGGTTGGGCGCCAGGCTCAGCGCGTGACGGAAGGCCTCTTCCGCCTGGGCCGTCCGTCCGCGGTTCGTCAGGATGACGCCCAGCGTGTCGTACGACGTGAAGTGATCGGCGCGCAGCTCGATGGCATGGCGCACGAGGGCCTCGGCCCTGTCGATTACGGCGGACGAGGGCTCCCGGCGCCGCACGAGGGCCGCGGCCAGGTTGTTGGCGCAGACGACGCAATCCGCGTCCAGCGCCACCGCACGCTCCCAGAGCGAGTCGGAGTCGCGCCATATCCGGGTTTGCCCCCAGCTGGCCGCGCCAAGACCAAGGACGACCACGACGGCCACCGCCAGCGCCAGCGTCACGGGCGCCCTGCCGAGCCGGCCTGCGCCCTCGGCGCGAAGCAGCGCCCAGAGCGCGCCGCCCGCCACCACGGCAAAGCCGAGCCCCGAGAGATAGCTGTAGCGGTCATGGGCGAGCTGGAAGCCGTCACGGCAAAGAGCGCCACGAGCGGACCAAGAAAGCGCCCCTGCCCGAGGTCCACGCGCGGGGGCAGCTCGTAGAGCGGTGACAGGCCCGCGGGCCACACCCAGCGCGAGGGATAGAACCAGAAGGCATAGGCGACGACCCCGACGCGCGCGCCCATGCCCGTCTGGCTCCAGGCCGAGGCGGACGCGCCGATGCGAAGGGCAAGCATGGCCACGACGGCGCCCGCCGCAGTGATGGCCGCGTACGGCCACTTCTCGAGAAGAAGGGCACGCCAGCCCAGGCGCAGGCGGCGAAGCGGGTAGACGTCGAGCAGGAGGAGGACGCCGGGCAGCGTCATGACGATGGACTTGGACAGGAACGCCCCGGCAAAGGCCAGGAGCGAGGCGGTGCGCCAGCGCCCGCGGATGAAGCCGCCGCCGTCCGTCGCGCGAAGGTAGAAGAGGATCGACAGCAGGAAGAAGAGCCCGGAGAGCACGTCGCGGCGCTCGGTGATCCAGGCCACCGACTCCACCCGCAGGGGATGAACCGCGAAGACGAGGGCCGCGAAGGCCGCGCCCACGCGGGCGGGCATGCTCTCGATCACGCGCGCGGGCGTCTCCCCGGAGGCGCTGGCCAGGAGTCGTCGGGCGATGAAGTAGAGGCAGACGGCATTGGCCGAGTGGAGCAGGAGATTGCCGAGGTGTGGCCCAGGAGCGTGGTCGTGAGCATGTAGCGAAGCTGAGGCCAGCCGAGTCCCCGATAGCCCTCGTTCATCAGGAAGTTCGTGACGTCGTCCCAGTAGAGGAACTGACCCTGAAGCGACGGGAGAAAGGGCAGGCTGGCCGCGAGCGCGATGCCCACGGGCCAGAAGAGCCGGGACGGGTTCATCTCAGCACTCGCCCGGCCTGCGAGATCGACCGAGCAGCGTCTCGGCTCGAAAAGCTCAACGAGCGCCGCCCTGGGCCGAGCGAATCGTCTCGAGGAATCCGCGAACGGCGGCGGCGGGATCCCGCGCGTTGCCTACGGCGGAGATCACGGCGACGGCGTCGGCGCCGGCCTCCATGACCTGGCTCAGATTGTCCCGGGTGATCCCGCCGATGGCCACGAGGGGGACGGGGATGTCCGCGCGCACGCGTCTGACCAGCTCCGGTCCCACGAGCTCGAAGCCGACCTTGCTCCCCGTCGGGAACATGCTGCCCACCGCGACATAGTCGGCGCCGTCGTCACGCGCGCGTCGCGCCTGGTCTTGGTTGTGGGTCGAGACGCCGAGGATCATGGGCGGAGGCAAGAGCCGGCGGGCTTCGCGGGCGGGCAGGTCGTCCTGACCGACATGCGCCCCGTCGGCCTGCACGGCCAGGGCCAGGTCGACGCGATCGTTCACGATGAAGAGCGCTCCGGCCTCCCGGCAGCGCCTGCGCAAGCCCTGGGCGAGCGGGAAGAGTCCGGCCGGCGGCATGGTCTTCTCGCGAAGCTGCACGATCCGGCAGCCTCCCGCGAGCACCGCGTCCAGCAGCTCGTCGAGGCGCCTCCCCCCGGACGCCTGCCCATCCAGGATGACGTAGAGGGGGCTGGGCAGCGTCACGCGCTAGAGACCGACCTCGAGGCGCGGCAGCGCGTACTCTCCCGAGACGAAGACAGGGTCGGCCAGGAGCTTCTGGTGGAAGGGGATGGTGGTCTTGACGCCCTCCACCACTGTCTCGGCGAGGGCGCGCTGCATGCGGGCGATGGCCTCGGCGCGGTCCCGGCCGTGCACGATGATCTTGGCGATCAGCGAGTCGTAGTACGGGGGCACGGAGGCCCCCGGCATCATGTGGCTGTCCACGCGCACGCCGTGGCCACCCGGAGGCAGCCAGGCCGTCACCGTTCCCGGCGAGGGGACGAAGTGCTCGGGATCCTCGGCGTTGATGCGGCACTCGATGGCATGGCCCGAGGCACGGATGGCGCTCTGCTTGTAGCCGAGCGGCTCGCCGGCGGCGATGCGGACCTGCTCGCGCACGAGATCGATGCCCGTCACCATCTCCGTCACGGGATGCTCGACCTGGATGCGAGTGTTCATCTCGATGAAGTAGAACTCGCCGCTACGCTCCACGAGGAACTCCACGGTGCCCGCCGAGACATAGTTGACGGCATTGGCCACGGCAAGGGCGGCTTTGCACAGCCCCTCTCGCGTGGCTTCGGAGATGGCGGAGGCGGGGCTCTCCTCGAGAAGCTTCTGGTGCCGTCGCTGCACGGAGCAATCGCGCTCGCCCAGGTGCACGCGGATGCCGTTCCGGTCGCCCAGCACCTGGACCTCGACGTGGCGCGCTTCCTCGACGAACTTCTCGAGGTAGAGCTCCGAGGAGCCGAAGGCCTGCGCGGCTTCTGACTGGCAGGTGGCGAAGGCCCGGGCCAGCATCTCTCGTGAGCGGACGACGCGCATCCCGCGCCCGCCGCCGCCGGACGCCGCCTTGACCACCACGGGATAGCCCATCGTGTCGGCGAGGGCCTGCGCCTCGTCCACGCCCTCGAGGGGGCCCGTGCTTCCCGGCACCACGGGGGCTCCCGCCTGCTTCGCCATCTCCCGCGCCTGCGCCTTGTCCCCCATGAGCCGTATCGCCTCGGGCGAGGGGCCGATGAAGGTGATGCCGCAGGCGCGGCAGATCTCGGCGAAGGCGGCGTTCTCCGACAGCAGGCCATAGCCGGGATGGATGGCTTCGCTGTCCGTGATGGAGGCGGCCGAGATGATGCTTGGGATATTGAGATAGCTCGCCCGCGCCTCGGCGGGGCCGATGCAGATGGACTCGTCAGCCAGGCGAACGGGCAGGGAGTCCGTGTCGGCCTGGGAGTGGGCGACGACGGTGCGAATGCCCATCTCCCGGCAGGTGCGGAGGATGCGGAGCGCGATCTCGCCCCGGTTGGCGATGAGGATCTTGTGGAACATGGGCGCGGCCCGCCGCTACTTGAGAGGCTCCAGCAGGAACAGAGGCTGGCCGAACTGGACGGGCTGGGCGTTGTCGACGAGGACCTTGACGATGCGCCCGCCGAGCTTCGCGTCGATCTCGTTCATGAGCTTCATGGCCTCGATGACGCAGAGGGTCTGCCCCTCCTTGATGGTGTCGCCCTCGCTGACGAAGGGGGGAGCCTCGGGGCTCGGCGATCGATAGAAGGTCCCGACCATGGGCGCCTCGATCGTGATCGTGCCCGCCGCCGCCTCCGCGGCCACGGCGGGGGAGGGCTGAGCCAGCGCGGTGGGCGCCGCCGCCGCGGAGGGTCGCGCGGCAGCCTCGGCGTGGCGGCGCACCACCCGCACGCGCATGCCTCCCGCCTCGACCTCGAGCTCCGCAAGGTCGTGGGCGACCGCGAGCTCGACGATCTCCGCGGGCGTCCACCGTCGCGGCGCCAGGATCCCTGCCATGGTCACGCGCTCCTTGGCCATGCTCTATCTCATGCCCTAGCCGGCCGTAGCCACGCGGCTCAGGTACTCGGCCGTCCGCGTGTCCACTTTGACGACGTCGCCCTGGTTGAGAAAGAGCGGCACCTGGATCACGGCGCCCGACTCGAGCTGGGCGGGCTTCGATCCGCCCGAGGCGGTGTCGCCGCGGATGCCCGGATCGGTCTTGACGATGGTCAGCTCCATGAAGTTGGGAAGCTCCACGGTGACCGGGCTGCCATCGATGAACAGGATGTCGACCTCGGTGTTCTCCTTGAGGAAGTCGCGCGCGTCGCCCACCTCGTCGGGCGAGAGCGAGATCTGATCGTACGTCTCCGTGTCCATGAAATGGTAGCGGTCGTCCTTGTACATGTACTGCATGTGCTTCTCGTCGAAGTCGACCAGCTCCACCTTCTCGCCCGCGCGGAAGGTATTGTCGATGACCCGCCCCTGCCGCATGTGCTTGAGCTTGGTGCGCACGAAGGCGCCGCCCTTGCCCGGCTTGACGTGCTGGAAGTCGACGATGGTGTACGGCTGCCCGTCGTGCTGGATCTTGAGTCCCTTCTTGAATTCGGCCGTGGACACCTGCATGCGCTCAACCTTTCCGTTTCTGGGTCTTGGCCCGGAGCGCCTCGTCCAGGCGCTCGCGGACCCGGGCATCGCCCGGGTTCTTCTTCACGAGGCGCAGGAAGATCTGCGCTGCCTCGTCGGGCAGGCCCTGCTCGAGGCACAGGGCGCCGAAGCTCATCGTCGCGAACGTGTCGTCCTCGAGGACGCGACCGAGGGGTGAGCCCTCGCCCGCGCGACCGCCCGCCTGGAGGGCCTCCAGGGTGAGCCGCGCCTCGCGGTCGCTCGGCTCGAGCTTGACCACGCGCTCGAGATGCTCCCGGGCCTCGTTCCACCGACCGGCCTTGCGATGGATGTCCGCGGCGAGACGATGCGCCTGCGTGTCCTTCGGGCTCGCCTCCAGGATGCGCACGAGCTCTCCGAGCGCCTCTTCCCCGTTGCCTTCGTCGAGATATGCCCTGGCCAGGATGAGGCGCGCCGTCGTGTACTGAGGAAAGCGGACGAGGCCCTGCTGACAGAGCCGGATGGCCTCACGCGCCCGGCCGACCTTGCGATACGCGTCGGCCAGCGGGGCAAAGGCGAGTCCAGCCGGGTCTTTGGCGAGGCGTTCTTCGTAGCGACGGATTGCGCCGGCCGCCACGGGATCGGGGGCGGCAACGGCCCCTCCGACCTGGGGGATCGGGTTCGCCATGGCTCATCCTTTATATGCGCCAAAGGCGCGAGAGTCAATGCTTTTCCCCGCTTGCCCCCTTCGGCGCGGCGTGACAGACTCGCGCGGATGCAAGGTGACGCCGACTCAGGTTCCGCGCGTCCCCACGTGTCTGACCAGGGGCGCTTTCTGCTCCCCCTGGCAGCGGTCGTCCTGACCTTTCTTTGCTACCTTCCCGCTCTCTCCAATGGGTTCATCGACTGGGACGACAGTCCTCTGCTCCTGCGCAATCCTCATTACCGTGGGCTCGGGCCCGACCAGCTCCGGTGGATGTTCACGAGCCGCCTCATGGGTCACTGGATGCCGCTCAACTGGATCTCCTTCGGCCTCGACCACGCCGTCTGGGGCATGACGCCGTTCGGCTATCACCTGACGAACCTGCTGCTCCACGCGACCAATGCCGCCGTGGTCTATGCCCTCGCCTCGAAGCTCCTTCTCCTGTCACTGCCCGAGCGGCTCACCTCCGACCGCATGCGGGTCAGGGTGGGCGCGCTCGTCGCCGCCCTCACGTTCTCGCTGCACCCGCTGCGGGTCGAGTCGGTAGCGTGGGTGACCGAGCGCCGGGACGTGCTCTCCGGGCTCTTCTTCCTCCTCGCCATCTGGGCCTATCTGAAGTATTGCGAGGCTCGAGCCTCCGCGGACGGGGGTGGGCGGTGGCCGTACTGGGCGGCCGTGGTCCTGTGCGGACTGGCGCTCATGTCGAAGGTCATGGCCGTGAGCCTGCCCGTCATCCTGCTCTTGCTCGATGTGTATCCGTTGCGTCGTCTGGGCGATGGGCCTCGCGGCTGGCTGGGTCCCGCGGCCAGAGCCGTCTTGGTGGAGAAGCTTCCCTTCGTCGCTCTCTGCGCCGGCGCCTCCGCGCTTGCCCTCTGGGCGCAGCTGGCCGGGGGGAGCCCGGTTCCCCTCGAGGCCTTGCCGTGGTCGGGGCGCCTGGCCATCCTGGGCTACCAGCTCGCCTTTTACCTCGGGAAGACCCTCGTCCCCACGAACCTCGCCATCCTCTACGAGCTCAGGCTGCCTCTCGCGCTGGAGACTTGGCGGATCGCCCTGAGCGTGGCGACGGTGGCGGCGGTCACGGCATGCGCTCTCGCCCTCCGCCGCCGCGTGCCCGCGGCGCTGATCGCGTGGGCCGCCTACGTCGTCATCCTGCTTCCCCCCAGCGGCATCGTGCAGTCGGGCTACCAGATCGCCGCGGATCGGTACAGCTATCTCGCCTGCCTCGGCTGGTCGATGCTGGCCGGCGCCGGCGTGGCCGCTCTCGGCCGCGCGGCGGCGCTGCCCGCCCTTCTCGTCATCGCGACGCTGGGTGGGCTGACCTGGACGCAGGCGAAAATCTGGCACGACAACGAGACGGTGTGGCGGCGCGCCGTCGACGTCGATCCGCGCTCAGGGATCGCGCGCGCGAACCTCGGCGCGGCCCTCAGCGCCCACGGCCGGACCGAGGAGGCGATGGCGGAATTGCGAGAGGCCATCCGTCTCCGGCCTGGCTATCCAGATGCCCATCTGAGCCTCGGCCTCATGCTGGCGCAGGGGGGCGATCCCGCGGGGGCGGTGCCGCACTTCAGCGAAGCGCTCAGGCTGTGGCCGCGCTTCGCCGAAGCGCACAACAATCTCGGGGCGGCCCTGGCCGTGCAGGGGCGGCGGGACGAGGCGCTCTCGCACTTCCGGGAGGCGCTCCGCCTGAACCCGGATTACGCGGAGGCGCGGAACAATCTCGGTCTTGCCCTGGCCCAGGACGGCAAGCTGCGGGAGGCGGCCGAGCAGTTCGCGCGCGCGGTCGCGCTGAATCCCGAATGGATCGACGCGCGGAGAAACCTGGAGCAGGCGCAGCGGCTGCTGGGTCGCTAGATAGCGAAGCGGAACAGTCTTGCTCGCGAGGAGACGGGAATTGCTTGGACGGGCCGCTAGAGGGCGGGCGCGACGGCCGCGGAGGGCGCGACGGGCGTGCGATCGGCGGGCCGCGCCGCGAATCGCGATTTCAGGCGAAGGGCCGGCGCCTCGATCCAGCGGTAGGAGGCCGCGGCCATGGCAAACGTGATCACCCACGCCGGCACGATTCGCGACGGGAGGTATTCGAGGATACCTGAGGCCCACAGGGCTCCCGCGAGGAAGAACACGGGAAGGTGCCACAGGTAGAGGGCGTAGGAGCGCTTCCCGATCCACACGAGCGGTGACCAGGCGAGAAGGAGAGCCAGGCGCGATCCGGGCCGCAGCACGTCCACGATGAGGATACCCGCGGCCACCGCCACGATGGTGCTCGCCCCCCGCCGCGCATAGTCGTCGGGCAGGCGCGCCATCACGAGAACTGCCACCAGCACGGCGGCAGCGGCCAGCGCGGCGGCCTGCCATCGCCACCTCGTCGAGGCCGACGGGTTGCTCCCGCCGCGGATGTACCCCCACGACACGAGGCAGGCCGTGGCGCACCCGATGAGGATGGGATCTGCGTGCGCGTCCGTGCCGAGGTAGAAGCGCCGGCCCGTCGCTCCGCTCACCGCCAGGTGATAACGGAGGAGGATCGATCCCAGGGCGGCGAGGAGGAGACCGGCCACGAGCAGCCATCGCGCGCGCACGCGGCGGAGGAGCAGGGCGAGGACGGGTGGCCACACGAGATAGAACTGCTCCTCGATCGACAGCGACCAGGCGTGCCCGAGCATGCCCTGAGGAAGCCCCGCGATGGCCGCCCAGTTCGCCACGTAGAAAATCACGGCGAGGACGAAGAGCGACATGCCGCCGACGCGGGCGGGGCCCGCGGTGGCGATCATGGCCACGCCGGAGACGATGACCACGGGCACGAGGGCGGGGAGAAGCCGAAGGGCCCGGCGGAAGTAGAAGTCACGCAGGGAGATGCTTCCTATATTCGCGCGCTCCTCGAGCAGGAGCGTGGTGATGAGGAAGCCGCTCAGGGTGAAGAAGACGTCCACGCCGAGGAAGCCGCCGTGGATCAGCCCCGAGTGGTAGAGCATGACGGCGAGGATGGAGATGGCGCGGATGCCGTCGAGCGCAGGGTGGTAGCCGAGCCGTGTCGTCATGCGCGGCTGTTCGACGGAACTATCGTGGACGGCGGGTGGCAGGGTAATGATCTACTTCTAACACGCTCCTCGAAGCCCCTCGGAGAGAATTGTGACACCGGTCCATGGAGGCGAGAACGGACCAAAAAGGTACGTTGCTACAACGAGTGATCGAGGACGGAGTCTCCGATCCGCGTTACTTCGGGTAGAAGGCTGGGGGGACCCACTGCCACTGATAGCCGCCGACGGCAACCTGCACCACCGTCCATCGCCCTGGATAGCCGTACCCTCTCGTAGTCTCGACGACAACATATCCAGGTACGGTTACCGGCACAGACTCCCACGTCGCCGGAAGGCTGCCAGGCTGCGGCACCATCATGTCGAGTACGTAGCTGCGCTCGGGAACTTCCCAGGTCCGAACTGGTGAACCGTAGGCCGTCGAAGCTCCGATTTGCCCGTCTCCCCACGGCAGCACCGGATACGGATTGTTTGACGGCGTCCGCAGCGTATTCGAGGGAGGCGTGATCGGCGTGCCGTAACTCGGGTAAGGGTTGGGCGACGGAGTCGCTCCCGGAGGCGACGGCGAATTGATGGGAGGCTGGCCGATCCTCAAGCTCTCGGCACCATGGCGTGAAAAGTCACACCAAGAATCCCAGTCCCCGGCCGAGGCCAACCTCGGTAAGCGCCTCGAGGAGGATCGCTCTCGGCACGTCGAAAACCAGTCGGAAGCCACCGATCGCCGGCGCCAGCACGAAGGGCACGCGCCCCTCCTTGGCTTTCTTGTCGCGCGCCATGGCCTCGACCACCCGCGCGGGCGCCTCTCCCACCTCGCGCACGGGCAGGCCCATCGTCTCGAGTAGGCGCACCTGGCGGGCGCGCGTCCCGGCGGCGGCCAGCCCCAGGCGCTCCGCCACGCCCGCTTCCGCCGCCATCCCGAGCGACACCGCCTCGCCGTGGGCGAAGCGCGCATAGCCGGTGACCGACTCGATGGCGTGTCCGATGGTGTGCCCATAGTTGAGCACGTGACGTAGCTCCGCCTCTTGCTCGTCGCGCTCGATCACGGAGGCCTTGAGGCGGCACGAGCCGGCCACGATCCGCTCGAGGATCTCGGGCTCGCGCTTGGCGAGAGCGGCCGCGTTCCGCTCGACCTCGTCGAAGTACCCGGCATCGAGCACGATGCCGTGCTTGATGACCTCGGCCAGCCCCGAGCGATACTCGCGCTCGGGCAGGCTCTGGAGCGCGCCCGTATCGGCGAGCACGAGGCGCGGCTGGTGAAACGCGCCGATCAGGTTCTTGGCGCGCGGATGGTCGATGGCCGTCTTGCCGCCGATGGAAGCATCCACCTGGGCGAGGAGGGTGGTGGGAAGCTGGACGAAGTGCATGCCGCGCATGTAGGTGGCGGCCACGAAGCCCGCGAGATCGCCCACCGCGCCGCCCCCGAGGGCAACCACGGCCGAGCCCCGGTCGAGCCCTGCCTCGAGCAGCCGATCCCAAGTGCTGGCGGCGACCTCGAGCGTCTTGGCGCGCTCGCCCTCGGGCAGGAGCACCGTGGTCACGTCGAAGCCGGCCCCGGCCAGGCTCTGCGCGACGATCTCGCCGTAGAGGGACTGGATGGCGGGATCGGTGAGGAGGGCGAGCCTGCGTCCCACGCCGAGCCGGGAGATCTCCGGACCGGCCTGCGAGAGCAGACCAGCGCCCACGAGGATGCGGTACGAGCGGGCGCCGAGCTTGACGGGGACGTCGATCATCGGACGTCCAGGCTACCAGGTCTTGAGGTAGTCGAGATAGCCCTGGTAGTTGCGGCGGACCTCGTCGATGCCATCCCCCGCGAACTTCTCGAG
>QHSC01000244.1 GCA_003220345.1 Candidatus Rokuibacteriota bacterium | reverse complement strand
GAAGATCGCGATTTACGCCGATCGCAGAGGTCTGCCGCGACATGCGGCACGTCAACTCGCCGACGGAAAATGGAGCAGCAAACTTGGCGAGTTCGAAGACATCGAGCACGATACTCTCGAAGCTCTTGAGAGTCGGGAATATGGCCGCCCGGTGCGCTATCTTCGCCGGCCCCTTGCCCCTGTAGGTCCGGACAACGAAGGCTTGAAGTCTCCTTACGTTCCCTAAGGTCGTGCGAGCTGTCGCACCTTTTGACTCGGACTGTACTCGTACCGAGTGAATTGATTTTATCGGTCTTAAGCTGTCCTCACCAACGACTGCGATGAAGTCCAAGTGGGCGAATGACAACGGATCGCAACGAATCATGTCTCGGAAGGAGGGGATGGGGCCGGGTCTGAAAATCCTGGTGTCGGCGGTTCAATCCCGTCCCTGCCCACCACTTTTTCCAGGTAGTTGCCCGTCACCAATTTTTCTCCGATGTGATTTTGTGCCCTATTCTGTGCCCTACTCGGGCACACTCCAGATCACTTCACTTAGGATCACTTAGAGCTGGCAAACCCTTCAGGTTGTCCCCGTCGAGAGGTGTGTTTCGCCGCCAGTTGGCTAGTAGAAGCGGAAAAGTCCCCACATAACGCGGGCGATTGCTTCGGCCCATGAGCATGGCGGTGGCCTTCGAGACTATATGCTTAGGGATATGCTTCGACCCGTTCTCAATCCCCGCCGGTTTCTTCCCCGCTTGGGCTCAGAGCGCCGTGGCGGGCTAGCCTCTCTTGAGACGACCTGGAGGGCCGATACCGCGAGGCCACCGCCTTACCCCGCTCGGGCGCGGGCTGTGGTCGGTGGTAAGGTGGAGCGCGCGGGAGCGTAACCCCGAGCCTCCGCGCACCAGGGAGTCGAGCGTTGAAAGCACTGAAGATCGCCGCAATCGTGATCCTAATCTACATGGGCATCGTCACCGCGTTCGAGTCGCTGCTCGGATATCTGCAGCCCACTGGCGAGCCGGGCCTCCGGAGGACGCTCCACGGCTCGACCTTGGTCATCACCACCTTCGACCGGGACGGAACCGCGCACGACCGGGTCGTATCCCGCATCAGGACTGACGGCCACCTCTACGTGGCGGCCAACCACTGGCCCCGTGCGTGGTACCGCCGTGCGCTCGCGAATCCGGACGTCCAGATCACGATGGATGGCGAGAAGCGCGACTATCGCGCCGTCCCCGTCACGGGAGCGGAGCATGACCGCGTCGACCGCGCGCGCCGCCTCGGTATAGGAGTCCGGATCCTGACGGGCTTCCCGCCGAGGCATTTCTTGCGTCTCGAGCCGCGATAGACGCCCAGCGATCTCGTTTCAGTCATGCCCTGGCGCCTGTCCCTCGGAGGTCAACAATGCCCGCGATCCACCACGTCGACGACGTCCCCGGCTACCCGGCGCCGCATTCGCCCTACTCGCATGCCATCGTCGCCAACGGTTTCGTGTTCGTGTCGGGCCAGATACCCGTGCAGCCGGCGGGCGGCCCCACCGAGGTCGTGGGCGACACGATGCAGGAGCAGACTCGTCAGGCCCTGCGCAACGTCCAGGCCATTCTCGCTGCCGCCGGGAGCTCGCTCGACCGCGTGGTGAAGGTCACCGTGCTGCTCGCGCGGCCTGACCTCTACAGGGAGATGAACGAGGCATACGCGGAGTTCTTCCCCGGGCCGAAACCGGCGCGGGCGATGGTCCGCTTCGGGGCCGATATCCCCGGCGTGCTCGTCGCCATCGAGGCGATCGCGCTCGCCTGAGGGCCGCGCCATTCGCCGAACGCCTCGCACGAGCTTCGCACGCCACTCACGGCGATCCGCAGCGTGGGCGAGGTGGCGCTTCAGCGATCCCTGAGTGGGCCGGGCTACCGCGAAGTCATCGGGAGCATGCTCGAGGAGGTCGACCGCCTCACGCGACTCGTGGAGAGCCTTCTCACTCTGACTCGGGGCGAGTCTGGGCGGATCCAACCGGCACTCGAAATGGTGAAACTGAACGGGCTGGCTGTGAGCGTCGTGGAGCATCTCAGAATTCTCGCGGAGGAAAAGGAGCAGAGCTTGACCATCGACGCCACGGTGGAGGTGTCGGCCAAGTGCGATCCCGCGATCCTGAGGTTGGGTCTGATCAATGTGCTCGATAACGCGATCAAATACACGCTCCCCCGAGGGACGATTCGCGTGGTGCTGAGAGAGACGTCTTCCGGGGAGCCCGTGATCGAGGTCGAGGATACAGGGTTGGGCATTCCTTCGGTGCATCACGCGCGAATTTTCGAGCGCTTCTACCGTGTTGAGCAAGGGCGCTCGAGAGAATCGGGAGGAACGGGGCTTGGCCTCGCGACGGCGCGGTGGGCCGTCGAAGTGAACGTCGGATTGAGCTAGAAACCGACGAGGGCAAGGGGAGCCTGTTCAGAATCGTGCTGCCGGCGCTCGTTCGCGAGCCCCTGGTCGGGAAATAGACAGCCCAGCTCTGCCCCGAGGGCCGACACAAACCTGACACGAATGTCAGAAACTCTTCAGTGGCGTACGCCCGATCCAGCGTCATCATCGACTGAAAAGAGATCCAGCCAAAGGAAGGAGAGCCCATGAAGATCACGCCCGCAGTTCTCCTGCTCCTGGCGGCAAGGGCCTATGCAATCAGCGCGGCCACCGATGTCCCACGGCTTGCGATCACGTCACCGGAGAAGACCAGCATGAAAGACGACCTCGGCAAGGAGAACCCGAAGTGGAAGTTCGTGGCCGGCAAGTGGACTTATCGGCCATCGGGCGGCCGCCAAGTGCTCGCTCAGGTCGTTGAGACCCAACCCTGGGCAGTCGCGATCCTCGAGGATCAGAAATTCGGCGACGTCGATGTCACCGTCCGCTTCCGGCCGATCTCCGGCAAGGAGGACGCGAGCGGAGGCATCATCTTCCGGGCAAAGGATGGACGAAACTACCTGCTGGTCCGGGCCAATGCCCTCGAGAACAACTTTCGGCTCTACATGATCGTGAACGGCAAGCGAAGCACGATCGCGTCGGCACGAGTTACCGAGCCCAAGCTGGGCGAGTGGCACAAGATCCGCGTCGTTGCCAAAGGGCCGAAGATCCAGGCCTACCTGGACGACTCGCTCCTCCTCGACCACGAGGACAAGACCTTCACGGGGGGGTGGGTCGGACTCTGGACCAAGGCGGACTCTGTTACAGAGTTTGCGGACCTGGAAGTCACGGGAACGCCGGGGAAGTGACGATGCGTCTTCCGGCTCACACTCAGGAGGTGGACATGAGCGCCACGGCGCACGCGAATCCGACGGGAGACTGGAGGGACATCGCGGGCTCACTCTTCAGGCTAGGCGCCACCTCCTACGGTGGACCAGCCATCATGGGGGTCATGCAGGCCGAGTTGCAGGAAAAGCGGAAGTGGGTGTCGAAGGAGCGCTTTCTTGAAGGCCTCTCGGTGGCGAACATGCTGCCGGGCGCCACGGCCACCCAGCTCGGCATCTTCCTGGGCTATGCGCGCGGGGGTTGGTGGGGTGGGCTGATCGGGGGACTCTGCTTCGTGGTGCCCGCGTTCTTCGTCATGCTCGCCCTCACCGTCGCCTACGCCACGCTGGGCGTTACGCCGATTGCGCGCGGCGCTCTTTACGGGCTGGGCCCGGTGGTCATCGCCATCTTCGCGGTCGCGGTGTATCGCCTCGGGAGGTCCGCGATGAGCACCGTACCGGAGGCGGTCATCGGTGTCATTGCAGCTGTCGCGTCAATCTGGACTCCGCTGGGGATCGTAGCCATCCTGGTCTTGGCTGGTTGTGCGGGGCTGGTCCTCTTTCAGCCCAAGAGGCCTGGAGCACTGGTTGTGGTTCTCTCGTCGGCGCTGTTTCTCGCCGTGCTCTCAACCGCTTGGTGGCTGAACATGTCCGCTCCCGGCTCGGCTGTCTCGGGACGAATCCCGAATCCGAACAGTCTGCTGGACATCGGCGCCTACTTCCTCAAGGTCGGCGCGTTCACGATCGGCGGCGGCCTGACGATGATCGCGTTCATCCAGGACCAGGTCGTCGGGCAGTTCGGCTGGCTGACACCACGAGAGTTTATCGATGGACTGGCGCTCGGCCAGCTCACGCTGGGGCCGGTCCTCATGATCGCGGCATACGTCGGCTACAAGGTGGCCGGCATTGCGGGTGCTGCGGTGGCTGCCACCGCGGCCTTTCTCCCGTCCTTCATCATCATGCTGATCATTCTTCCGGCGCTCGACCGAGTCAGGAAGCTTGCATGGATGAGATCCGTGATGAAAAGCATGGGGCCTGCCGTGATCGGTGTTCTCGCCGTCTCGTTGTTTCGGCTTGCGCCGGCCGCACTTCCCGACCCAATCGCAATTGTCATCCTTGTCGCGACCCTTATCGCGCTGATGATCCTCCGAATCGGAGTCTTCAAGCTCATGATCGCTGGCGCCGTGCTCGGCGTGCTGAGGAGCTACCTCCCTGTCATGCGCGGATTCAAGGCGGTGGGACGCCTGATCACCGCTTGGACTACCGCCTAACCACCGGAAGGCGATCGACTTAGCGTCCGGGTCGACGTAGCCGCCTGACACGCTCCCAGAACGATCCCTGATGAAGCGGACACGGAGCGGAGCCGTTCTTCAAACCAGCTCAACAAGATTCTCGCGTAGGCCCGTCGCCACGATTCGCGGCTCAACCCGTGGTCGGCCTGGGCAAGCACCTTATGGCTCACCGAGCGCGCGGCGATGAACGCGCGTGCGTAGTTATCGATGACCTGAGCCGGAACGATCGTATCCGTCTGCGACTCGACGATGAGGACATCACCCTCGAAACGAGCGGCGCTGGTGAGCACTCGGTTCTCGTTCGAGTCGAGCCGACGGCGCCTGTACGCCGGGAGGTCGGCGTCCAGATTGAGCTGTCGCTTCGGCCGATCAAAATCCACATCCTTGTACAGCGCCGGGGCGCGCAGTGCCAGCCACTGCACCTTTCGCTCACCGGTAAGCAGGGTGGCCAGGTAGCCGCCGTAGCTGCTGCCCACGATCCCGACCCGCTCGGGGAGGACACCCGTCGCCTCGATCAGAAAGTCGTAGGCGGCGACGAGGTCGCGAAAGTTCTGCGCGCGCGTCACCGTCTCGACCTGCCTCCTGGTATGGGCATGGCCGCGAAGATTGAACGTCAGGCACGCGCAGTCCAGGAGGGCGAGCCGCTTCGCCTTGGCGATGTCCCGCCGCTGTGTACTGCCCCAGCCGTGAACGAAGAGCACGGCTCCCTTCGGATTTACGGGCGGCTCCGGCAGGATGAGCTTGCCGCTGATGTGTTGCCTGTCGACCGCAATGCGGACGTCCTTCATATCGGGTCGCGCGACATGCGCGTGATCACAGTATAGCGGATTATCGGCCCGGCCTTGGCGTCCACGCCCTCGAAGTGGACCATGGCGCCGCGCGGGGGCTCGATGCCGTCGCCGTACTCCTCGACCGAAGAGGCGTGGACCACCGTCAGCGTCGGGTCCTGCGTAAAGGCTGTGAGCGCTGCGATCTCGGCGCTGCTCGCGCCGCCGGCGCGCCACGACGACTCGAATACCCCCGAGCGAGGTTGGCCGGTGCTGTCCATTCCCTGTCCGACGTCGTAGTTCCGTCTCGAGGCCATGAAGCCGGGACACTCTCGCGTCGCGTCGTCGTATTGCCTCGCCTGAGCGACGGCCGTGCGGACCTCGGAGCTCAGTCTCAGCCGGTCGAGCGCTTCCCAGCCGCCGCGCATGCACACGAGATCCGAGCCGCCGTAGGCCGACCGCCCCTTGTTGTCGGTCGTGACGCGCTGGGCGCCGTGATAGGAGAGGGTGAGATCGAGGCCGCCCAGGATGACCTGGCCGACGCTCAACGTCCTGACCTCGCGGAGGTTTGTCTCGAGGACCAGCCCGTGCTGCGCGATGTCGCTGGCGGAGACCGCTTCGAGGATGGTCTCGAGCTCGTTCAGGCCGGCGGCGAGTGATTGACCTCGTCCGCCCGAGGCGAGGGGATGCTTCACCCGGACGGCGCCGTGCGCCCACAGGCGGGTCGCGGCCGTGCGCGCGGCGCTCGTGCTGAATACCGTGTAGCCCGGCAATACCACTTCGCGGATCCTCGCTGCGAACTCGGGCGACCAGCCGGCGGGGCGCTCGGCCTCGATGTCGACGAGCTCATGCGTCATGGCCTTGGTCTTCATGAAGGCGTACGGCACGACGCCACCGAAGAGATCGGCGGCGGACGCAATGCCAAGCTCCTGCGCCGCAGCGCTGATCATGGTGTCATCGGGGACAAAATACACGTGCCCGGGATACGCCCTGGCGCTGTCGTAACGGCCTTCGAAGTCGTACCGCTTGAGCTTGGCCACGGCCTCTGCCACGGCGACGAGCGTGATCCCTTCGTGAGTATGCAGAAAGTCGCCCCCGCGCAGGATGTAGAGGACGACCGTGCCATTCACGAAGCGCAGCTCCGCGCGCCGTAGGATTTCGTCGGGCACACGTCAGACTCGGCCAGATCTATCGACGGTGCCGGGATACTTCAGATACCGCAAGTATGTCTGCGTAGATGCGCCGCGACGTCACTTCGGGATCTTGACCAAAGTCACGGCATTGACCAGGCTATTGGCCAGTACGAAGTCGCCATCCCGCGTGACCGAGGTGTTGCGCACGATGTTGCCGCCACCCGGAATGGTCCAGCTCTGGAATTTCTCGGTCTGCGGGTCGAAGCGCACGACCGTGTTCGGCGTCGTGCCGGACTCGCTGTACCAGATGATGTCGTCGATCGCCGAGATGCCGTAGGGCTCGGACTTCGGCCCGCTCGGCGACGGCCACTCGGTCACCTTGCCGGTCGCGGGATCGAGACGGCCCAGGTACCCGCGCGAGAAGTCCGCGTACCAGACGATGTCGTCGCTCGTCATCGTGATCCGCCGTGGCCGCGATCCCGGATCCGGCAGGGTGTATTCGCGAATCTCCAGCGTCTTCGGGTCGACGCTGCCGACCTTGTTGGTGCCGAACGCGACGTAAAACACCGTGCCCTTCGAGCTCACGGCCATGCCGTACGGGCGGGATTTCGGCGTGGGCGGGGTGAGCAGCTTGATCTCACCAGTCTTCGGGTCGAGCCGCCCCACGCGGTTGGCATTCTGCAGCGTGAACCACAAGATCCCGGTCTGGTCGAAGATCAGCGTGTGCGGATCCTTGGCTTCGGGGTCCGGCATCTTGTACTCGGTGACCGCCCCCGTCTTCGGGTCAAGCTTGCCGACCAGGGCTCCGGTGCGGATCGAGCCGGCCGAGCACGTTGTTCATCTGACCTGTGTACCAGAGCGAACCGTCCCTCGCGGCCAGCGGATCGTGAGGCCGCGATCCGGGTGTGGGCACCTGCCATTCCTTGATCGAGACCTTGGTGGGGCCAGGGATCACCACCCCCACGGGCTTGTCCTTCTCCGGGAAATTCTTGGTCAAGTACTCGGTGATGACGGCGGCCTGATCGGCAGGCATGGTCACGCCATGGTTGGCCATCATCCGCATGACGGTGC
>QHSC01000243.1 GCA_003220345.1 Candidatus Rokuibacteriota bacterium | reverse complement strand
CTCCGCTACCTGCAGCATGCCGTGGGCGAAGTCGGCGCCCACGATGAGCCGGTACCGGTGAATCTCGCACAGCTCGAAGGCGAGGTCGCCCGTGCCTGTGGCCAGATCGAGCCCGGGGCCCTCGGGGGAGGCGATGGTCTCGCGCGCCGCCGCCCGGCGCCACGAATGGTGCATGCCGAAGGTCATGAGGGCGTTCATGAGATCGTACCGCTCCGCGATGCGCGTGAACATGCCGCGCACGAAGCGCGCCTTGCCCGGCCCCTCGCCGAGACCGAAGGTGATCATGCGAGCCGCCCACCCACGACCGCGGCGAAGAGAATGATGGCGATGTAGCCGTTGACGTTGAAGAAGGCGATATCGAGGCGCGAGAGGTCGTCGGGCGACACCAGCGAGTGCTCGTAGATGAGCAGCCCCGCCACCACGACCACGCCGACCCAGTAGATCCAGCCGAGCCCCGTCATCACGCCGAGGGCGGCAAACGCGGCGATCGTCAGCACGTGGCAGGCCTGGGCCGCGCGGAGGGCGGCCGCGATGCCGAATCGCGCGGGAAAAGACTTGAGGCCCACGCGCCGATCGACCTCCACGTCCTGACAGGCGTAGATGAGATCGAAGCCCGCGATCCAGACCGTCAAGGCGAACCACAGCACGAAGGCCGGAGGATCGAATGCTCCGCGCACGGCGATCCACCCGCCCGCCGCCGCAATGCCGTCCGTGAAGCCGAGGATCCAGTGACTCGCCCAGGTGAAACGCTTCGTGTACGAGTAGCCGATCAGGAAGAGCGCGGCCCAGGGCGCCAGCTTGAAGCAGAGCGGGTTGAGCTTCCAGGCCGAGAGAGCGAGAAGCGCCGCCGACAGAATGGCGGCGGCGAGCATGTGCCAGGGCTTGAGGAGCCCCTGCGGCAAGTGTCTGCCCGCCGTCCGCGGATTGTTCGCGTCGATCAGCCGGTCGGCGAAGCGGTTGACGCTCATGGCGAGGGTGCGGGCGCCCGCCATGGCCAGGGTCACCCAGATCGCCACGCGCCAGCCCGGCCAGCCATCGGCCGCCAGCACCATGGCGACATAGGCGAAGGGCAGGGCGAAGACGGTGTGCTCGAACTTGATCGCGTCGAGGAAGTGGCGCAGCGTGCCGGGCACTACAGGCCGTACTCTTGCCACCGCCTCGTCACCAAGGCGCGGATCTCCTCGCTCATCACGATCTCCTCGGGCCAGGGCTGGCCGATGGCGTCCATGTCCGACTTCTCGGTGGCGTCGATGCCCAGCTTGCCCCCGAAGCGGTGGCGGACGGACGCGTGATCGAGATCGTCCGACGGCCCGTCCACGATGAGAAGGTCGCGCGTCGGATCGATATTGCCCGTGGCCCGCCAGGTCACTTCCGAGAGGTTGTGGACGTCGACGTGCTCGGAGACCACGATGATGTTCTTGGCCAGCATCATGAGCCCGAGCCCCCAGAGCGCGTACATGACCTTGCGCGCCTGCCCGGGATAGCGCTTCCTGATCGAGACGATGACCAGGTTGTGGAAGACGCCCTCGGCGGGCATGTTCATGTCGACCACTTCGGGCAGGAGCAGACGGATGATGGGCAGGAAGATGCGCTCCGTCGCCTTGCCCAGCCAGTAATCCTCTTGCGGGGGGCGCCCCACGATCGTCGTCGGATAGATCGGCTGTCGGCGCCGCGTGATCGCCTTGAGGCGGAACACGGGATAGTCGCGCGCCAGCGAGTAGTAGCCCGTGTGATCACCGAACGGCCCCTCCAGACGCCTCTCGGCGGGATCGACGTGACCCTCGAGCACGATCTCCGCCTCGGCCGGCACCTCGAGATCGACGGTCTTGCAGGCGACCATGGGCACCCCGGAGCCGCGCAGCCAGCCCGCGAACACCATCTCGTCGATGCCGGGCGGCAAGGGCGCCGAGCCGGAGTAGATCGAGACAGGATCGCCGCCGAGGGCGATGGCGACCTCCATCGGCTTGCCCTGCTCCTGCGCGACCCGCTCGTGCTCGGCCGAGCCCTTGTGCGTCTGCCAGTGCATCCCGAGGGTCCGTTCGTCGTGGACCTGCAGGCGGTACATGCCGACGTTGCGCGCGCCCGTGACCGGATCGCGCGTGAACACGAGGGGCAGCGTGATGTACCTTCCCGCGTCCCCCGGCCAGCAGCGCAGGACGGGCAGCGAGGCCAGGCTCGGCTGATCCGTCTCGACGACTTCCTGGCAGGGAGCGGAGCGCACGCGCTTGGGCCCGGCCTTGGCCACGTCGAAGAGGTCGCCCAGCTTTCGCAGCTTGTCGAAGAAGGACCCGGGCATGCGCAGATCGAGCAGCTTGGCCACACGCGCCGAGAGATCGGACAGGTGCTCGACACCCAGCGCCGCGGCCATCCGCTCGGGCGAGCCGAAGACATTGATGAGCACGGGCACGTCGAAGCCTTCGACCTGCTCGAAGAGCAGAGCATGATTGCTCTCGCCCCGCCCCTTGGAGACGCGGTCCGTGATCTCCGCGATCTCGAGATCGCGCGAGACGCGCGCCCGCACCCGCCGGAGCTGTCCGTGCTTCTCGAGGTGGGCGACGAACTCGCGGAGGTCGTCGAAGGCCACGCGGCTACTCGTGGTAGTAGAGCTTGACGAGGTAGCCCGCGAGGATGGGGAAGGCGAGACTCGACACCGCCCGCACCATGACGAAGTGCCAGCCCATCAACGGCGCTTCCCAGGCAATGATGCGCTGGACGCCAAAGAGTGACCAGGAGGTCATGTAGGCCACGAGCGGTCCCAGGGCCATGCCCGAGTTGGCGAGGACGACGAGGAGGGGCACGCTGACCATGGGCCCGCCTGGGGTGAGGAGGCCCGCCACCGAGGCAAGGATGATGGCGGACATGCCCGACTTCTGTCCGAAGTAGCGGGCCACCGTCTCCTGGGGAATGAGGACCTGGAGCATACCCGCCAGAATCAGGGCAGGGATGAGGCGAGGCAAGATGAACCAGATGAGCTTGAAGCCCGTCTTGGCGCCGAGCACGGGAAGGCTGGGATCCTTCCAGTACGCGATGCCGGTGGCGGCGACGGCCAAGACGAGAAGAACGACGTTGGAAAGCTCCAGAGGGCTGCGCTGCATGCGGGCATTATACGACACCCCTTGGGCTATACTACTTTCGAGCCAGCTCGCTGCGCTCATTCATGCGCCTGACGATTCGGTCGAAGCTCTCCATTCTCGTGCTGGCGGTGCTGCTGCCGCTTCTCGTGGTGGCCGCGTCGAAGTTCTGGCGCGACCTCGAAGAGGGCCGGCGCTCCGCGCAGCAGGAACAGGTTGACACCGCCCGGCTCGTCGCCCGGCAGCTCGACGAGGTCATCGCGGGCCAGGTGGAGAATCTCCTCGCCATCGCGGCCGTCCACAGCTTCCAGCGCGTCCAGGATTCCGCGCTCGCGACGCTGGCCGTTCGGGTCCGCGATCGCCATCCCTTCGTGCTCCGCTTCTACACCACCGACCCCGCCGGCCGCCTGCTCGCCTCGAGCGACGGACGCGTGACGGCGCCGACCAGCGCTCCCCTGAATCGGGAAACCATCGAATCAGCGCTGCAGAGTGGCGCGGCCCGTGTTGGCCCGCCCGTGGTCGCGTCGCTCTCGAGCGGAGGGTCAGCCGGGAGCGCGCCCGCAAGCGACAGCTCGGTGGTGCCCATCGTCGTGCCCGTCCACGATCGGCAGGGTGCCCCCGTCGGACTGGTGGCGGCCGAGCTGGACCTCCAGAAGCTGTCCTTCTACCTCAACCTGCTTCCCCTCGGACGTGATCAGATCCTGGCCATCGCCTCGACGGGGGGCGCCATTCTCGCGCGGACGGGAGATCCCGGCAAATTCTTGCGCCGGGATCTGGGCACGATACCGGAGGCGAGCGCGATGCTCCGTCGTGGCGGCGGTATCGCGGAGTGGCGATCGCGGGAGGGCGTTCCCCTCCTCGCCGGCGCGGCCAGCATGAGCGGGGCGCCGTGGCTCGTGGTGTCCGGGGTCCCCTCGGAATCGGCGTACGGGCCGGCGGCCGCCCGATTCAAGCGCGATCTGTTCGGGCTCGCCACCGCCATGGTGCTGGCCCTGCTCGTGGCGTGGCTCATCGGCAACCGCATGCACCGCTCCGTGCGGGCGCTGATGCGCGGCACGCGCGAGCTGGCCGCCGACGCGGGGCCGCCCATCACCGTGCCTACGAAGGACGAGCTGGCCGAGCTGGCCGAGCAGTTCAACCGCGCCATCGACGATCGCCGCGGCACCGCGGCCGCTCTCGAGGCGCGGCAGCGTCGGCTCAGGGCGCTGGCCGACATCAACGTGGCGCTCTCCCAGCAGCTCGACCTGGAGCCACTCCTCCAGCAGATCACGCTCACGCTGTCCTCGCTCACGGGCGCGCGGACCGTGGTCTTCTGGATGGCCGACACGGCCCGGGGCCGCATCACCCGTCGCGCGTGGGCCGCCGATGTTGCCGTTGACTCCGTGGACCTGCCCACCGAGCTCACGTTCGATCAGGGTGTAGTGGGGTGGATTGCCCGCGAGGGCCGCGCGCTCTTCATCGAGGACGTTACCCAGGACCCACGCATCATGGTCACGGACTGGGCTGTGCGGCACGGGCTCTACGCCTTCGCCGGCGTGCCCGTGGTGGCGAGCGGCGAGCTCCTCGGCGTGCTCACCCTCAACCTTCGGCGCGAGGATCTTCTCAAGGAAGACGACGAGTCGCTGCTCGTGTCCTTCGCCTCCCAGGCCGCGGTGGCCGTGCGCAACGCGGGGCTTTTCGCGGAGACGGAGGAGAGGCGCCAGGCAGCCGAGACCCTGGCTGGTCTCTCGCGCGCTCTCGCGGAGGCCTTCGACACCGACCTCATCTCCCAGAAGATCTCGGACAGCCTGAGCGCGCTCCTGCACACGGAGATGGCGGGCTTCTTCCGCATCGACGCGGCCACCGGAGACGTGCGCGCGGTCGCCCTC
>QHSC01000242.1 GCA_003220345.1 Candidatus Rokuibacteriota bacterium | reverse complement strand
CGGCTTCGCGTGAGTCGTGAGTCGGCGCGGCCTCACTTCCCTTTGAGCCGGACATCCTCGAGCGGCGCCGACCACGGGTAGGGATCGATGAGCATCAGCCCCGGCTCCGCCACGCGCGGCCCGATCCCGCTCGCCCAGATGAACTCGTAGAGCGGCCCGAAGCGCACGCGGTCATAGACGAGCTGCTGGATCTGGTGGAGCCGCGCCTCGCGCTTCTTCCGGTCCGTCTCGCGCGCCTGTTGCTTGAAGAGCGCGTCGATGTCCGCATCAGCGCCGCGCGCGTACGCGCCCTCGCTCGTCACGGCGTCGACGAGGCGCGTGGCCGCGTTACCGAAGTTCGCCATCGTGCACATGCAGATTCCGTGGAGCTTCTTGCCCGCCCACGCCGTCTGGAATGCCGCGCGCTCCATCGTGCGCACCTTCATCTTGATTCCCACCGCGCCGAGGTAGCCAACGATCGTTTCGCCCGCCGACCAGTAGGGCGGGTAGGGATAAAAATCGCCGCCGTCGAAGCCGTTCGGGTAGCCCGCTTCCGCGAGGAGCTTTTTCGCCCTCGGGGGGTCGTAGGCGTACGGCTCGAGGGGGAGCGTGAAGTCGAACTTCCGTGGGGCCATGCTGCCGGTCGGGCGCGACGCGCCGAGCGTCTCGGACTCGCTGAGCCCGCGGCGGTCGATGGCGTGGTTGGCGGCGAGACGCACGCGCCGATCGTGCCACGGCGATTTGGGATCCCACTGGTCGAAGAAATCGAGATAGTGGACGCCGATCGCGCCCGAGAATCCCAGCCGGAGCGAAGGATCGCGCTTCAGCTCCATCGCCGCCGGCGCATCCAGCATGTACGCGACGTCCACCTCGCCGTTCTTCAGCATGGCCGCGCGCGTGGTGGGGTCGGGGACCGTCTTGAACACCAGGCGCTTCACGGACGGCACCTTGCGCCAGTGGCCTTCGAACGCCTCCATGACCAGCTCGATGCCGGGCGTGTGGCTCACGAACTTGTACGGGCCGAGCCCGACGGGCTGCTTCTTGAAGCCGTCGTCGCCGACTCTCTCGACGTACTTCTTCGGCACGATCCAGCCCGCGCCCGTGGCGAGCGTGCCGTAGAACGCCATGAAATCGGGAAATGGCTCCTGCAGGTGGAAACGCACGCGCGAAGGACTGACGACTTCGACCTCGCGCACGCGATCCTTCAGCACCTTGCCGACCTTCGATCGCAGGAAGCTGAACTTCACGTCGTCCGCGGTGAAGGGATCGCCATTGTGGAACTTCAGGCCCTCGCGGAGCTTGAAGTCGTACACGCGCTGATCCGCGCTCACGGTCCACGACTCCGCCAGGCTCGGCGCCATGAGGTTGCCCGGCATCGGCTTCACGAGGGCGTCGTGGAGGGCGTAGAGCACCCAGAAGGGCGTGAGAAAGCCGCCCGTGACCTCGCCCGGATCGAACCACGCCGGCGTCAGCGTCACGTAGAGCGCCCAGCGCATCTCGCCGTCCGGCCTCGTCGCCGGCTGCGCCGTGGCGTCACCCGCGAGCGCGGCGACGATGAGAAAGGCGATCAGGAGTGACTTCATCGTCTGCTTCCTCCCGGAGGACCGAAGTGGTTGGATCGCGAGAAAGGCGAGAGCGCCGGGCCGGCTGATCGACATCCTAGGCAGGCGCGTCGCTGTCGTCAAGCGCCCGGACGGACCAGGCAGCTCATCTTTGCTCTCCTCCACTGCCTCTGGCAGCCCCCCACATGTCATGCGGCTCACGTCCTCGTCCAGGCAGTAATCATTCCCCAACTCAGACGAGATTACCCAGGCTCCTCGGGCAGACTCCGTCGTTCCAGTTCCCAGGCCGCATGGCAGGGGGCGTGAAACCGGAGGCTGATCGAATTCGGAGTGTCTCCGAACTCCAGCTCAAACTCGATCTCGCCCCTCAAGATCGGGAGATCGCAAAGACCGCAAGGAAATCCGGTTCCTGGCCCTCCCCAGGTGCGCAACGGGACTTGAGCAGGGAGTCTCCCCTGTCGGATTCGCTCCTGCGCTTCCCTTCGGAGGCGCTCCTTCTCCATGCCGATCCTTAGCAGCATCAGGTATGCCGATCGGTCGGTGGCACAAGAATTGAATGGTTAACCCAGGCCTTCTTGGAGGGACGCGTCGACTCCAGACCTGGAAATGAGTGCGATGGCCGTTCTCAGACTTCACGTTCGCCCCGAGGATTGGGAAGATCACGATTGGCGGGAGACGTTTGAGGCTGTGTTGCGAGAAACCGGGTGGGTCATTCAGTCCGTTGAACCACCGTCGCCTGAACGTACTGCATACGTCTACATTCTTGTCCTTGAGCGGTGAGCTCGATGAACATGGGTCTCTTCGACCGGCGCTGCCCGCGTCGCCATGAGCGACGCGAGTAATGGGCTTACGGCGCGGCGCTCGTTTCGAGCGCGCGATACCGCGCCGGGGAGACGCCGAAGGCGGACTTGAACATGCGCGAGAGGTGCGCCTGGTCGGCGAAGCCGGCGGCGAGCGCCACGTCGGCCAGCGATCGGTTCCCGCGTAGCCCGGCCCGCGCGCAATCGAGCCGCCGCATCAGGGAATAGCGATACGGGCTGGTGCCGAATGCCGAGCGGAACTGCCGGGCGAGCTCGTATCGCGTGAGCCCGGTAACCTCCTCCAGCTCGGACGACCGGATCACGCGGGTCGTCTCGGTGTCGAGGAACTGTCGTGCCCGGTCAACCGCGCCCGCGTCGAGACGGATCGGCGCGGCGGCCCTGCCACATGACGGGTCGGCGTCGAGGAGCGCCTCGGCGAGGCGGAGGATCAGGCCGTCGGCGGCCAGCGGTTCCGAGCCGAGCCGGAACGCCGCCTCGATGGTTGTGGCCAGCGTCTGGCTCACCGTCACCGGTTCGCGCGCGAAGGGCAATGCGCAGGGACGCCCGAGGATCGCGCGGGCAGCCTCGTGAATGCGCGCGGGGGGGACGTACACGATGCGATAGCCGAAGCCGGCCGGTGTGCCGGCGCGGCCGTCGTGCGTCTCGTCCGGGTGCAGCACGACGACCTTGCCCGGTGTGCTGACTTCGGTCACGCCGCGATAGTCGAAGGCCTGCACGCCGACGTCGGTCAGGCCGATGGCATACGTGTCGTGGCGATGCCTGTCGAAGCCATGCCCGGCGAACCAGGCCTGGAGGAGCTGCACGCCGTCCCATAGCTTCCGGCTGCGAAGCCATCCAGACCCCGTGGCCTCGCACGATCGTTCAAGACCGGTGCCGGCGGCCCCGCGTAGCTTGGTCACCATGGCTCCATATTACCCGTCGGACATCATGACACCGGAACAGGCGGTTGCCTTTCTCCTCTTTGCGGTGGCCGCCGCGGGCACCCCGGGGCCGAGCAACGTCCTGCTGACGGCGACGGGCGCCAATGTCGGCGTGCTGCGCGGACTACCATCCCTCCTCGGGGTCACCATCGGCATGGGGGTGATGATGTTCGTCGTGGCGTTCGGCCTGGGCAGCGTGGTTCTCGCCAATCCCGCGGTGCTGCGGGCGCTCAACTGGATTGGCGCCGCCTTCTTGCTGTGGCTGGCCTGGAAGATCGCGACGGCGGGTCGCGGCGACGCGGCGGCCGGGAGAAAGCCGGTCGGCTTCATCGGCGCCGCGGCCTTCCAGTGGATCAACCCGAAGTCCTGGCTGGTCTGCGCCAGCGCGGCGGGCGCCTACCTCCATGCCCAGGCCGGCAGCGCCCTCGCACAGGCCTTGGTCTTCGGCGTCCTGTTCATCCTGGCGTCCCTGCCTTGCTGCTTCGTGTGGCTCGCCTTCGGCGCCACCGCGCAGCGATTCCTGCGCACGGAGCGCGCCCGGCGGACCTTCAATATCGCCATGGGCGTGCTCCTGGCCGCATCGGTCGTCCTCGTCCTCGCATAGCAGGCAGCGGGCCCTCGGTCCGTTGCTTGTCTCGCCCTTCGAGGGCACTATCATGTCGCCAAAGGTTCGATCACGTCTTGAGGAGGCAGAGCGTGGCGGCGAGCAGAAAGGTCGTGTGGACGGGCCGGGTGATTTCGATCCTGGTGGCGCTGGTCTTCGTGCTGAGCGCGTTGATGAAGGTGAAAGGCGGAACCATGGTGACGGAAGGGATGGCGCACCTGGGCCTGCGTGAGTCGATGCGCCTGCCCCTCGCCGTGATCGAGCTTTCGTGCGCGGTGATCTATCTCATTCCGGCGACCTCGATCCTCGGAGCGATCCTGCTGACGGGATTCATCGGCGGCGCGATGTGCACACACTGGCGGATCGGCGAGCCGGTCTTCCTGCACATCGCCCTCGGAATCCTCGTGTGGCTCGGCCTGTACCTCCGCGAGGATCGCCTGAGGGCGCTCATCCCGCTAAGACAGCGCTAAGGGATCGCTAAGGTTTGGCCGCTTTCCGCTGCAGCTCGTCGCGCAGCGCCTGCTCGCGAGCGGCATCCTCGGCAGAAAAGAGCTCGGGCGGGAAGTCCGAGGCCTCGAAGACCTGGCGAATCTCGACCTCGGCGCCCTCGCCAAAGGGGGCGCGAGAAGCCCAGTCGATTGCCTCCCGCTTGGACTTCACCTGGATCAGCCAGAAGCCTGCCACGAGGTCCTTGGCGCCGGGGAAGGGCCCGTCGGTCACCGTGGGCTTCCCACGCCCATACGAGATGCGCGCGCCCTTGGAAGTGGGATGGAGGCCTTCGCCCGCCAGCATCACGCCGGCCTTGGCCATCTCCTCGTTGAACTTGCCCATCTCGGCGAAGAGCTCCTTGGGCGGCATCACGCCCGCCTCGGAGTTCTTGTCGGCTTTGACCAGCAGCATGAATCGCATCGTGTCTGTCTCCTTGGGGTCGGGTCTGCGTGGCACGCTTCTGCCTGTATGTCGAACGAGGGAAGCGGGATCGACAAGGCCAGTA
>QHSC01000241.1 GCA_003220345.1 Candidatus Rokuibacteriota bacterium | reverse complement strand
CAGTACGGCGGAATTGTCTCGAAGAGGGTCACGAGGTTCGAGATGCCGACCACGCTCACCCCGCACGTGAACACGTCAGGAGTGAAGGTCATGCCGACCAGCGCCGCGTAGCCCCCGTAGCTGCCCCCGAAGATGGCCACGCGCTTCGGATCGGCCACACCGCGCTTCACGGCCCAGCCCACCGCGTCCACCAGGTCGTCGTGCATCTTGCCCGCGTACTCGCCGATGGCCGACTCCATGAAGCGCCGGCCGTATCCGGTGGAGCCGCGGTAGTTGACCTGCAGCACCGCGTAGCCGCGGTTTGCGAGAAACTGGACCTCGGGGTCGTAGAGCCAGTAGTCGCGCCCCCAGTGCCCACCGTGCACGACGAGGACGAGCGGGCCTGGTGCCGTGAAGCCGGGGGGCCGCGTCAGATAGCCGTGAAGCTCGAGCCCGTCGCGGCTCTTGAAGGCGACGGGCTCCACGGAGGCCAGCGCGTCGGCAAAGGCCATCGAGGGCGAGCGGCCCAGGAGCAGCGGCTCGCCACCGCCGCGCTCGACGAGATACGACTCGTATCCCTTGTCCGTGCCCGCCTGGACGGTCATGCGCCGCTCGGCGTCGTCGAGACTGAGGATCCACAGGTTCGTCGGGCCGCGGCGCTTGAGGGGAGCGAGCGCCGAAGCCAGCTCGGGATCGAACACCGTCTCTCTCGGATAGTCCGGATTCACGGAAACGACCAGGGGGCTCCGGGTGCGCTCACTGACTCGCGCCCACTCGACGTCCACGCGCGGATCGCTGTGGACGACGGTATCTTTCCCCGTCTCGAGGTCCACGCGCAGGAGCGCTCTCCGATCACGGCCGTCTCCCGACAGGACCCAGAGCCCTCGGTCGTCAGGCGTCACGCCGAGCAGCTCGACCTGGAACTCCTCGTCCCCCAGCGTCCGGATGGCGCGCCACGCGCCGGCCCGCAGGACCTCCAGACCCTGCCCGGTGCCCGAGCGCCTCAGTCGGGCGCGGGGCATCCCGTCCTGGTCGGTCATCCACTGCGTGACGTCGCCGGGATTCTCGGCGATGAGACTCGCCTCGCGGGTGGTCAGGCTCACGCGATAGAGGTCGAAGATCGAGCGATCGCGCCGGTTCGAGGCGATGACGATGTGCGTCGGGTCGGAGCGGATCACCCGATGAATCCCGGATCGCGAGTTCGGCCACGGGGTCAGATCGACCGGCTTGTCGGTCGGCGCCTCCGTGTCGGCCAGATAGACGCGGAAATTCTCGTCTCCGTCACGGTCCTGCACGTAGAAGACGTAGCGGCTATCCTGGGCCCACCGGAATCCGAAGATCGACCTGGAGGAATGCGTGTCGAGGATCGTCGGCTGCCGAGCGTCGAGAGGCCGAAAGAAGATCGTGCTGCGATTCTGGTGGGAGGCGATCCAGCCCAGCTTGGTTCCGTCGGGCGAGAGACGGTATCCGTAGTTCGATTCCCGGTTGGCGAAGAAGCGCGAGGCGGGAATGAGTTCGGGCGCCTTGTCCGCGCCGCCTCGGCGGGGCAACTCTTCCGCGCAACCGGCGAGGAGAGCAAGGGCGAGAAGACAGGGCGCGAGCGCTCGCATGCGCCCCCTCACATGACCGGAGACTTCCGCTCGCCGTCCCGCTCCCAGACATTGAAGGCGGCATCCCAGACGGCGATCATGCCATCTCGCATCCGCCACACCTCGAGCCCGCGTCCGGCCATGCGCTTGCCGGTGTCGCGGTCCTCCCACGTGCCCTCCCAGACATTGGTGAGCACATTGCCCTCGAGAGCCAGGAGCGTCTTCTGCAGGCGGTAGTTCTTCTGTCGCGCCAGGCGCGCGGTGAAGAGCCTTCCCAGCGCATCGCGGCCCCGAAACTCCGGCTGCTCGGAGAACCGGACGACGCAGTCGTCGGTGAAGCCGTGCACGAGCGCCTCGATGTCGCGCCGGTGGAACATGTCCTCGACCGCGCGGAGCAGCCCGGCCGCTTGCTCGCGCGACCAGGGCTCTTCACCCTTGGGAAATGTCAGAGGCTCAGACTCCAGAGCCAAAACCTCCGGTGGTCCGCACCGTGGCCGCTTCGCCCATGTGCCCCGCGGAGTGCATGATCAGGATGGCGGGGATCACCGCCGAACGCGGGCGGCCACCAAAGGCCTTCACCATGCCCTCTGCGCGGGTGCCGAAGCAGCCGAGAGCGGCAGCTTTCTCGACGGCGCTAGCTTCGATCTCGCCCTTCCAGTCACCCGGTCCGAAGGCGCCGACGATCTCCCGTGTCCGTCGGCCCACGGCGTCCCGATAGTCCCGCAGCGCCGCGATGTCGATCTTCGCGCTCAGGTCGCCCACCTCGGGCTTGGTCATTCCGATGCCGAAGTCGGGCCGCGTGATCTTCAGCCGCCCGGACCAGCCCCCGTCGAGGACCTGATCGCGTCCGCTGATCAGCAGATTGGCGAAGACGTCCTCTGCGCGCGAGATGTGCCACATGAGCCACGCGAGCGAGTTCAGGTCCTCTCGCGGCCGCACGCGCATCTGCTCGTCGGTGAGACCGCCGAAGGTCCGCTCGGCCATCGACATCTTGTCGCCACCCACGGCCGCGGAGTGCACCCGATTGTGCTCTTCGAGAAGAAGGTCTTTGGCGTCCATAGTCCAGTCTCCCGTTTGTCTCCCCTCACCCTGCCCTCTCCCCAGAAGGGAGAGGGATTCAGGACCGGCAGGGTGAGGGGGCAGAGGTTATGCGCCCGCGAAGTTGTAGAGGCGCGCCGCGTTGTCGCAGACGATCTTGCGCCGCACGTCGGCGGGCAGGTGCGCCGTCTCGCGCGCGATGTACTCCCGCGAATCGGGCCAGATGCCGTCGGGATGCGGGAAGTCCGAGCCCCACATGATCTTGTCCGCGCCCAGCTCTTCGGTCAGCTTCAGGCCGACGGGGTCGGTCTGGTAGGTGGCCCAGCACTGGCGCTTCCAGTACTCGGTGGGCGGCATGGTCAGCGAGAGGTCCTTGAACTGGTCCTCCCACTCCCCGTCCATGCGCCAGAGAATGTACGGGATCCAGCCGATACCTGCCTCGCCGAGCACCACCCGGATGCGCGGGTAGCGCTCGAGCACGCCGCCGTAGATCATCGCCATCAGGATCTGGGCCATGTTGATCTGGAAGCCCGTGATGTGGGTCGCGAAGGCCATGCGGGCCAGGCCCTTCTCCTCCGCGGTCACCTCGGCGCCCGCCCGGGAGAGATCGGAGCCCATGAACACGAGCCTCTGGAGCGGCTCGGGCAACCGGCTGCCGATGGTGTGGAAGTGCAGCGGCAGCCCACACGTGTCGATGACTTCCCAGAGCGGATTCCAGTACGGGTCCCACAGCGGCTTGAGATCGGGGGAGTTCGCGATGTCGAGGCCGCGCACTGTCCCGCGCTTGGCCACGCGCTCGACTTCCGCGATGGCGGCGTCGATGGGGTTGTTCGGGATGGAGGCGAGCCCCGCGAAGCGCTCGGGATGCGTGGAGCAGAAGTCCGCGAGCCACTCGTTGTAGATGCGCATCGCCTCCACGGTGGCGTCGGGATCGTTCATCCGCCCCGTGGCGCCCAGAATGCCGTAGAGCACCTCGCCCTGCACGCCGTCCAGGTCCTGGTCCTTGATCCGCAGCTCGGGATCTGTGAGACGGCGAATGCCCTTCCTGCCGTCCTCGTAGATACCCTTCTCCGCCATCCGGTCCGCGCGATGGATGCGCCCCGGGACGTACTCTCGGCCTCCCGAGCCCATGCCCCCCGCCAGCCCGAGGCTCGCGCCCTTCTTGGTCACCCACGTCTTGCCCTTC
>QHSC01000240.1 GCA_003220345.1 Candidatus Rokuibacteriota bacterium | reverse complement strand
TCTGGGTGCCGATCCGGTCGAACTGGAAGGTGGCCTTGCACTGCCGCTTCCAGTAGTCGCTGGGCTTCATCTTCAGTCCCAGGTCGCGGAAGCGGTCCTCCCACTCGAAGTCCATCCGGTCGAGGGCATACGGCAGCCAGCCGATCCCGCTCTCGCCGAGCGAGATGCGGAGATTGGGGTACCGCTCGAGCACCGCGCTGCCGATGACGGCGGCGATGATGTTGATGAGGTTCATCTG
>QHSC01000239.1 GCA_003220345.1 Candidatus Rokuibacteriota bacterium | reverse complement strand
CTCTTCGTCGAGGAGATCGTTCGATCGCTCGTCGAACGCGGCGTACTGCGTGGCGAACGCGGCGCGTACGCGCCGGCCGCCCCGGTCGAGGAGATCGCACTGCCCGAGACCGTTCAGGCCGTCCTCGCGTCGCGCATCGATCGACTCTCGCAGCGCGACAAGGATGTCCTCCAGGCCGCGGCTGTGGTCGGCCGAGATGTGCCCACGGAGCTGCTGCGCGTCGTGGTCGATCTGCCCGGACCCGAGCTCGCCGCGGCGCTCGATCGGCTGGCGACGGCCGAGTTCCTCGGTCCCGCGGGGCCTCCGGGTGAGCATGCCTTCCGGCATCCCCTTACTCAGGAAGTGGCCTACCGCACACAGCTTCTGGATCGCCGGCGCCGGACGCACGCTGGCGTCGCGCGAGCGCTGCTCGCGATCCACGGAGCCGTGGCCCCGACGCACGCCGCGCTCCTCGCCCATCACTTCGAGGAGGCGGGCGAGCACCTCGAGGCCGCGCGCTGGCACGAGCACGCGGGCCGGCGCGGCGCGCGCAGCGACCCAGCGGACGGCGTGAGGCACTGCCGCAGGGTCACGCAGCTCCTCGCTGCCCTTCCGGAGTCCCCCGAGACCCTGGTGCTCGAGCTCACTTCGCGCATCGCGCTGCTCGAGATCGGCCGCATCGCGGGCATCGAAGAGCGGGAGTCCCAGGGCCTCTTCGAGGAGGCACGAGCGGTCGCCGAGCGACTGGGGGATCCGCGAGGTCACGCGTTCCTGCTCACCTCCTACGGACGCCTCTGCGGGCTCGCGGGCGACGTGGCGCAGTACCTCGCATGCGCGGAGCGAGCGGCCGAGCTCGCCGAAGGATCCGACGACGCGACGCTCGCGTTCGAGATGCACACAGTGCTGGCGCACGCGCAGCTCGCGGTCGGCCGCCTCGATATCGCGCGCGCCATCGCCGAGCGCGCCCTGGCCGAGCTCGCTCGGGTCGCCGGGCTGAGGGAGGCGGTCGGGCCTTCAACCGCGCCCGTCTTCTGTCGCATCTGGTGGGCGCTGGCGAGCGCCTACCTGGGGAACGCGGCCGAAGCGCAGGCCGGCCTGGAAGCGCTCCTCGCCGACGAGAAGGAAGGAGGACTCGAAGCCCTGTACGGCGCGCACGGATTCCTGTGCGAGGTGCTCCGGCTGCGGGGCGATCTCGCCGGCGCGCTCGCTCACGGCCGCCGGGCTGTCGAGCTGGCGGAAGAGCGCGGAAGCCCGTTCTCCCGGGTCGAGGCCGCCGCGTTTCTCGGCGCCGCCGAGCTCACCGCCGGCGACGTCGCCACCGCCACGCGCACGCTCGAGACTGCGCTCGGGCTCGCGCGCGCGAGGCGCGCCGCACTGTGGTACGAGCCGCGCATCCTGGCGACGCTCGCGGACGCGAAGCGGGCCGCCGGCGATCGCTCCGGAGCCCGCGCGCTCCTCGCCGAAGCGCGCGAGTCCGTCGAGCGGGGGCGCGGCTGGCGACTCAGCGCCTGCGACGTCGAGCTGGCGCGGGTCCGCCTCCTTGCCTCGGAGCCCGTCCCGGACCGCGCCGCGGTCGAGCGGGCGCTCGAGTCCGTGGACGCCCTCGCGGCTGAGCTCGGCGCCGACCCCTACCGGCAGATGGCGGAGCTCGAGCGCGCGCGCCTCGCTCAAACACTCTCTGTCGCGCCGCGCCGTGCCTACGGCTCCTAGGGCGGCGGCGGCTCGGACTCCTGAAGACCCACGTCGAGACAGCTCGAGAGGGAGGATCATATGACAACACACAAGGTGGTGAAGCACGACCAGTGGCTCGCGGCACGGAAGAGGCACCTGGCGAAGGAGAAGGAGTTCACCCGCCTGCGCGATCAGCTGAGCCGGGAGCGGCGCGACCTACCCTGGGAGCTCGTCGAAAAGCAATACACCTTCGAGGGCGAGCACGGAACGCAGGCGCTCAGCGACCTCTTCGAGGGACGCAGCCAGCTGGTCATCTATCACGCCATGTTCCACCCCGACACCGCGGGGCCCCATACCCCCTGGACACCGGACGCGCCCTGCTACGTCTGCTCCTTCTGGATGGACAACTTCAACGGCGTCACCGTCCATCTGAACCACCGCGACATCACCATGGCCGCGGTCTCACGGGCCCCCTACGCGAAGCTCGCCGCCTACAAGAAGCGGATGGGCTGGGGCTTTCCGTGGCTGTCATCGTTCGGCAGCGACTTCAACTTCGACTATCGCGTCTCTTTCACCGACGCAAAGGCCGAGAAGGTCGACTACAACTACCGGCTCCGCTCGTGGGGACTGACCGAGGCACCCGGTATCAGCGTGTTCCTGAAGGACGGCGGCGAGATCTACCACACGTACTCCACCTATGAGCGTGGGCTCGACATGTTGAACGTTGCTTACCAGTACATGGATCTCGTCCCGAAGGGCCGCGATGAGGGCGAGGAAGGCGCCGGCGCGTGGGTTCGCCGTCGGGACGAGTATCGGGACTGATGGACGGAGGCCGGCTCTTTACGGCGATCGGGCTGGTCAGGCTCGCGAGGCCGGGCGGATTCTGTCCGGCGTGCCGAGTGCTGATGAAGGCCCGCGACGCCAGACCTGAGCTGGCCAAGCCCACGGTGGCCGCACTGGTCGTCCTCGCGGTCGCCGGCGTGGCCTGGGCGGCCATGGTCCACCACTCGCGCATGGCCGGAATGGACATGGGTCTCGGCCCGATCGAGTCCTTCGCCGTGACCTGGGTCGTGATGATGGCGGCCATGATGTTGCCCTCCGCGATCCCGGTGGTCCTCGAGTTCGCGCGGACGGCCGAAGGGAGAAGGGGATGGCCGGTCGCCACGGGAGTGCTGGCGGTCACGTACCTCGGTGTGTGGCTGATCTTCGGCGTGGTGTGCTACGCGATCTACACCGCCGCGAGAATGCCCTGGCCCAATCAGGCCATGGTGGCTGGACTGGCTCTCGCTCTGGCCGGCATCTACTCCGTCAGCCCGATCAAACGGGCGAGCCAGGCCCGCTGCCGCGCGCTGTGCGCGCTGCATGGGCCGCTGCCCTTCAACCTGATGCGGAGCGCCGCTGTGGTAGGCGCGCGCTACGGCCTCAGCTGTCTTGGATGCAGCGCGGCGCTCATGGTGGCCATGGTCCTCATCGGGATGTCCAGTCTGTGGTGGGGGGTGATCCTGGGCATCGTCGTCCTCACCTACAAGCTCGCGCCTCCGCTGCGACTGCGATATGAACTGGTCCTTTCGCTCGCTCTGGTGGCTCTCGCCGTGGCTTACATCAAAATGGCTTGAGAGGGACAATTCTCAGACTCCCTCGAAGACGCCCGCCCATTCTTCCAGCATCTCCGGATGTCCGTGACGGATGCTGACGGCGAAGTGGTTATAGCCGGCGCGGCGCAGCTCCCGGAGGCGCTCGCGCAGCTCGGGCACGGTGGCCGTGAACGTCAGTGTCCGGATGAGCTCCGCGGTGCAGACCTCGTGCTCTTCCGGCCGCAGGACCATCAGGTGGCCGCGGTGGTTGGTGAGATAGCGCGCGTCCGCCGGCTCGTACTTCTCGTAGATCTGCTGGTAACGCTCGGCCAGGTGCGACAGCTGCGGCGGCACGCTGCGTCCCATGTTGCCGAACTGCTCGATCTCGACGTGGTTGTGCAGCGCCACCGTGGCGTGGGGGCCAACCTGGGCCCGGGCGCGCGGGCTGTCGAACGCTTCGCCGTCCCTCAGCACGCTGCCGCCGGTGAACGCCGTGGCGACACACGCAGCCGGATCGACACCGGCCGCATACCAAGCCTTCTGCATCTCGGCGACGGAGTTCTTGGCCGCGCTCATGTTGCCGGTCGCGCAGATCCAGCTCGCGCGCAAGCGCGCGGTCAGCGCGCGGCTGCGCGGGCCCAGGGCCGAGATGTGCAGTGGGATCGGATCGCGCAGGTTGACGACGTCGAGCTCCGGGCTCAGGAAGCGGATCTTGCGCCGCTGGCCTTCGAACGTCCACTCGAGCGTCTCGCCGGCCAGCAGGCGCTGCACGATCCGGATGTACTCGGCCATGTCCTCGAGCTTGACCGGGCGGAGGCCCATGGTGCGCCGCGCGGTGAATCCGGTGGAGATGCCGAAGTCGATGCGGCCGGGGGCCAGCGCGTTCAGCGACGCCAGCGCGCTGGCCGCGACCGGAGCGATGCGGTTCGAGGGGATCAGCACGCCGGTCCCGAGGCGGATCCGGGACGTCTGCACGGCCGCCGCGCCCATGCTCGAGCGTAGCCCAGCTCCTCGGCGCGCTTGACGACCTTCCAGGAGTCCGCCGACGTCGCGAGGTTGATCCCGAAGTCCATGGTGGAGGCGAGACTGCTCCGGTCGGCAGACGGAGTCAAGCTGCTGTGCCGTCGGCTCCTGAGGCGGCCGGCGGCCGAGCCGGGTCGGCCTTGGCCAGGAGGCCGACCATGCGGCCCTGTCGGGTTCGCTCAACCTCGACGTGGTCCGGGATGACCCGATGATGCCACGTCGAGGCTGTTCGACACATAACCCTAAGGCCTATTCTCTGAGATCACGCAAGGTCGAAGCGATCGAGGTTCATCACCTTGGTCCACGCCGCGACGAAGTCCTGGACGAACTTCGTCTGCGCATCCGAGCTTCCGTAGACCTCCGCCAGGGCCCGGAGCTGGGAGTTCGAACCGAAGACGAGATCGACGCGCGTGCCAGTCCACTTGAGTTGGCCCGTTGCGCGATCGCGCCCTTCGAACACGTCCTTGGCGTCCGATGCTGCCTTCCACTCCGTGCCCATGTCGAGCAGGTTCACGAAGAAGTCGTTGGTCAGCGCGTCCG
>QHSC01000238.1 GCA_003220345.1 Candidatus Rokuibacteriota bacterium | reverse complement strand
AACATCGCGCTTGACCATCCCTTGACCGGGGGCGGCTTCCGAGCTCTGTGGAATGAGAGCATCTGGTTGCAGTACTACCGAGGTGACTTCCTGGCGGTACGAGATGTTCACAGCCTCTACTTTGAGCTACTCGAAGAGCACGGTTTCCTCGGTCTGGGTCTCTATTTGTTCGTACTTCTCAGCACACTTCGGACGCTGGGGCGCATTCGGAAGCAGTGGCGCGGGCATCCTGAGCACGGCGCGCTCGCCAACTATGCCGAGATGACCCAGCTCGGTCTCTACCCTTTCATGGTCGCGGGCGCGTTTCTCACCGTGGCGTACTTCGATCTCTACTTCGCCTTCGTGGCGACGAGCGTCGTGCTGCGGAGCCTATCGGAGGAAGCAGAGAAGGCGGTGGCGCCAGCGCCGGGAGCCGTCCTGCAGGCGCGGCAGCGTAGGGTGCCCGTGGCTCGGCCGCCCGTGCCGCACGCTCCGCGGCGGCCGCTCCCCGCCCGGAGGAACCGTCATGCGTGAGGTCATCGCCAACATGATCCAGCACCGCGACCTCATCGTGAGCTTCGTGCGTCGCGACATCAAGGCACGCTACAAGCAGACCGCGCTGGGGGTGGCCTGGTCGCTCATCCAGCCGCTCTCCATGATGATCGTCTTCACGCTGGTCTTCTCGATCTTCGCCAGGGTCCCGAGCGATGGCATTCCCTACCCGGTCTTCGCCTATAGCGCCCTCATCTTCTGGACGTTCTTCTCGAATACCGTCAGCCTCGGAACCGTGGCCATGGTGAGCAACGGGGTCTTGATCCGGAAGATCTATTTCCCGCGCGAGACGCTCCTCGTCTCCGTTATCCTCTCCGGCCTTCTCGATCTCGCGGTGGCCTCGCTCCTCTTCATCGGGATGCTCCTCTACTACAAGGTGGCCCTCACCCTGACCGCGCTGTGGGTCTTCCCTCTCCTCCTGCTCCAGATCACGCTCGCGTTCGGGGTGACCAGTCTGACCTCGGCCGCTCACGTGAATTTCCGCGACATCGGGCACGGCCTGCCTCTCCTCCTGCAGCTCTGGATGTTCGCCACGCCCGTCGCCTATCCGATCGGCGTGATCCCGGACTGGCTCCGACCCTTCTATCTCCTCAACCCGATGGCCGCCATCATTGATGGATATCGCCGCGTCGTCATCCTGGGCGTGGCGCCAGAGGTGCCCGCGCTGGCATTGAGCGCCGCCGTGACCATTGTTCTCACCTACGTCGCGCTCGCGGTCTTCAAGCACGCCGAACGCACCTTCGCCGACGTGATCTGAGAGGCCTAGCCCACTCATGTCCGACATAGCCATCGAGCTCTCCAGCGTTTCCAAGCGGTACCGCCTTCGCGGCGGCGGCTGGTACGTCACCTCGATCAAGGACGAGGTGGGGCGCCTCAGCGCACGTCTTCTCGGGCGAGAGGTGCCGCCGCGCGAGGAGTTCTGGGCGTTGCGTGACGTCAGCTTCTCGCTGAAGCGGGGGGACACGCTGGGGCTGATCGGGCGAAACGGGGCGGGCAAGAGCACGCTCCTGAAGGTGCTCTCCCGCGTGACCGTGCCCACCACCGGCTCGTTCGTGACCAATGGGCGGCTCGGCTCGCTCATCGAGATCGGCGCCGGTTTCCATCCGGACCTGACGGGCCGCGAGAACATCTTCCTCAATGGCTCCATCATGGGGATGACGCGGCGAGAGGTTCAGCGCAAGTTCGATCAGATCGTGGCCTTCTCGGAGGTCGAGCGCTTCATCGACACGCCCATCAAGCACTACTCGTCGGGCATGCAGATGCGGCTTGGTTTCGCGGTGGCGGCCCACACCGACCCCGACGTCCTCCTCATCGACGAGATTCTCGCCGTGGGGGACGCCTCGTTCCAGGCGAAGTGCCTGAACAAGCTCACCGAGCTGAAGGCGCAGGACAAGACCATCGTTCTCGTCTCGCACAACATGACCAACATCACCGAGCAGTGCAAGACCGTCCTGTGGATCGACGGCGGCACCGTGCGCATGATCGGAGATCCCGACTCCGTGGTGGATGCCTATCTCGAGCACGTGGCCGCCGATATGAGCGCCGAGGAGAGTCACCACGACACGCCGTTCGGCCGCGCCGACTCGCCGCTGTCCATCCTGGATGTGTCCATCGCGGACGACGGGGAGCGGCCGCAGAGCGGCTTCGATCGTGAGGACACCGTGGCCATCGAGATCGCGTATGCGGCATCCCGGGCCGTCCCCGGAGTCGTCTTCGGCGTCTCCATCCACGATCTCCACGGGCACGACCTGGGCGGCGTCCTGACCGACCCGGACGTGATCACGGTCACCTCTCCCGTCGAGCGGGGCGTCTTGCGCCTCACCCTCAGCCCTCTTCTCTTCAACAAGGGTAAGTACACGATCGCCGTGCATGTCTTCGACCCCGGGACAAAGCGCTACTACGACCTTCGGCGCCGCGCAGCCCGCCTCACCGTCAACGGCCGGCACGCGGGGTCGCGCGAATCCACCGGGTACATCCACTATCCGCATCAGTGGGAGCGGGTGAAATGAGAGGGCTCGCCTAGCCATGTGCGGCATCACCGGCATCGTGGACCTCACGGGCCGTCCCGTGGACGGAGCGCTTCTGCGCTCCATGACCGCCGTGATCGCCCATCGCGGACCGGACGGCGACGATATCGTGTGTCGCGGGAACGCCGGGCTCGGTCACCGGCGCCTGGCCATCATCGACCTCGTCACGGGCGACCAGCCCATGGTCAGCGACGACGGCCTGATCCGTATCACCTTCAACGGCGAGATCTACAACTTCCGCGAGCTGCGTCGCGATCTCGAGGCGCGCGGCGCCAAGTTCCGCACGGAATCGGACACGGAAGTGATCCTCCGCGCCTACGAGGCTCACGGCCCGGAGTGCGTGCAGCGGCTGCGGGGCATGTTCGCCTTCGCGATTCTCGACGAGCGCGCCCGTCGCCTCGTCCTCGCCCGGGACCGGGCGGGGATCAAGCCGCTCGTCTACGCCTGGGACGGACGTCGCCTCCTCTTCGCCTCCGAGATCAAGGCGATCCTGGAAGATCCATCCGTCGGACGGGACCTGGATCTGGACGCGCTCGGCGAGTACTTGACCTTCCACTACGTGCCGGCGCCCCGAACCATCTTCACGGCCATCCGGAAGCTTCCTCCCGCCAGCACCCTCGTCCTGTCCCTGGACGGAGGCGAGCCGGTGGTGTCCCGGTACTGGAGTCTCCGGTTCGCGCCCGATGTCAGGGTGACGGAGGGGGAGTGGATCGAGCGCCTGCGCGCTGAGCTCACCGATGCCGTGCGCTGCCACATGATCAGCGACGTGCCCATCGGCGCCTTTCTCAGCGGCGGCCTGGACTCGAGCACCGTGGTGGCCTTGATGGCTCAGGCATCGGGCGCGCCCGTCCGGACCTTCTCCATCGGCTTTGACGAGACCGATTTCGACGAGCTTCGGTTCGCGCGCCAGGTGGCCACGCGCTACGGCACCGACCACTACGAGCTGGTCGTGAAGCCCAATGCGCTCGAGGTCCTGCCCAAGCTCGCCTGGCATTTCGACGAGCCCTTTGCCGACTCCTCCGCCATCCCCACGTACTACGTCTCCAAGATCACCCGGGAGCACGTGACGGTGGCGCTCTCCGGCGACGGCGGCGACGAGAACTTCGCCGGCTACCGGCGCTACGCCCGTGCCCTCGCCCTTCACGAGCGCTTCGACCGGGGCGCGGGCCGGCTGACTCGACCGTTGCTGAGGCTCGCCTCCCAGCTCCTGCCCGTGGGGGCGCCGGGACAGGCGCTGGCCGGGATGCTCGGGGCCGGGCCGCTCGAGCGGTACTTCCGGCTCGTCACATACCAGCGCCGCGAGACGCTCCGGCGCCTCCTGTCAGGTGACGTGGCGGCACGGGTGGGCTCTGCCTCGAGCCCTGCGGTCTTCGCCCGCCTCGCCTCCGAGGGTGACACGCCGGACTACGTGTCGACGCTCCAGCACATCGACATGGCCACCTATCTGCCCGGCGACATCCTTGCCAAGGTCGATGCCATGAGCATGGCCGTCTCGCTCGAATCGCGAGTGCCTCTCCTCGACCATCGGCTCATGGAATTCCTGGCCACCGTTCCGTCGACCTTCAAGCTCCGGAATGGCAGAGGGAAGTACCTGCTCCAGCGCGCGATGGCGCAGGATCTTCCGGGTGAGATCCTCACGCGCCGGAAGATGGGCTTCGGCGTGCCCCTGGGCGCGTGGTTCCGGCGAGAGCTGCGTGACATGGCGCGCGACGTCTTGCTGGGAGCCCCGGCGCGCGAGCGCGGCCTCTTCCGCCCCTCCGAGGTCGAGTCTCTCCTCGCCACGCACGATTCCGGGCGGCGCGACTGCTCCGCGCGCCTGTGGTCACTCATCTGCTTCGAGCTCTGGATGCGGCAGTGGGCGGACCGCGGGCCCGCCGCCCCGCGAGGGGCCTCCTAGCCATGTGCGGCATCGCCGGTTTCGTCTTCACCGATCCGCGGCATCCCGTGGATCGAGAGCTGCTCGATCGCATGACGGGCGTCCTGCGTCATCGCGGACCGGACACCGACGGCTCGCATTTCGGGCCCGGAGTGGGGCTGGGGCACCGGCGCCTGAGCATCATCGACCTCGCGACCGGCGACCAGCCGATCTACAACGAGACGCGCACGCTCGCGGTTGTCTTCAACGGCGAGATCTACAACTTTCCCGAGCTCGCGCGCGATCTCCAGGGGCGCGGCCATATCTTCGCCACGCGCTCCGACACGGAATCCATCGTCCACGGTTACGAGGAATTCGGGCTGAAGTTCGTCGAGCGCCTGCGCGGGATGTTCGCCTTCGCTCTCTGGGACGAGCCGAACCGCCGCCTCGTCCTCGCCCGCGACCGCGCCGGGAAGAAGCCGCTCTACTACCACGCTGACGGGGAACACCTCGTCTTCGCTTCCGAGATCAATTCACCTTCGGGACCATTCCCGCGCCCGGCACCATCTTCCAGGACATCCAGCAGATCCCGCCGGGCCACATTCTCGTCTGGGAGCGCGGTCACGCCCGGCTGCACGAGTACTGGGACGTGGTGTTCGATCCCACGGGGCCGGCCACACCCGGCGCGGCGGCGGAGGCCTTCTCCGCCCTCTTCGACGAAGCCGTGAAGATGCGGATGATGGCGGACGTCCCCCTGGGGGCCTTCCTGAGCGGGGGCGTGGACTCCTCCGCGGTCGTCGCCTCCATGGCGCGGCAGTCCGCCCGGCCCGTGGTCACCACCAGTGTCGGCTTCGCCGAGCGCAGCCACAGCGAGCTCGAGCACGCGCGCGCCGTCGCGGAGGCGCTGGGCACCGAGCATCACGCCCTCGTCGTCAAGCCGGACGCCATGGCCGATCTCCCGCGGCTCGTCTGGCATCTCGATCAGCCCTTCGCGGATTCCTCGGCCCTGCCCACCTACTACGTGTCGCGGGCGGCGCGCGAGCGGGTGACGGTCGCGCTGTCCGGTGACGGCGGGGACGAGCTCTTCGCCGGCTACCAGCGCCGCTACGGCATTCACCGGCTGGAGCAGCGGCTCCGGAGGCTCATCCCGGGTCCCATCCGTCGTGGCGTGCTCGCTCCTCTCGGGCGACTCTACCCGCGCTCGGACCGCATCCCGCGCCCCCTTCGTCTCAAGCTCGTGCTCTCGAACCTCGGCCAGTCATTCGAGCGCGCCTATTTCAACGACATGTCGCTGTTCCTCGACGAGGAGAAGCGCGCGCTCTGCACCCCGGAATTCCTCGCCCAGGTCCGTCACCACGATTCTTTCGCGGGCTTCAGCCGGCACTTCGATCGGGTGCGCGACGCCGATCCGCTCTCGCGGGTGCTCTACGTGGACTTCAAGACCTGGCTGGCCAACGACATCCTGGTCAAGGTCGACCGGATGAGCATGGCCTGCTCGCTCGAAGTGCGCTCCCCGCTGCTCGATCACAAGATCATCGAGTTCGCGGCCAGCCTGCCCCCTGCCCTCAAGTTCCGCGGCTCCGTCTCGAAGTTCTTGCTCAAGCAGCACGTGGCGTCCCGCCTCCCCGCCACCCCTGTGCACCGTCCCAAGCAAGGATTCGAGCTCCCGCTCACGAGTTGGCTCCGAGGCGAGCTGAAGGACATGACGCGGGACTTGCTCTTCTCGACCCGGGCCGCGGGCCGTGGATACGTGCGCCCGGAGGCGGTCAAGCGCCTCTGGGACGATCATCAGCGTGGGTATCGAAGCCACGCCTCGCAGATCTGGGCGCTCATGGTCCTCGAGCTCTGGCACCGGCAGTACGTGGATACGCCATGAGCGGCTTCGAGCGGCAGTGGAAGGGCCGGTTCGAGAAATTCGCCACTCGGCATGAGCCCGATCATCTCGTCTCGGGCTGGTCCGCGGCGGGGCTCCGTCGCCGCATGGCCACCTTCGAGGGCCTTCTCGACGGGGGCCTTGTCCGCTCGGGCGCGCGCGCGCTCGAGCTCGGCTGCGGCGCCGGTACGTATGTCCGGCTCCTCGCCAAGCGCGGACATCCAGTGATCGGGCTCGACTACTCCTTGCCGAGCCTCCGCCGGGCCGTCGCGGCGGACCTGCCGCAGGCAGGGCGATATGTCGCAGGCGATGCGTCCGGGTTGCCGTTCCAGGATCGAAGCTTTCAGGCGGTGGCGTGCATCGGCGTGTTTCAGGCGCTGGAAAGGCCCGAGGCGGCGCTGGCGGAGATCGCCCGTATTCTCGAGCCGGCAGGAGTGGCGGTCGTGGAAACCCTCAATCCGTGGAGTCTTCCGGCCATGTTGAGCCGCCTCGCCGCCTTCCTCCGCGGCCAGCCAACCCGGCTGCGCTATGACTCGCCGAACGCCGTCGAGCGCACCATGGCCTCCCGCGGCCTCCAACCCCTCCGCCGGCTCAGTATCCTGCTCCCGCCACGCTCCCTGCCGAGCTGGGAGCGCGCGCTCGGACGGCCCTGGGTGGCCCGGGCCCTCGAGGCGGTGCCCGGCCTCCGCGCGCTGGTGCCGCAGGCCTACTGGATCGTGGGAGTGAAGGCATGATCGACACCGCCCCGCTCATCGCGGCTGTCCTCAGCCTGGCCCTTGGAGGAATCTCGCTGCTCTGGCCCCCGCGCCGGCTGCGCCATGCCACGTTTGCCGCGGGCATGGTCGCCTTTGCCCTCGAATCCGCGGTCGTGTACGCGCTGCTGGAGCATGCCTCGACGCCCGAGGCCCATGCCCGGTGGATGACTGCGCTGGAATCCGCCAGCCTCCTGACGCCGATCCCCTGGTGCCTGTTCGCCTTTCTGTCGGCCCGCCACGCCGATGCGACGATTTCCCACGGCTGGCGCGTGTCCTTTTCGCTGGGAAGCGTCGGGCTCGCCGTCGCGGCCGGCGTCAATGTCTTCTCGCCCTTCATCTTCGTGCTGAACGCCCCGGGCCCATTCCGCTATGGCGAGCTCAGCCTGCCTGGTCAGGTTGGCGTCGTCATCGAGCTGCTCGCCACCATTGCGGTGCTCTATGGCCTCGAGCCGTCTCTGCGAAACTCTCGCGGGTCGGTGCGGTGGCGTCTCAAGTACCTGGCCCTCGGGCTGGGCGGAATATTCGTGGTCCGGTTCTATCTGCTCAGCCAAACCTTGCTCTTCCACGTCCTGGATCGGCAAAACCTTCTCATCGGCACGATGGCCTTGCTCATCGGCGAGCTCGTGGTCGCGGTCGGCCTGCTCAGGTCGGGCGCCCTCGGCATCGACCTCACCGTCTCTCGCCACTTCGTCTATCAGTCCATCGTGGTGGGTCTGTGCGGCTCGTACCTCTTCCTGGCCGGCGCCGCCGGATGGCTGCTCAACGCGCTGGGCATACCCGAGGCGGCGCTCCTGGGCACCATCGTCGTCTTCGTGGCCGTCATGGGTCTGGCCGCCCTCGCCCTGTCGGATAGCCTGCGCTGGCGATTCAAGCGGTATATCAGCACTCATTTCTACGCGGACAAGTACGACTATCGCCAGCAATGGAGGACCTTCACGGCCGACTTGACGGCCCGGGTCACTCTCGATGGTCTGGCCACCCAGCTCCTTCGCAGCGTGAGCGATACCATCGGCACGCGAAAGGCGGCCCTGTACCTCGCGGACGAGACCCTGGGCACCCTCCGTCTGCATACCGTCCTCAATGCGGGACCCCTTCCGAAGACGATGGATGCCACATCCGAGGATTTCTTGGCCCGCCCGAAGGCGCATGAGTCGCGGCGCGTGGAAGATCTCGGACATGATCGCGCGACTGTTCTTCTCGGCGCGGGGCTCGTGGTGGCCGTGCCTCTGCGGACGCACGGACGCCTCGTGGGGGTCTTGCTCGTCGGCGCCGAGCAGACGGACGCCCCCTATGCGCAAGAAGATCTCGATCTCCTCACCACGCTGGGGGAGCAGGCGGCCAGCGCCACGGCGACGGTTCAGCTCTCGGAGCGTCTCGCCCAGTCCCGCGCCTTCGAGGGCTTCAACCGACTCTCGTCGTTCATCATTCACGACCTCAAGAACTCGGTGTCGGCCCTGTCCATGCTGACCCAGAATGCGCGGCAGCACTTCGACGATCCCACCTTCCGGGTCGATGCCCTGAAGACCCTCACGCGGACGGTCGAGCGCATGCAAAAGCTCGTGGGTCGGCTCTCCACGCGCCAGGCAACGAGCGAGCTCGAGTTCGAGAGCGTGCCCCTGGACGAGCTGGTGCGCGACACGGTGGCGTCGATCCCGTTGAATCCGCGTCTTCGTCTCTTGCTCAATCTCAACCCCGCGCCGAGCGTCCGCGGGGATACCGACGCCATCCAGCGTGTTCTGCAGAACTTGATCACGAATGCGGTCGAGGCCATGGAGGGCGAGGGCACGATCACCCTCAGCACCTCGCGCCAGGACGGCATGGTCGCCTGCGCCGTCGCCGACACGGGGTGCGGAATGTCCGAGGCGTTCATCCGGAACTCGCTGTTCGTGCCCTTCCAGACCACCAAGAAAGGCGGATGGGGCATCGGACTCTATCAAGCGAGGGAAATCGTGACGTCCCACGGTGGTCGCATGGAGATCGCCAGCCTCGAGGGTCGCGGCACCACCGTCACCCTGCTCTTGCCCGAGGAGACGTCGTGAACGGCGTGGCGACACCGGAAAAGATCGTCACCGACATCGTGGCCTCGAACGGTGCGGTGCACGCAGTGGCCCGCCCCGTGAACCGCCGCTTGGCGTGGCTCGCCCTCGGCGTGACGGTGCTGGGAGCCCTTGTCCTCTATGCGCCGCTCGTGGCCGGCATGGCCGCCGAGTGGAGCGAGTTTCCCAGCCTCTCGCACGGCTTCGCGGTGCCCGTCATCTCCGCTTACCTTCTGTGGCGCCGGCGCGACAGCCTCGCCCAGTTGCCCATCGAGGGTTCGATCCTCGGTCTGCCCCTCATCGTGTTCGCCCTCGCCATGCTCGTCATCGGGTCGCTGGGCGGAGAGCCGTTCGTGGCGAGACTGTCGCTCCCGCTCGTGCTCTTCGGGGCCGTCTGGTTTCTCATGGGCGGCCCGGTCACCCGTCAGGCATGGGTCGCCATCGCCTATCTGGCTTTCATGATTCCGCTGCCCTATCTGACCCTAAGAGCCCTGACGTATCAGTCACGGCTGTTCGACGCGGGGATCACCGCGCAGGCGCTCGGATGGCTGGGCATACCTGTGCTGCGCGACGGCGTGATGCTTCATCTCCCCAACATGACGCTCGAGGTGGCCGACGACTGCAGCAGCGTCCCCGCCATCGCCGCCTTGCTGGCGCTCGGCGCGGCCTATTCCCAGGTGCAGTCCCGGCCCACGTGGATCCGTGCGCTGCTCACGATCTCCGCCGCCCCCCTCGGGCTGCTCTCGAACATCATCCGCCTCATCCTCACCTCGATCAGCGCCTATTACTTCGGCCCCATCGCCCTCAACAACGTGATCCACAAGTTCAACGGGACCAGCGTCTTTCTCGCCACGGTGCTCCTCCTCGTCCTCCTGGACATGCTGCTCGTGCGCGTCCGGGCGCGAGAGTCTTCATGAGAACCGGCTGGAGGCTCGGAGTGATCCTCCTGCTCTTTGCCGCGAGCGCCATGGTCGTTCATCGTGTGCCCGCGGTCAAGGCGGAAGAGATCTTGCCGGTCGACCCGCATGAAAAGCTCTCAGTGAGAAGAACCTATCGCAAGGGCGGCCAGCTCGCCTGGGTATCCGTGGCCCTCTTCGTCGGTCAGGATGTCGAGTCGCGCCGGGCCTCCGTGAACAAGATCTACCCACAGCACGGTGTCAGCCTCGTCGAGCCGGTCTCGTTCGGCCTGTCGCTGCCCGGATCCCCTGCCACGTCCGTTACCCTGCCTGCGGTGATCATCCACCATCAGGACTCTCACCGGCTCCTCGTTGCCTACTGGCACCAGATCGGCAACCGTATCTACGGAGGCGAGTATCGCTTTCGCCTCGCCCTGATGCGTGAGCTCATCCTGACCCGAAGCGTGGACTCGATACTGGTTCGGATCGCAACTCCCTTGGGCACGGGCCTCTCGGATGCCAACGAGCGCGCGATCGTGGAAAGCCTGGCCCCGTCGATTTATGCCGCGCTTCACCGAGAGCAGGTCGAGAGATGAGCGTGCTCGGATCGGCGCGGGTACCTCGTGCGGTAGGCTCGGCCTCCCTCAGGGATGCCGCGGCACGGCCACGCATCGTCCAGGTCATCCCCTCTCTCCGCGTGGGCGGTCTCGAGAGTGTGGCCCTCCGCCTCGTCCAGCACCTGGTCCCGCTTGCCGAGCAATCGGTGGTCACGCCCACGGGCTCGGGTCCCCTCGCCGGGCGCATCCCGGCGGGAGTCTCGGTGTTCCCCATGGGCGACGCGCATCGTCCGGATCGCTGGAATGCCGTTCGCATGGCTCGCCTGTTCCGGAGGCTTCGCCCGGACATCGTGCACACGCGCAACTGGACGTGCATCGACGCCATCATTGGCGCCCGGCTCGCGGGGGTACCGGCGGTCATTCACGGCGAGCACGGTCGAGAAGCGGCAGATCCGGAGGGACGGAACCGGCGCCGCCAGCAGGTCAGGCGTCTTCTGTCGCCCTTCGTCAGTGAGTTCGTCACGGTCTCGCGCGATCTGGCCCGCTGGCTCGTGGAGCAGGTCAGGATCCCGGCGCGGAAGGTTCGCACGATCTATAACGGCGTGGACACCGAGCGCTATGCGCCCGGCGATCGCGCCGCGGCCCGCCGGACCCTGGGCATTCCCGCGGACTGGTCAGTGGCGGGCACCGTCGGCCGACTCGACCCCGTCAAGGATCAGATCGGGCTTCTCCGCGCCTTTGCCCGGGCCAACAAGGGGCGCCACGCGCTCGTCATCGCCGGCGACGGCCCCGCACGCCCGCAGCTCGAGGCGACGGTTCGCGAGCTCGGGCTCCGAGACAGCGTTCGGCTCCTCGGCGAGCGGGACGACGTCCCCCTCGTCCTGCGCGCTCTGGACGTCTTCGTCCTCTCGTCGATCGGGGAGGGCATATCCAACGCCATTCTCGAGGCCATGGCTTCCGGACTGCCCGTGATCGCCACCGGCGTCGGAGGAAACGTCGAGCTGGTTCGGGACGGACTGACGGGCTGTCTCATCGAGCCCCGCCGACCCGAGCTCCTCGTGGCGCTGTATGGCCGGCACGTCGCGCTGGGAGCGCGTCCATGACGAGCCGGCCGCCCACGCGCGCGCTCCACGTCCTCGACCACTCGCTGCCCATCGGGAGCGGCTACAGCTATCGGAGCCGCAGCATCGTGACGTTTCAGAAGCGCCTGGGACTCGATCCGGTGGTCCTGACGTCGCCCAAGCAGGGCACGAACACCGACGGCCGCGAGCAGGTGGACGGGATCACACACTACAGAACGGGGCGGGCGGGCGGGCGTCTGCCCTTCGCGCGCGAGCTCCTGCTCATGGCTCGGATGGCCGCCCGTATCATCCGCGTCGCCCGCGCCGAGGGGGTCGATCTCATCCACGCCCATTCCCCCTCCCTGAATGGGCTGCCCGCGCTCTGGGCGGGGCGACGTCTGGGGCTGCCCGTCATCTACGAGGTCCGCACGTTCTGGGAGGACGCCGCAGTCAACAACGGCACCTTCACCGAGGGCTCCCTCCGCTATCGCGTCAGCCGCGCCCTGGAGACCGTGGTGCTCCGGCGGGCTCACCGCGTGGTGGCGATCTGCGAGGGTATCCGGTCGGAGATCATCTCTCGGGGCATTCCGCCGGAGCGCATCGCGCTGGTGCCGAACGGGGTCGATCCCGAGTGGCTCGAGCCTCGCACCCGGGCCACCGAGATCGCGAACCATCTAGGGTTGGGTGATGGGCCGGTGTTCGGATACATCGGGTCGTTCAGCCGCTACGAGGGTCTGGCCTTCCTCATCGACGCCATGCCCGAGCTGCTCGGCCGTTTTCCCAACGCCAAGCTGCTTCTCGTGGGCGGCGGCCGCGACGAGGAGGCCGTCCGGAAGGCCGCGGGGAACATCGGGGCGGCCGTCCTCGTCCCCGGCCGCGTCCCGCAGGAGGATGTGCGCGACTTCTACACGGTGGTGGATGTCTTCGTCCTTCCACGCCGCCGCATCCGGCTGACCGAGCTGGTCACGCCTCTCAAGCCCCTGGAAGCGATGGCCATGGGCCTTCCCGTGCTCGCCAGTGACATCGGCGGCCATGCCGAGATCGTCAACAACGGGCAGACCGGGCTGCTCTTCAAGACCGAGAGCTCGAAGTCGCTCGTGGAGCAGGCGCGCCGGCTGGGGGAAGACCGCGACCTCCGGGCTCAGCTGGGCGCGGGCGGACGTCAGTGGGTGGAGGCCGAGCGCACCTGGGAGCGTATCGTGGCCCGCTATCCGCCGATCTATGGGGGGGTCGCGTGATGCGGGTGCTCGTGCTGAGCTCCACCTTCCCCAACGCGCAGCAGCCCACGCGTGGCGTCTTCGTGCAGCATCGGATCCGCCGTCTGGCCAAGCGCTGCGAGATCGTCGTGGTCGCGCCCCTGCCCTGGTTCCCCTTGAACCGGTGGCTGCGCGCGGAGCGCGATCTCGTCCCCCGCGTCGAGGACCAGGAGGGGCTGCGCGTATACCACCCGCGGTTCCTCTCGCTGCCGCGCTACGGCAAGTGCCTCGACGGGGTACTGTACTTTCTCTCCCTCGTCGGATTCGTCGCGCGCCTCCGTCGGAGCTTCCCCTTCGAGGTCATCGACGCGCATTTCGCTTACCCGGACGGCCTGGCGGCCACGCTCCTCGG
>QHSC01000050.1 GCA_003220345.1 Candidatus Rokuibacteriota bacterium | reverse complement strand
CCTGCCCCTCGACATGACCCGGGACCACGCGCGCGAGCGCCTCGGTCTCGATCCCGCGGTGTCGGTGATCGGGCTCTTGCCCGGCAGTCGGCGCAAGGAGATCGCGAGACTCCTGCCTGCCATGCTCGAGGCGGCGAGGAAGCTCGCGGCTGGTGATCCCTGCCGCCGCTTCCTGCTCGGGGCCGCCGCCACCGTCAATGCGCCGGAGATGGCCGCCGCGCTCACCGTGGCCCGAGAGACGGGCGGCCCGCGAATCGATATCGTGGAGGGCCTCACCCACGAGCTCATGGCCGCCGCCGACGTGCTCATGATCGCCTCGGGCACCGCGACCCTCGAGGCCGCGCTGCTCAATGCGCCCATGGTCGTCTGCTATCGCGTCTCGCGGACCACGGAATGGATAGCCCGCCGGCTCGCGCTCTTGCCCTGGATCAGCCTTCCCAACATCATCGTGGGGCGATTCGCGGTGCCGGAGCTCCTGCAAGATCAGGTCGACGAGAGGCTGGCGCCCGAGACCTCGCGGCTCCTCGAGGACTCGGCCGCCATCACCGCGCAGCGGGCAGCCTTCAAGGACGTCCGCAGCCGCCTGGGCGAGCCCGGCGTCGGCCGCCGGGCCGCGCAGGCCGTTCTCGAAATCGCGCGGGGCCGATGAAAGTCCGCCAGCGCCTGCTGGCCCTCGTGGGACCGTCCGCCGGCGCCCTGAGCCTCTCGCTACTCGCCCGGACGCTTTCCATCCGCCGCGAGGAGGCAGCAGTCGAGGCGCGCTGGCGGGCCGGGCTTCCGACCATCTACGCCGTCTGGCACGGGCGCCTCGCCCTCATGCCGTGGCTCTATGCCCGGCGCGACCTGCGCGTGCTCATCAGCCGCTCGCGCGATGGAGAGATCGTTGCCGCTCTCATCCGGCGCTTCGGTTTCGTGCCCGTGCGCGGCTCCTCCAGCCGGGGCGGCGCGCGGGGGTTCCGCGCGCTGACGCGCGCGCTGGCCGCCGGTCAGAGCGTCGTCGTCGTGCCGGACGGCCCGAGGGGACCGCGCGAGGTGGTCAAGCCGGGCATCGTGGGGCTGGCGCGTCTGAGCGGAGCGGCCGTGGTGCCCGTGGCGGTGGGCGCCTCGTCGGAGTGGCGACTTCGGTCCTGGGACGAGTTCAGGATCCCGAGACCGTTCGCCCGGTGCGTGGTGCGCTTCGGGGAGGCCATCCAGATCGCCCGCGACGCCGACGCCGCCGAGCAGGACGCCGCGCGCAAGGACATCGAGTCGGCGTTGCGCTCGATCACGTGGCAGGTGGATGAGGAGGTCGCGCGCTGAGCTACGCAGTCTACTCGGCCCTGCTCTGCTTCTTGCTCTTGGGATATCTTCCCGTCCTTGCCTTCAAGCGCCTTCGCCGCGACGGCTACGGGCGGAGCCTGGGCCAGCGCCTCGGCCGTTTCGGTGAGGGCCTTCCGCGCGAGCCGCGCTGCTGGATCCACGCCGTCTCCGTGGGCGAAGCCGCCACCGCCGTGCCCCTCGTGGAAGCCATCACCCGGCGCTGGCCGCAGCTCGGCATCGTGATGACCACGGTCACGCCGACGGGTGCTCGGATCGTGGCCGACCGACTCGCCGGCCGCGCCGTCCACCGATACTTTCCCATCGACCTGCCCGGCCCGGTGCGCCGCGTCCTCGACGCGGTCAACCCGCGCTTCTTCCTCTGCATGGAGACCGAGCTCTGGCCGAATCTCCTCCGGGCCCTCGCTGCGCGCGGGGTCCCGTCGATGATCGCCAACGGGCGGATCTCCGATCGCTCGTTCCGCCGGTATCGCCTCGTCCGCTTCTTCACCGCGCGCATGCTCGCCCACGTGCGCGTGCTCGCCATGCAGTCCGAGGAGGACGCGCGGCGGATCATCGCGCTGGGGGCCCGGCCGGAGCGGGTGGTGGTGACCGGCAATATCAAGAGCGACCTCATCCCCCCCGAGGGCGGGGGCGACGCCCTCTGGCAGCGGCTCCTCGGCCTCGACGACGGCGAGCCCGTGTGGGTCGCCGGCAGCACGCATCGGGGAGAGGAGGCGATCGTGCTCGACGTCTACCTCCACCTCCGGGCCCGCATGCCCACCCTCACCCTCGTGCTCGCTCCGCGACATCCCGAGCGCGTGGCCGAGGTCGAGCGCCTCGTCCGGGAGCGTCGACTGCAGCCCGTGCGCCGGAGCGAGCTGCCGAAGTCCCAGGCGCGCGGGGCCGTCATCATCGTGGATACCGTCGGCGAGCTCGCCCAGATCTACCGGGTGGCGAGCGTCGTCTTCGTGGGCGGGAGCCTGGCGCCGACGGGCGGCCACAACATGCTGGAGCCCGCCCTGCTGCGAAAGCCGGTCCTCTTCGGCCCCCACACCACGAACTTCCGGGAAAGCGCCGAGCTCCTCCTCGAGGCGGAGGGTGCCCTCGTCGCGCGCGACGGAGCCGAGCTCGAGGCCCACATGGGCGCCCTCCTCATGGACGCGGAGCGCCGCCGTCTCATGGGCGAGGCGGCCTTCAAGGCGGTGGCGGGACACCGCGGCGCCATCAAGCACACGCTCGAGCTCGTCGAGCGGTACCTGATGGATGGCGATCGTGGCTGAGGCCGTGCGGGTGCGCGAGCCCTGGCTCCGCCGCGCCTGGCGCGATGAGGTCGGCTGGACGGGAGCGGCAAGCCTTCAGGCCCTCGCCAGGCTCTACGGGGGCGGTCTCGCCGTCCGCTCGCGCCTGTACGCGGCGGGCATATTTCGGACGCGGCGTCTGCCATGCCCCGTCATCTCGGTGGGCAACCTCACGCTGGGAGGCAGCGGCAAGACGCCGCTCGCCGAGGTGGTCGCCAGGATCGTCGCCGAGCTGGGCGGCAAGCCCGCGCTGCTGAGCCGCGGCTATGGGCGGCAGACGCGAGGGGTCCAGATCGTGTCGGACACGGACGGCGTCAAGCTCGGAGCGCGGCAGGGCGGTGACGAGCCGGTGCTCCTTGCCGAGCGCCTTCCCGGCGTGCCCGTCGTGGTGGGGGAGAGCCGCTACGAGGCAGGACGGGTGGCGCTCGAGCGTTGCGGCGCCGGCGCCCTCGTGCTCGACGACGGCTTCCAGCACCGCACGCTCGCCAAGGATCTCGAGATCGTGGCCGTGGCGGGGCGGAGTCCGTGGGGCAATGGCCGGCTCTTCCCGCGCGGCGTGCTTCGCGAGCCCGTCGAGGCGCTGCGGCGCGCTGATCTGATCGTGGTCACCAATCCGTCGGGGCCAGCCGCGAGGAGCGCGGTGGCGGCCACGCTCGGCCGGCTCGGAGCGAGGGCGGCCGTCCTCACGGCTTCCTCGGAGCCCGAGAGCGCGCGTGCGATGCCGGATGGCCGCGTCGAGCCTCCCGCCGCGCTCCGCGGCCGGCGCCTCCTCGCCTTCGCGGGGCTCGCCGCTCCCGAAGGCTTCACCGCGACATTGAGCGCCGTGGGCGCCGGCGTGGCTGGATTCGTGGAGTTTCCCGACCATCACGCCTTCACGCTCGACGACATCGAGTCCCTCATGCGTCGCGCGGAAAGCGCGGGCGCGGAGGCGCTCGTCACCACCGAGAAGGACTGGGTGAGGATCCGCGAGACGGGCATGCCCGGTCTGCCGCTCTGGGTCCTCTCGATACGCATGTCGGTGGACAGACGCGACATCCTGGTGGAGGCCCTGGCCCGAGTCCTCCAGCCGAGCGGGGCGCGCAAGCCGTGGCCGTGATCATCGAGGGACCCGACATCCTCGTTCGCCTGCCGAACTGGCTCGGCGACACCGTCATGGCCCTGCCCGCCCTTCATGGACTTCGCGCCTCGCTTCCTCGAGCGCGCATCATCCTCGTCGGTCGCTGGGCTTCATTGCTAGAGGGCCAGGCAGTGGCCGATGCCGTCCTCCCGTACCCCCGCGACCGCGGGGCGCGCTCACGCCTGGCCGCCGCGTTGAGAGACTCGCGGCCGGACACCGCCGTCGTCCTCCCCAATTCATTCGAGTCCGCCCTGGCGGCGCGGCGCTGGGGCGCCCGGGCACGCCTCGGCTATGATGCCGACCTTCGCGGCTGGCTCCTGACCCACACGCTGCCCATTCCCTCTCCGCGCCGCCATCAGGTCGACGAGTACCGACAACTCCTCGAGGCGGGAGGCGTCGTCACGGGATCGGATCCGCCGACCTTCACGCTCCCGCCCCATCCCGTGGCCGAGGAAGAGATCGACGTCCTCTTCAAGAGCATTGGCCTCGCTGCCGGGGACAGCACGGTCGGGCTCCATCTGGGCGCCGCCTTCGGCTCCTCGAAGCTCTGGTCTTCCGCCGCCTATGCCGAGCTCTCCTCGAGACTCCGTCGGGCCGGCGCGCTCCCGGTTCTGCTCGGCACGGAGAGCGAGGAGGCGAGCGCGGCCACGGTCATCGCGTCGGCAGGGGAGGACATCGCCTCTCTTGTCGGTCGGGACCGCTCCGATCTGCTGCCGCGCGTCCTCAGCCGGCTGAGCTGCCTCGTGAGCGCCGACACCGGCGTGGCCCATCTGGCCGCGGCCGTGGGCACGCCCACCGTGACGCTCTTCGGCCCCACGGATCCGCGCCTCTCGAGCCCGCGTGGTCGCCACGCGCGCGCCGTCGAGGGTCGGGCGCCCTGCGCGCCGTGCTTTCTCGAGCGCTGCCCCATCGACCACCCGTGCATGCGGTCGATCGAGCCGTCCGTCGTCGCGGCCGCCGCCCTCGCCGCGCTCGGAGAGGGGCCGGCGGCATGAGGACTGTCCTCCACACGGAGTCGTCGCCGGGCCTGGGCGGCCAGGAAGTCCGCACCCTGACCGAGGCCCGCTGGATAGCCGAGCGCGGATGGCGGGTGCTCCTGGCCGGCCAGCCGGGCGCCGCCTTCACGGAGCGCGCGCGACAGCTCGGGATCGACGTCGTCGAGGTGCCGATGCGCGGAGCCTGGGATTTGAGCGCAGTGGCGCGCCTTGCGCGGCTCGTGCGCAACGAAGGCGTCGGCCTCGTCCACACCCATAGCTCGGTGGACGGCTGGGTCGGCGGGCTGGCCGCGCGAATTGCGCGGGTGCCCGTGGTCAGAACCCGCCACGTGTCCATCCGCATCCGGCGTCGGTTGAATCCCGTCTACCGCTGGCTCGCGGACCGGGTCATCACGAGCGGCGAGGCCATCCGGAGCATCGTGGTCGCCTCCGGCGTTCCCGCGGCGCGCGTGGTGGCGGTGCCGGCCGGCGTCGATCTCGCGGAGATGGACCACGCGGGGAAGGCTCCCGACGCGCTGAGACGATCGCTCGGACTCGCCCGGCCCGTCATCGGCTCCGTCGCCATGTTCCGCGGGTCGAAGGGCCACGCGCATCTCCTGGACGCCTTCGCCATGGTCCGCGAGCGCTGGCCGACGGCACGGCTGCTCCTCGTGGGCGACGGGATCCGTCGACGGTGGGTGGAAGGCCTCGCGCGAGAGCGCGGCTTGGGCGACGCCGTCGTCTTCACGGGATTCCGGAGCGATGTGCCCGATCTCCTCCGGATCATGGACTGCTTCGTCCTCGCCTCCACGCGCACGGAGGGCGTGCCGCAATCATTGCTCCAGGCCTTCGCGGCGCGGGTGCCCGCCGTGGCGAGCTCGGTGGGCGGCATCCCGGAGGTGGTCACGGACAAGGAGACCGGCATTCTCGTGGCACCCGAAGACGCCGCTGCTCTCGCGCGCGGCATCGAGGCCGTGCTCGACGACCCCGCCGGCGCCGCGGAGCGTGCCGCCGCCGCGCGGCGCCTCGTGGAGGAGCGCTTCTCGCACGCGACCTCCGTCGGTCGCCTCCTCGCCATCTACGAGTCCCTCCTTCGCCACGGTGACGCATGACGGGCGACCGGTCGCTTCGCGTCCTCAATCTCGTGGCCAATCGCTGGTGGACCGGCAGCGCCGATCCAGCTCTCCGGCTGACTCTCGGTCTGCGCGCCCGTGGCCATCACGCGCTGCTCGGCCTCGCCCCCGGAGACAAGTTCGAGGCGAAGGCGCGCGAAGCCGGCGTGGAGCCCGTCGAGGGGCTCCATCTCGATGTCCGGTCGGGCCCGGCTGCCGTCCTCGCCGACCTCCGACGGCTCCGCCGCCTGGTCCGTGAGGAAGCGCTCGACGTGATTCACGTCCACCACAGCCACGACCACTGGCTCGGCTGGTGGACTCACGGCGGAAGCGCGCTCGTGCGCTCCTATCACAACGAGCGCGCGGTGCGACGGGGCTGGCCCACTTCGAGCCTCTACCGCAGCTCCCAGGCCCTCGTCGCCATCAGCCGCGGCGTCGAGGAAAGGCTCATCGCCGCGGGCGCCCCCGCCCGGGCCGTGCACCGCGTGGGGGGCGTGGTGGACACCGCGCGCTTCGCCGCCGACTCGCGGGGCGCCGCCAAGATCCGCGAGGAATTTCACGTCGCCTCCGCCCCTCTCATCGGCTGCGTCGCCCGCTTCGCGGCAGGGCGCGGCCACGAGACGCTCCTCGAAGGCTTCCGGCTACTGCGTCGAGAGCGCCCCGACGCCCGTCTTCTCCTCGTCGGCAAGGGTGAGCGGCGCCAGGCCCTGGAGGCAGCCGTCAAGGAACTCGGACTCGAGGACAGCGCACTCTTTGCGGGCTATCGCGATACCGACTTGCCGGCCGTGCTCCATGCCCTCGATATCTTCGTCCTTCTCGGGGCGGGCTCGGATGAGTCGTGCCGGGCGGCCCTCGAGGCCATGGCGGCGGGGCGGCCCGTGGTGGGGGCCCCGGTGGGGGCACTACCGGAAGTCGTCGTTCACGGCGAGACCGGCCTCCTCCTCGAGCGCGTTTCGGCCGAGCACGTTGCCACCGCCCTGCGCCGGCTGCTCGAGCGGCCGCACGAGGCCCGCGCCATGGGCGAGGCGGGGCACCGCCGCGCGCTCGGCCGGTTCAGCCCCGACAGCCATGCCCGTCGCTTCGAAGAGATCTACGCGGCGGCCCTCGCCAGCAGGCAGCATTGAGAAAGCGCATCGAGAATAAGGTGCTCAGATCGAACCGGTGGGGGGACCCCGGGAAGCAGTGTGAGGCGCAGCCGAAGGCGAGCCGAGCCAACCCTCAGAGCGGCCGGCGGTCGCGGTCAACCTCGTGGATAATGAGCGAGGAGAATGGCCTCGAGTTGAACCGGTGTGGGGGCCCGGGGGAGCAGTGTGAGGCGCAGCCAAAGGCGAGCCGAGCCAACCCTCAGTGCGACCGGCGGTCGCTCCCCCCCGGAGTTCAAAGGTGAGCGAGAGGTATCTACTCCGTTCGAACCGGTGGGGGGGCCCGGGGGAGGAGCGGCGGTCGCTCCCCCCCGGATCCAAATGAAAATCCTTCAGGTCGTTTCGTGCCGGGGCTGGTCGTCCGATGCCTACTGGGCCACGCGCATGTGCAGCGAGCTGGACCGGACCGGACATGAGGCGACCCTCGTCTGCCGGAGGGGCACCGAAGAGCGCGTGATCTCGAGGGCCCGCGCGGAGGGCGTGAAGAGGATCGAGACCCTCTCGCTGCGCTCCGGGCTCAGGCCGTGGGCGGACCTCGACGACATCCGGAGTCTCCGCGCCCGCCTCGAGAGCGCGGACATCGTCCACGTCCACCGGGGGAAGGAGCACTGGCTCGCCGCCCTCGCCAATCGACTCCGCGCGCGTCCGACTCCTCTCGTGAGGACACGCCACATCGTGCAGCCGCTCCAGCCTCATGCCCTGAACCGCTGGCTCTATGGCCACGCCACGGACCTCATGATCACGGTCAGCGAAGCCATCGCCCGGCAGTGCAGAGCGGCAGGCCTGGTCTCCCCTCACCGCGTGATCGCCCTCCCGGGAGGAGCGGATGGCGAGCGCTTCCAACCGGCATCGGATTCCACGGCGCTCCGACAGCGTCTCGGCATCGACGAGGAAGCGGCGGTGATCGGCGTGCTCTCCGGGTTCCGGGTCATGAAGGGGCACGGCCTCGTGGTCGAGGCGGCCACGCGGCTCGCCTCTGAGAGACGGCCGTTTCACCTCGTCTTCGCCGGCCAGGGACCATTTGAAGCCGCCATACGCCAGGCCGTCGAGAAGGCCGGACTCTCCGAGCGCGTCTCGTTCCTGGGATTCGTCCAGGACACCGCCGGCCTCCTCGCCGCGCTCGACATCGCCCTCTACGCTCCTCTCGAATCGGACGGTATGTCGCGCGCGCTCTTCGAGTATCTGGCCGCCGGGCGCGCCGTGGTGGCGAGCAGGGTGGGAGTCGCCGCCGAGGTCCTCACCGACGGCCGGGATGCGCTGCTCGTCCCGGGCGGTGACGCTCCCGAGCTCGCCGCCGCCATGGCCAGGCTCCTGGAGCGACCGACGTTGCGCGCCGAGCTGGGACAGGCAGCCGCCCGGCTCGCGCATGGCCGGCTCACCGGCGCCCGGGTCGCCGAGAGGCTCGTCGAGCACTACCGCGGATTGCTCGCCGGCTGAATGAAAACCTCCATCCTGTGCTTCGACCTTTCCGACAATGCCGCGGGTCGAGCGGATCTCCTCGCCCGCCTCCTTGCTCCCCTCGGCGAGGTCGAGGTGATAGGCCCACGATCGGGGCCCGCCCCGTGGATGCCCGTGGCGGGGGGCCCGGTGCGCTACACGGGCGTGCCCGAGCGACGCATGCCCGGCTTCCTCATGACCATGGTCGAGCTGTCCCGGCGGGCCGACGGCGATCTCGTCTATGCATCCAAGACCAGGCTGGGGAGCGCCGGCGTCGGCTATCTCAAGCGAGTGCTCGGGCGTCGGCCGCTCCTCCTCGACATCGACGACTGGGAGACCGGCTTCTATCTACGCTCCGGACCCGCGGGGACCCTGGGCCGAGCGGTCAACTTCGGCAACCCGAAGGGCCTGCCGTGGACCTGGCTCGCCGAGCGCCTGACGGGGCTGGCGAGCGGCATCACCGTTGCCTCGAGGTTTCTCCAGCAGCGATTCGGCGGCGTCCTCGTCCCGCACGTGCGGGACACCGACGCGTGGAAGCCGGGCTCGGGCTCGCCCGTGGAAGCGCGGCGCCGCCTCGGCATCGTGGACGAGCGCGTGGTCATGTTCCTGGGCACTCCGCGCGGCTACAAGGGCCTGGACGATCTCGGCGCGGCAGTGACCGGGCTCGGGCGAAAGGACGTCCGGCTCGCCGTCGTGGGCACCCTTCCCGAGAGTGTCCTCGGTCGCGATCTTGCCCGGCGATTCCCGAGCATCTGCCTGGCCCCGCCCATCGCCTTCGAGGAGATCCCGAGCTTTCTCTCGGCGGCCGACGTGGTCGTCGTGCCCCAGCGTGACACGCCGGACACGCGGGGCCAGGTCCCCGCCAAGCTCTTCGACGCGATGGCGCTCGGTCGGCCCATCGTGTCCACTCGCGTGTCCATGATCCCCGAGATCCTCGAAGGCTGCGGGCTCCTGGTGGAGGCGGGCGACGTGTCGGCCCTGGGCGCGGCCATTGCCCGACTCCTCGACGATCCAGGAGAGGCGGCGGCGCTCGCGCGGCGCGCTCGAGAGCGCTGCGTCGAGCGCTACAGCTTCGGCGCGGCTCGCCGCGATCTCTTCCCCCTGATCGAGCAGGTGACGGCGGGGACGCGGGCCCGCCGATGAAGATCGCGCTGATCTGCCGGCCCTTCTCCTTCCACGGTGGCGTCGAGACGGCCACGGCGGGGCTGCTCTCGGCCCTCGTCCGGCGCGGCGGGCACGACGTTCACCTGATCACCACGCGCGCGCAGCCGAAGGTCGACGGCATCACCGTGCATCGGCTTCCCATCCTCGGGTCTCCCTCCGTCCTGCGACAGCTGTCCTTCGCCCTTCAGGCGCGGCGGGCGGTGCGCTCGCGCCGATACGACGTCGTCCAGAGCCACGAGCGGTGCCTCGTCCAGGATGTGTATCGGGCGGGGGAGGGAAGCCACCGCGCCTACCTCGACGCGATGGGGCGGACACGCCTTCAAGTGAATCCTCATCATCGTCTCCTCTTGTGGCTGGAACGGCGCATCTTCACGCTGGAGAGCGCCAGGCACGTGGTCGCGATCTCCGGCCAGGGGAAAGAGGAGATCCAGCGCCTCTACAAGACTCCCGCTCGGGCCGTCACCACGGTGTACAACGGCGTGGACCTCGACCGCTTCCACCCCGATAACCGGGGGCGCTGGCGGAGCGAGACGCGCGCAGCCCTCGGCATCAGCGCAGAAGCGTGGCTCGTCGCCTTCATCGGCTCGGGCTTCGAGCGCAAAGGGCTCGGTCCGCTCATCGAGGGCCTGGCGAGGCTTGGCGACAGGCGCGCGCGGTTGCTCGTCGCGGGGCGGGGCCGGACGGAGCCGTATCGACTCCTGGCCGAGCGCCTGGGCGTGAGCGACAGCGTGACCTGGAGCGCGCCGAGACCCGACGTCGAGCGACTGTATGCCGCAGCCGACGTGGTGGCGCTGCCCGCCCTCTACGAGCCCTTCGGCAACGTCCATCTCGAGGCCCTCGCCTCCGGAGTGCCTGTCCTCACGAGCCGTGGGGCCGGCGGGGCCGAAGCGGTCGTACCGGGGGAGAGCGGGGCGGTCGTCGACAAGCCGGAGGCCGCAGCCATCGCCGGTGGCCTCGACGCGCTCCTCCATCATGGCGACGCCAGAAAGCTGTCGGCAGGGGCCCGTGCCGCCGCGCTTCCATTCACCTTCGAGGCCCAGGTCGAGCGACTGGCTTCCCTCTGGCAGAGCCTCAGGCGGTGATCACCTGTCGGCCTACCCGGGCCGGGTCACTAACCAGCGATTTACATTGAAGATTCCGGCGCCGAGGGTTACACTGCCTCACATGCCTGGCCTCACCTCCGGACGCCCGGCGGTGTTCATGGACAGGGACGGGTGCCTCATCGAGGAGATGGGGTACATCAATCACGTGAGCCGTGTGCGGGTCCTGCCGAGAACACCTGAGGCCATCCGCAAGCTCAATGGCGCGGGAATCCCCGCCATCATGGCCACCAATCAAGCCGGCATCGCCCGCGGCTATTTCTCGGAAGGAGTGCTTCGCGCGGTGAACGACGAGGTCGTGCGGCAGCTTGCCGCGCACGACGCGCGCCTCGACGCACTCTATGTCTGCACCCATCACCCCACAGCGGGCGCGCCACCTTTCCGGCGCGACTGTGAGTGCCGCAAGCCGCGGCCAGGGATGCTGCTGCGCGCCGCCGCCGACCTCGATCTCGATCTCGGGCGCTCGGTCATGATCGGCGACAAGCCGTCCGACGTCGCGGCGGGACAGGCGGCGGGGGCGGCGGGCGTCCTCGTGCTCACCGGCTATGGCCGCGGCGAATTCGAGCACCGACGGGAGGCGTGGGGCGTGAAGCCCGACCACGTCGCCGAAGATCTCTTGGACGCCGTGGAGTGGGCGCTCGCCCGCTGATGCTTCCCTTGAGAAGGCTGCGCGAGCTGATTCCCGCCCTGGCGGGCAAGCGCGTCGTGGTGGTGGGCGACATCATCGCCGACGAGTATCTTTACGGGAAGCCCGCGCGCATCTCGCGCGAAGCGCCCGTCCTCATCCTCCGCTTCACGGACCGCGAGGTGCGGCTGGGCGGGGCCGCCAATGCCACCGACAATGTCCACGCCCTGGGAGCGGTGGCCACGCCGGTGGGTGTCGTCGGGGGCGACGAGGCCGGCCAGGAGCTGACCCGTCTCTTCGCGGGCGCGGGGATCTCGACCGACGGCGTCATGGTGTCGGACGAGCGAGCGACGCCGGTGAAGACGCGGATCATGGCGGGAGGCTACGAATCCACGCGGCAACAGGTCGTCCGGCTCGACCGCGAGCCGGAGGCGACCCTGCCCGACGACGTGGAGCGCGGGATCGTGGAGCGCGTCAAGGCGGCGGGGGCGCGCGCGGACGCCTTTCTCCTCTCCGACTACGGCTACGGGACGGTGACGCCCAGGGTCTTCGAAACGGTGAGCGAGATCGCGCGGCGCCGCGATCTCCTCGTCACGGTGGACAGCCGCTACGACCTGCCGCGCTTCCGGGGCGTCACCGCGGCCACGCCCAACGAGCCCGAGGTCGAAGAGCTGGCGAGCGCGGAGCTGAGCGACGAGCCGTCCCTCGAGAAGGCGGGACGGGCCGTGCTCGATCGGCTCGAGGCGCGCTATCTCCTCATCACGCGCGGCAGCCGGGGCATGGCGCTCCTGGAGCGGGAAGGTCCGGTGACGTGGATTCCCATACACGGGAGCGACCAGATCGCCGACGTGACGGGAGCGGGCGACACGGTCATCAGCGCCTTCACCACGGCCCTGGCCGCGGGAGCCGCCCCCGCGGAGGCGGCGTGGCTCGCCAACGTCGCGGGCGGCGTGGTGGTCATGAAGCGGGGCACGGCGGCCGCGACGCCGCGCGAGCTTCTCGAATCGCTGGTGGGCGATGACACGGCTTCTCGGCCTTGAGGAGGCGAGGGGACTCGCCTCGCGCTGGCGCGGAGAGGGCAAGCGCGTCGTCCTCGCCAACGGCTGCTTCGATCTCCTCCACGTCGGTCACGTCCGCTACCTCGAAGGCGCCCGCGCCCTGGGGGACGCCCTCCTCGTGGGGGTCAATTCCGACGAGTCCGTGGCCCGCCTCAAGGGCGCGGGGCGTCCGATCATGACGGCGGCGGAGCGCGCGGAGATCGTGGGAGCCCTCGCGTCGGTCGACGCCGTCGTCGTCTTCGACGACGATACGGCAGATGGGCTGGTGGCCACGCTCAGGCCCGATGTCCACGCCAAGGGCACCGACTACACGGCGGAGACGGTGCCCGAGCGCGCCGCCGTGCTTGCCGCGGGCGGAAAGGTCGCCATCGCCGGCGATCCGAAGACCCACGCCACCCGCGATCTCATCCGCACCATCGTCGAGCGATTCGGAAGGGGCGGCCGCTGAGCCCCGCGCGCATCGCCATCGTCAAGCTGTCCTCTCTGGGCGACGTGATCCACGCCCTCCCGGTGGCGCGCGCCCTCCGGCGCGCCTTGCCCGACGCAGAGCTGACGTGGATCGTGGAGGCGCGCGAGTACGCCATCCTGCGCGATCATCCCGATCTCGATACCGTGGTGCCCGTGGACACGCGTCTGTGGCGGCGAATGATCAGGCGGCCGGCCGGCATGCGACAGGTGTGGGACAAGGTGGGTCGCCTCCGCACGCGGATCCGGCACGCGCGCTTCGACGTCGCCATCGATCTGCAGGGCCTGCTCAAGTCCGGCCTCCTCACCGCCTACACGGGAGCTCCCGTGCGCATCGGGTTCAGCGCGTCGCGTTGCCGGGAGCGCGCCAACGCCCTCTTCACGAACCGTCGCGTCACGCCGCCTCCGGAGGCGGCTCATGTTGTCGAGCAGTACCTGGCCCTGCTGGGCCCGCTCGGCATCATCCCGGGAACTCCCGATTTCCACGTGCCCATCCCCGCGGATTCGTCGCGCCGCATCGACGATTTCCTCGCGAAGGAAGGTGTGAAGCCCGGTGACCGGCTGGTCGTGATCAATCCCGGAGCGGGGAGACCCGAGAAGCAGTGGCCCGTCTCGCATTTCCGGACGCTCGCCGAGCGGCTCATCACCGAAGCGGGAGCGCGCGTGCTTCTCGCCTGGGGGCCGGACGAGGCGCACATGGCGCGACAGATCGGTCTCGAGCTGCCCGGAGGGTCCGCGCTGATGGCGCCACCCACGGACCTCGGCGAGCTGACGGCGCTGCTCTCCCGGGCCCGCCTCATGGTCGCCAACGACACCGGTCCCCTCCATCTTGCCGCCGCTCTCGGCACGCCCGCCCTCGGGCTCTTCGGCCCCACGCGCGCCGTTCGCAACGGCCCCTTCGGCCCACGTTGCCGCGGTCTCGAGAGTCCCGACGGCACCATGGCGGGGCTCTCGCCCGCTCGAGCCTTCGAGACGGCCCGCGAGATGCTCGAGGCGCCGGCGTGAGGCGACTGAGCGTCACCATCATCGCGTGGAACGAGGAAGCCCGGCTCCGCGATTGCCTGGAGAGCGTGAGCTGGGCCGACGAGATCATCGTGATCGACGCGGAGTCCACGGACAAGACGGCACAGCTCGCGCGCGAGTTCACGGACAAGGTCTGGGTGCGGCCGTGGCCGGGCTTCCCCGTCCAGAAGAACTTCGCTCTCGAGCAGGCCACGGGAGACTGGATCCTCTCCCTCGACGCCGACGAGCGCGTCTCCCCCGAGCTGCGGGAACGCGTCCGCCGCATCCTGATGGTGGATGGCCCCGCCGACGGCTATTCCGTTCCCCGCAAGAACCTTTTCTGGGGCGCGTGGGTGCGACACGGCGGGCTCTATCCGGACTATCAGCTCCGCCTCTTCCGGCACGGAGCGGGCCGCTTCGTGGAGAGCGCGGTTCACGAGTCGGTGGCCGTGCAGGGTCACGTCGAGGCGCTCGCCGAGCCTCTGCTCCATCACTCGTATCGCGGGCTCGAGGACTTCGTGGCCCGCTCGAACCGCTATTCCACGCTGGCCGCTGTCGAGCTGACGAGAGAGGGACACCGCCCGCGCTGGACCGACCTGACCCTGCGCCCCTTCGCGCGGTTCTTCTCCATGTACGTCATGAAGATGGGCTTCCTCGACGGCTGGCGGGGATTCGTGCTCGCCGTCCTCTATGCCAACTACGTCTTCCTGCGCATGGCCAAGGCCTGGGAATCGCGCGGAGCCGGACGAGAGGACGCAGGAGCGCCATGACCGAGAAGTCGCGGGTCCTCTCCGGCATGCGCCCCACGGGCAATCTGCACCTGGGCAACTATCTCGGCGCTCTCGACAACTGGGTTCGGCTGCAGGACGACTACGAGTGCTTCTTCTTCGTGGCGAGCTGGCATGCCCTGACCACGGACGCGGAGAACAGCGGGCAGGCGCCCGAGAGCACCATCGAGATGGCCGCGGACTGGCTCGGGGCGGGTCTCGATCCCGAGCGGAGCACGCTCTTCATCCAGTCGCTCGTACCCGAGCACGCCGAGCTGCACCTGCTGTTTTCCATGGTCACTCCGCTGGGCTGGCTCGAGCGCGTCCCCACCTTCAAGGAGATGGTCGAGCAGCTCCGGCTCGAATCTCCCTCGTACGGCCTCCTGGGATATCCGCTCCTCCAGGCCGCGGACATCTTGATGTACAAGGCCCAGTGGGTGCCCGTGGGGGTGGATCAGGTGCCGCACATCGAGCTGACCCGCGAGGTCGCCCGGCGCTTCAACCACACGTGGAAGCGCGCGGTCTTTCCCGAGCCGGGCGCGAAGTTGACGGAGATTCCCAAGGTGCCGGGCACGGACGGCCGCAAGATGTCGAAGTCGCTCGGCAACGCCATCTTCCTGTCGGACACGCCGGAAGCGATCGCGGCCAAGGTCAAGCCCATGGTCACCGATCCCGCCCGCAAGCGCCGGAGCGATCCCGGCAATCCCGACGTCTGCCCCGTCTTCGACCTGCACAAGATCTTCACCCCTGCGCCCGCGCGCGAGGCCTGCGCCACGGGCTGCCGGACGGCGGCCATCGGCTGCCTCGATTGCAAAGCGGTGCTCCTCGA
>QHSC01000008.1 GCA_003220345.1 Candidatus Rokuibacteriota bacterium | reverse complement strand
TGAAGCCGCACTCCCAAGGCCCGAGCGGCAGCCTCCGCCTGTCGCAACTGGGGTGCGCTCCCTGGATTGGCGGGATTCCACAGGAGGGCCACCCGAGAGACCTTGGGAACCACCTCCTTGAGTAGTTCAAGCTGTTTCCCGACCAGGTCGGAGGCCATTATCGTCAGCCCCGTGACGTTGCCCCCGGGGCGCGCAAGGCTGGCGACGAGTCCGCTCCCAACGGGATCAATGACGACCGACATGACGATCGGGATCGTCCTGGTCGCTTGTTGGACGGCCTGGGTCGCTGCCCCACCCACCGGCACGATGACGTCCACCTTCAAACGGACCAGGTCGGCCGCGAGGGCAGGGTAGCGATCGTACTTGCCCTCGGCCCATCGGGGCTCGATAACGATGTTCTGACCTTCTACATAGCCCAGCTCGCGCAGGCCTTGGCGGAAGGCCTCGAAACGGCGCCGTCTAAGCGGTTCAGAAGGGGAACCGGGCGATAGATAGCCTACCCGGGGCAGCTTCTCCCGAGGCTGCGCCTCGGCAGCGAGCGGCGCTGCCAGAAGCCCGCCAACCAGTGTCGCGAGGAAGGTGCGTCGTTCCATCACGACGGCGAGTTTCCGTCACTCGTCCATCCTGCGCAACTCGTGACCGCTCTGCTCTGCTCGCCTTGACAACCCGTTACGCCCCGGTACAGTGACGGGGCCATGACCACCCCACCCGTCGCAAAGAAAGTTCCTAAGATCGACACGTTGCACGGTGAGATCCGCCAGGACGACTACTACTGGCTGCGCGAGAAGGACGATCCCGAGGTGCTGGCCTATCTGCGCGCCGAGAATGGCTATACCGACGGGGTGATGAAGCCGCAGGAGAGCTTCCAGGAATCGCTCTACCAGGAGATGCTCGCCCGCATCAAGGAGGACGACTCCTCGGTGCCGTATCGCCGGGGCGCGTACTTCTACTACTCGCGCACGGAGCGCGGCAAGCAGTACCCGATCTACTGCCGCAAGGCCGGCAGCCTGGATGCGCCCGAAGAGGTGATGCTCGATCTCAACGTGCTCGCCGAGGGCCATCCCTTCTTCTCCCTCGGCTCTTCCGCGGTCAGCGACGACGGTCATCTCGTCGCGTACTCCACAGACATCACCGGCTTTCGCGAGTACACGCTGTACGTCAAGGACCTGCGCACGGGCCAGCTCCTGCCGGGCACCATCGAGCGCGTGGCCTCCGTCGCCTGGGCCGCCGACAACCTGACGATCTTCTACGTGCTCGAGGACGAGGCCAAGCGCCCCTACCGCCTCTACCGCTGTCGCGCCGGCCTGCCGGGCACCGAGCTGATCTACGAGGAGACGGACGCCCTCTTCCGCATCGGCGTGGATCGCTCGCGCAGCCGCACCTTTCTCTTCCTGGGTGCGGGCTCCTTCACCACCAGCGAGTGGCGCTATCTCCCCGCCGATCAGCCCGAGGGCGCCTGGCAGATGTTCACGGCGCGCGAGAAGGACCACGAGTACGCCGTGGATCACGGCGGCGACCGCTTCTACATCCGGACCAACGGCGGCGGCCGGCGCAACTTCCGCCTGGTGTGGGCGCCCGTGGCGGACCCGCGACCCGAGCGCTGGACCGAGCTGATCGCCCACCGCGACGAGGTGATGCTGGAAGACCTCGACGTCTTTGCCAGCCACTACGTCGCCCACGAGCGCGAGGATGGCCTGATCCGGCTGCGCGTCACCACCCTGACCGACGGCGCCTCGCACCACATCGAGTTCCCCGAGCCGACGTACGAGGTGGGTGCGGACGCCAATGCCGAGTTCATCACCAACGCCTACCGCTTCCGCTACCAGTCCCTGATCACGCCCGCCTCGGTTTTCGACTACAACATCCTCAGCCGCGAGCGGACACTCCTCAAGCAGACGGAGGTGCTGGGCGGCTACGATCCGACGCAGTATCGCTCGGAGCGGCTCTTCGCCGTCGCCCCGGACGGGATGCGCGTGCCCGTCTCTCTCGTCTGTCGCAAGGAGACGCCGCGCGACGGCACGGCGCCCATGCTGCTCACGGGCTATGGCGCCTACGGCATGCCGTACCCCGTGAACTTCTCCTCCAATCGGCTAAGCCTGCTCGATCGCGGCTACACCTTTGCCATCGCCCACATCCGCGGCGGCGGCGAGCTGGGCAAGCGCTGGCACGATGCCGGCCGCATGATGCAGAAGAAAAACACCTTCATCGACTTCATCGCCGTGGCCGAGCACCTGAAGAAGGAAGGCTACACCGCCACCGAGCGCCTCGTCATCGAGGGCGGCAGCGCGGGCGGCCTCCTGATCGGCGCCGTGCTCAACATGCGCCCGGATGTCTGCCGCGCCGCCGTGATGCGCGTGCCCTTCGTGGACGTGATCAACACCATGCTGGACGAGACGCTGCCGCTGACGGTGGGCGAGTTCGAGGAGTGGGGCAATCCCAAGATCGACGAGCAGTACGAGTACATGAAGACCTACTGCCCCTACACGAACCTGGCCGCGCGTCTCTATCCGGGCATCCTCGTCAAGACCTCACTGAACGACAGCCAGGTGATGTACTGGGAGCCCGCCAAGTACGTGGCCAGGATGCGCACGCTCAACGACGGCGCCCCCGCCACCCTCTTCAAGATCAACCTCGACGCCGGCCACGGCGGCGCCTCCGGCCGATACGATTACCTCCGCGAGATCGCCTTCGACTATGCGTGGGTGCTCAAGGAGCGAATCTAGACTCTCTACTCCTTCTTCTGAGCCGGCGATTGTTACTCAGTCCACGTTTCCTCTGCTGAACAACCTTTCCCGTACGTAGAGCTCCAAGTTTCGCCAATTCGGGCCTTTCAGACCTGAAAGCGCTCGGTTTCAAGCCCGGCATTCTATTTGCTCTTTAGGAGCGGCCGCCAGTTCACCTCGTCGTGCGAGGCAGGAGAGACCACATGGCAACTCAGTACAAATGTCCCAGGTGCTGGAAGATTGCTGGGACCCCGGCCAAGTGCTGCGGGCTACCGATGACGAGGGTGAATCTGGAGGAAGGAATCGTCTGGCCGTTGATGTGGCTGCCCCCGCAGGTACAGCACGCATGATGCGGACCCTGGCGGTCACCATAGTTCTTCTCGTCGCCGCTGGCATGGGGGTACCCCCTGACGCGTCCGCCCAGACTGCGGCGCAGGGGCAGGCAGCAGTCGGTATTCTCTTCCTGCTTGGTGCCTCGAAAGCAGGCGCGCAGCAGGCCAATGCCAGGACGCCCAGGCAAAAGCCAAAATCCGGCATCGCAGCCTCGCCCGAGGCCCAGGGCAGGATCGTCGACGCGAAGCCGAAGCCCCTCGCGGCGGAGCATCGACCCGTGCTGGTGAGGGCGGGAGGTGGGACAGAGAGGCTAGCCGACCACGGCACGGTCCTTCGGGTGACGACTGACCAAAGGAATGGGCGGAATCTCGACCGCCCTGTCGAGGTCGCCGATCGCACACACGCCAAGCACAACTAGCGCACCTTGCTGCTCACCTCTCGCAGATGAGGTCCGAGTCTCGTCGGCGCCCGTGCTGCCATGCTGAATGACGCCTCAGCGGATGGGACCTATCGCGATGAGATCGAAGACACCTTCCTGCTCTTGGAAGAGAATTTCTATACGCTCTATCAGCGCTGCTCGACCTCGGAACAGAAAAAGCACCTGTGCGACACGTATTCGGCCGCACGCTATGCATGCTGGAAAGTGGTAAGGCAGGCGCGTCCCGACGGGTGGAGCGTCGATTCAAACGCCTCTCGGGATTTGAAGATGGCCAACCTGCAGCTCGCCGCGATGCTCCAGAACCCGGGCGATATCGGCGCATCCTTGAGCCTGGCTGCGGAAGCAGTTCGACTGGCCACGTCGCTTGCACCTGGCCCCGCCGCCTGATCCCGCCATCTTCAAGCCGTAGGCCCTTCAGCCACGCCGCTAGCACCTCCTTCGGCTGACACATTGGGTGGCAACGAGTGACCAGTTTCGGGAACAAGAGTGAGGGGAGATCGCGGTAAGCAGTTGGTTTGTCTGCGGTTCCTGAATGGCCTCCCGCTTGCTCTGTTTCCCCTGAGACCACTTGCAGATGCCCACCGAGCGACTGTCCACGACCGATGCACGCCGCGCCTGCATTCTCGTGGTTGATGACGAGCCACTGGTGGCGGCGCTCATCGCAGACGCCCTGGCGCTGGAGGGGTACGAGGTCGAGACGGCCAAGGACGGCCGTGAGGCCCTGGAGAAGATCGCGGCCCGCTCATACGATGTCATCCTGAGTGACCTACGGATGCCGCAGCTCGACGGCGTGGGGCTGTATCGCGAACTTGAACAACAGCACGAGAGCTTGCTGCTCCGGCTCGCATTCGTCAGCGGGACGACGGAGCCGCCTGAATACGCGCGCTTTCTCGAACAGACTGGCGCCACAGTGCTGAGCAAGCCTTTCGCCGTCGCAGACCTTCACCGACTCGTCCAACGCTTGCTTCAAGACCAACGTTGACTCATCTACCCGGGGTGCCCGAACGGGGCGCCCTGCATGAAGCTCGGTGGCATCAGCACGCGCAGGTTACGCTCGCCTCGTGAGATCAGAGGGCTATGATGGCCAGGTCCACCATCCACTGCTGCGCGCAGTCAAGCTGTCCTGCTCGGGGCCGGAACTTTAACGTGACGGCACGAGGGGGTGATCACGGCACGCCGGGACAGCCGGTGTGTTGTCCGGTATGTGGGGAGCCGTCGGACTTCATCCGAAACGCGACCACGAGACTGCGGTGGCTGAAGATGTCAGGCGGCTTTCTGATCGGCGTCCTGTCAATGGAGGCGGCCACACGCTCCGGCGTGGAACAGTGGCCGGCAATCGCGTTCGGGGTCATCACGTTCACGATTGCCATTGTCCTTCTCGGCATCTTCGATTGGCTGAGGGACCCCTGATCAAGCGCTAGCGCCGATAGCCTCGCGTTCATCAACTCTCGGCAGGTAGATCGCGAATGTAGTTCCACGACCGACCGCGCTCTCAAGCGCAATATGGCCCCCGTGCTGCTTGATGATTCCGTAGACCGTGGCCAAACCGAGTCCCGTCCCCTTGCCAACATCCTTCGTCGTGAAAAATGGATCGAAGACGCGCGTCATGGTGCCCGCGTCCATCCCGGCGCCGGTGTCTCGTACCGTCAGCCTCACGTGCGGCCCGATTGATGCTCCCGCGTGCTGGCGCACGTAGGCACTATCCACCTCGACGTTGGCAGTTTCGATAGTGAGCCGGCCCCCCTGCGGCATCGCATCGCGCGCATTTGCGGCCAGGTTCATGAAAACCTG
>QHSC01000007.1 GCA_003220345.1 Candidatus Rokuibacteriota bacterium | reverse complement strand
GAGGCGGCGGCCGAACTCCGGGCCGCTCTCGCGCTGGCGCCTAACCTGCCTCAGCGCGACGCCGTCGAGGGAATCCTCTCCAACCTTCGCTGACGCAGCGTGGTCCTGATCGTGGACAACTTTTTGCAGATACCCCATACCGTTCGTCGCATGTCACTGATTTTGCTGAGTGATCGAATATGGCTTGGCTCTTGCTCAACCCTGGAGGGCAAGATGACCAAGGAGCTGCGATGTGAGGATGTATTCCAGGGCTGCCCTTACGTGGGCGTGGGGCCAGACATCCGTGAGCTCATGCGCGAGTACATGGAGCACGTTCGCGACGTGCATCGTGTGACGAGCCCGACGCCGGAGCTACGCATCCAGGCCATGGTCGCCGTTCGCGAGCGACAAGCCCAGGTCGACTGAACGAGCTTCCTCAGCAGCCGATGAGGGGGGCGTGGGCCTCGATGCAATATCAGTTGCCCACGTGCATCTGATCCGAAGACTAGTGAGACTGGCATCTGCTCTCCACCAAATACGTGCGAGCTATCAAGGAGCAGAGACACGACGGGCGCCGAAGTGAACTCGGCGCCCGCGCGTGAGCCGTCAGTTGAGTATTTTAGTTATTTGCGGTAGGACCTTTTCCATGCGACTCCAGCCAGTCCAACGAGGCCGGAACCGAGGAGCATCAGTGTAGACGGCTCCGGCACACCACCGCCACCGCCTCCGCCGCCACCGCAGTTGGCACCGCAACCTTGCGTGATTTCGCCGAACACGGTCAAGCCTCCGAGCGTATTGTCGCCGGCCTGCAGGGTGTTGAAGCTGGTGAGAACGGCGCCAGAAGCGATGTCGACCCGGAACACTTTGTTGTCCCCGCCCAAATCGCCAGTCCAGAAAGACGTCCCGTCGGGATCGAGGTTGAGAGCGAACAAGGTCCCACTGTGACCGGTCACGGGGTAGGTTTGAATGAGGACGCCAGCGCTGTTGTACCGAAGAACATTACTCGTGTGTGCAACCAGGACACCACCGTCGGACAGAATGCGGAGGGCAAACATGTTTCCGCCGGCATCGACGGCATTAAAGTTAGAAAGCTGGGCATTCGCCCCTGTATCGAACCGCCGGATCAGGCCACCTTCCGAAGTGTAAAAGATTGTACTCTGGTCAGCCGACAGATCGACCCAGTCGGTACCACGCGGTGATACAGTCGGGCTGAAGCTCGTGATGAAGGCGCCGGTCGCGAGATCGTATTTGCGAATATCGCCGGTTCCATCTGCCTGGCCGACAAAGGCGTGTCCGCTCGCATCGCGAGTGATGGACTCGCAATCCGAGTTGCAGCCGGTCATGAAACTTCCGTTGACCAAGACGCCGTTGCTGTCCCATTTTGAGACAACATTGCTACCGAACGTTGTGACATAAAAATTGCCGGCAGCATCGAACACGCCACCCGTCGTGAATGTGCTCCCGAGCCCGTTGTTCAAGGTCTGTAGGAGCGTTCCTGTTGGAGAGTACACCTCGACTTTGCCATTTCCGACCGAGGCAAAGACATCACCTTTCGAAAAAGGAAGAGCAAACGCGCTACTAGCCAATCCGGCGGCCAAGACAATGGCTGCCAGAGCAGTAGCTAGCGGCTTGAGTGCTTGCTTCCGACCCACCGGGAGGGGCGTCACAAAGGGCGTCACCCGGCCAATGCTCATGGTCACCATATTCCACAGATCACGTTGTCCACTCATGACATGCGCCTCCCTCACAAGGATAAGGATTCGAAACTATTGAGGTGATAGCAGGACATATGGCTGGGCTTGACCTAGGTCAGACGCCGCCAGGACGAACCGGGACGGAAGAAAAACTTTACGATCCATAGTAGTAGCCCCTTCTCGTGGGGCCCCCTCGCATGTTTTGTGCCTATTCTGAGAGTGCAATAATTTCATGGGCTTGTGGGACAATCGCGATCTAGGCTCTGCGGAAGCGTAAAGTTTCCCGATTATGGCCGGTTTCTGGGAAGGAATTTAGGTCCTAGCTTTGTCGGCAGTGCTAACAGAATGGAGTGTTCGGCACGCCAGCCGGCCCCGAAGACGCCTTCCGGGTCCGCACAGGCCCCCCTTGCTTAGGGCGACACAGACACGTTTGCCTCTACTCCTAGATGAAGCTCTGGTTTGGAAGTCCGGTCCCGATCAGAGAAAGTTGCCGATGTAGTCCCCAGTTGGGCCCGCTTGACGCCCGACCATCTTGGCCTTACGGTACCCGGTACCCGTTCGGGACTCCGAAAGCTCGTGGTCGTGGGGCAAGATCTTTTACCGCTGGCTGACTGGAGGCACCTGAGGTGCCGTGCATGCGCGCACTGCTGATCGTGCTGACCATTCTCCTCCTGTCCGCTGCGCCCGCGCGGGCCCAGTGGAACGACGACGCGCAGAAGTGCGCCGAGACGCCGAGCCCGGATCTGGCGCTGGCCCACTGCACGCGCGCCATCCAGTCCGGCGAGCTCTCCGAGCCGAGCTTGGCCGTCACCCTGAACAATCGCGGCAATGCCTACCAGAACAAGGGGGACTACGTTCGCGCCATTGCGGACTACGATCAGGCCATCAAGCTCAACTCCGATTCCGCGCTCATCTTCAACAATCGCGGCAGCGCCCATCAGCACAAGGGCGACTACGAGCGCGCGATCCAGGACTACGAGCAGGCCATCCGCCTCGATCCGTCCTCGGCGCGGGCCTTCAACAATCGCGGGCGCGTCAACCACCTCAAGGAGGACTACGCCCAGGCCATCAAGGACTACGACGAGGCGATTGCGCTCGATCCGGACTACCAGCTCGCCTTCTACAATCGGGCCCTCGCCCGCTTCGACCAGGGGCTCTACATCGCATCGGTGCCCGACTTCGTGAGGGCGGTGCAGCTCGACTCCTCCAGCACGTATCGGGTGCTCGGCCTCTACCTGGCCAAGGCCCGCGGGGGTGACGTCGATCGCGAGAGTCTCGCCGCGAACGCCGCGCAGCTCAATCTCACGCGCTGGCCCGGACCCGTGGTCGCGCTCTTCCTCGGCCAGATCACGCCCGAGGCCCTGGTGGCCGGCGCCCAGGATCCCGATCCCACCACGCAGCGGGAGCGGCAATGCGAGGCCTATTTCTATGCCGGCGAGCACTTCCTGATCCAGGGGCAGCGGGCCCCCGCCGTGCAGATGTTCCAGTCGGCCGTGGCCACCGGCGTCACCAGTCTCTTCGAGCACTCGAGCGCGAAGGCGGAGCTCCGGCGTCTCGGCCCCTAGCCGGCTCGCATGATCGTCACCCGCCTTCCGCGCGCCCGACGGCCGGTGGCGACGCGCTCGGCCTCTCTCCTCGCGCTCCTTGTCCTGTTCGCGCTCGCCCTCGTGGCTCCCGGGCCGAGCGCTCAGACGGCCGCTCCCGTGTTCCGGGTGGCCATTCTCGGCGCCGATCCCACGCAGGTCTGGGATGCCTTCGAACGGCGCCTCAGAGACCTCGGGTACGCGGAAGGGCGCAATCTCGTCCTCGAGCGCCGCTGGTCACAGGGCTATGCCGATCGGGTACCGGGTCTCCTCGCCGACCTCATGAAGGTCAAGCCCGCGGTGCTGGTGACGGACACGTTCCTCCGCACCGACCGTATCGACCCGGCGCAATGTGTGCCGCTCCTCGCCATCGGTGTCGCGGAGCCCTACGGCGCCTGTCCCATCTTCCCCGTGGCCCGAAGATCACTGACGGCCTCCGCGAAGGAAGTCAGCGCAACCCATCTGCAGCTGGCCATGGCGGCCGTCCCCTCGGCCAGGCGCCTTCTCGTCCTGACGAATTCGAAGCTCGCGTTCCTGATCGACTATGTGAAGGAGCTCCAGGCCGCCGCGCAGCCGGGCGGGGTCGCCGTGGAGGTCTTCGACGTGAGCGGCGGATCGAGCCTGGCCGAGGTCACCGGGACGATCACCAGGCGAGCGCCCGACGTCCTCATCCTGGGACCCGCGTTCGACCAGCCGCAGGTGCGGAGACAGATCGTGGGCTATGCGGCAAGAGGTCGGATACCCGCGATCGGCTCGCACGTGGCCGATGGGGTGGTGGTCGCCGCAAACTACGATTGGGTCGACCTGGGCCGTCGTGCCGCGGGCTTCGTCGACCAGCTGCTGAAGGGCACCAGGCCCGCCGACCTTCCCGCCACGGCGCCGACGAAGTTCGAGGTGATCGTCGATCGGCGAGCCGCGAGGGCCGTGGGTCTCACGCTCCCGGCATCGCTGCTGTCGCGGGCGGATCAGGTCCTCGAGTAGGAACGTTCCTGCTCGCGAGGACAGGGGGAATTACAGACTTCTAGGCGCGCGAATCTCGGGCGCGCCCGCGTCGCCTACCGTGGCCCGCGGGAGTCCCCGACGGGGTTGAGCCTCGACAGCGGCTGGGCTTGGGAGGTAAGGGGCCGCTGGCCGGTATCAGCCGCCGGTTGCGGCTGGAGCTGCTGCGGCTGTTGCTGGGGCTGGCCGGGCACACTCAGCACCTGACCCGGATCAGCAGGCTGCGGCTGCCCAGGGACGCCCAGCTTCTGTCCCGGGTCGGCGGGCTGCGGCTGCCCCGGCACCGTCAACACCTGGCCGGGATCACTCGGAGCGGGCTGCCCGGGCACGCTGAGCGCGCGCCCTGGATCGGCGGGCTGCGGCTGCCCCGGCACGGTCAACACCTGGCCAGGGTCACTCGGTTGTGGCTGCCCGGGCACGTTGAGCGTGCGCCCCGGGTCTGCCGGCGGCGCGACATCGCCCTGAGGCTGCGGGGCTGAGGGGATCTTCACGGGCTGCTTGCCGTTCGGGACCACGACCCTGCCCTCTTCAGGCCCTTTCGGAACCTGCGGCGCGGTAGGTGCCAGAGCGGGAGCGGCCATTGGCGGCGGGGCTGGCGCGGCCACCGCCGGGGTGACCACGGGCGGCGCGA
>QHSC01000006.1 GCA_003220345.1 Candidatus Rokuibacteriota bacterium | reverse complement strand
AGCCGGTGGAACTTCGAGCCGTAGAGGAGCTTGGCGAAGATCGGCGGAATTTGCTGGCGGACGATGCCGGGGCCGTTGTCCGTGACCGTGACGCGGAAGCGGGTCGCCTGGCTGGCCGGCGGCGCCGCCGCCCCGCCGCTCGGCGCGACCTCCACCGTGACGACGACGTCGGCCAGGATGCCGGCCTCCTCGGCCGCGTCGAGCGCGTTGTCGACGGCTTCCTTGACGCAGGTGAGGAGCGCCTTTCTCGGATTGTCGAAGCCGAGCAGGTGGCGGTTCTTGGTGAAGAACTCGGAGACCGAGATCTCCCGCTGGCGGGCGCCCATCTCGGCGGCGGATACGGCGGCCTTCGGCTCGGGGGTGGGGGGCTTGGCGAGGGCGGTGATCATCTCCCTCTTTGATACCAGACCCGCGCTCGCGATCACACTTTTATATCGTCCTCGAGCGCGCGGATCGTCAGCGGGGTCGCCAGCCGATGCGCTCGCCGTCGACGGTGATGCTCACGAAGACGAGCGCCATCTCGTCGGTCGTGCCCTCGCCCCAGCTCACGGCGCGCGGGGGTTTGCTCGGCTGGCGCTTGCTCTCCGCGGAGTTGTCGAACACGGCGACCATGTCGATGCGCGTGCCGCTGGGCAGGGGGACGGGTTCCGCGAACGTGTAGTTCGCCTGCCAGTGAAAGTCCCAGTCGTCGATGTGAATCAGCGGGCGCACGCTCCCGTCCGGGTACGTCGCGGTCACCTTCATGTCGCGTCCGAGCAGGTGCATGTGCGGCGTGATGCCGGTCGCGTGCATGTCCCGGCCCGGGGGCACGGTCCACGCCGCGCGGACTTCGTACCGCTTCTCGCCCGCGGGAATCGTGAAGGCGTGGTTCAGGATCGGGATGGAGCGGTGGCGCTTGTCGATCGGGCTCTTGGCGAAGTACAGCGCGGCCTGCGTGCGGTCCGTGCGAGCCTGCGGGCCGCTGTTGTTGTAGTGCACCTGGAGGACGACGGTGGCGCCGGCGGGAAGCAGCCAGGCCACGCCGTCAGGCTGCTCGCGTGGCCCGATGCCCGGAGCCCATCCGCCCAGCCCGCCGGCGGGAAGGAATCCCGGCCCCCCGAAGCACGGATACCCGGCGCCGCCCGCCCCGCGCTGGAGGGCCTGCGCCGCCGAGCCCGTGTCGATGTACGCGAGCACGTGATGCACGGCCTTCCGGTCGCCAGGCGCATACTCCACCCTGCTGACCCACCGGTCCTCGGGGAAATTCGTGGGCACGACGAAGCAGCGATAGACGTCGCCGGCGCGCGCGGGCACCGTGTACGGCGCGCTCATCTCGAGCACGTGGTCGGGCGGGCCGAGGGCCCAGCCCGTAGGGAACACCCTTGGGGGCGGCAGCTTCGCCCGATCGCCTTCCGGCGCGCCGGCGTCGATCCATTTCAGGATGGTGGCGACTTCCGCGTCGGACAGCCGTCGCGACTCGAGGAAGCTCCCGAATCCGGGCACCGGCTTCCACGGGGGCATCGTGCGCCACTCGATCTGGTCGCGGATGTCGGCGCGACGCTTGTAGACATCCGCGTACGTGATCAGGGAAAAGGGCGCGTGCTCGCCTGGACGGTGGCACGTCTGGCATCGCTCCTGGACGATCCGCACGACCTCGTCGCTGAACGTGGGCGGCTCCGCCGCCTGCGCGACACCACAGATGGCCACCGCGATCAGCATTCCCGTCGCCCACACGCCCTTCATCGTGCCCTCCCGGAGGTCGGTGCCACGTCGGCACGATCCTGCCAGAGCGCGAGGGAGAGAGCAAACCCCATCCACGGTACACTTCGCCCATGCGGTCGCTGATCTGGAGTGCGGCATGACCCGGCCCACTGACGGATTCCGTCCCGAGACGCTCGTGGCGATCGACGCGGTCGAGCGAGCGCTCGAGCTGGCTCGGCATAGGGTCGGCGCCGCAGACATCACCGCCAAGGACGGGCGCGATCTGGTCACGGCGACCGATGTTGCCGTCGAGGACGCGGTTCGAGGCATCGTGCGCGATGCCCTGAGCTTCCGGGTGGTCGGGGAGGAGCGCGGTGGCGAGGCGCCGGCCGACGGCTCGCCCTACTGGCTCGTCGATCCCATCTGCGGGACCCGCAACTTTGCGTCCGGAATGCCCCTGTACAGCGTGAACCTGGCGCTCGTGGAGGAAGATCAGGTCACCGTCGCCGTCGTCGGCGATCCATCGACGGCCGAGATCCATGTCGCGGAACGGGGGCGAGGCGCCTGGGCATTGAAAGACGGCGCCCGGCGCAAGCTCGGAACGAGCGGGGAGAGCCGGACGATCGTCGTGGAAGACGGCAGGTCGACGGGCGCTCGTCGCGAGCGCGCCGCGCACCTCACCGCCGCGGCCATCCGGGCAGACCGATGGCACGTCCGGTCGCTGGGAACCACGCTCGCGCTGTCATACCTTGCCGCGGGCCGAATCTCGGCCTACGTTCTCTTCTGGGCTTCGGCCATCCACACCGGGGCGGGCACCCTCCTCGCGACCGAGGCGGGCGGCACCCTGTCCGATATCGACGGCCGGCCGTGGACCATCCATTCGGATTCGGTCGTCGTCAGCGCCAATGCCTCACTTCACCAAGAGCTACTCGACCTTGCCCGGTGTGACCGATGAAGCGCGCAGGGTGACGTCCGGGGTGTCCGACACGCTGATCGTCGGATAGCCGAGATCGCGCCAGGCGTGGAAGCCGCCGGCCAGCGGACGGACCCGCTCGATGCCGCGGCGCCTCAGGATCAGCGCCACCCGGGCGCTGGAGGCTTCGTTGGGTCAGGTGCAGTAGAGCACGATGTCCCGGTCGCGCGGAACCTCCTGATGGCGCGCTTCCAGCTCTTCGATCATCAGGTGGAGCGCGCCGGGGATGATCGTGGGCTCGCTCTCGAACTCCACCCGGTGGCGAACATCGACCACCATCACGTCCTCCCCGCGATCGAGCTTGGCCTTCAGATCTTCCGGCGTGATGCGCGCGATCCGGATCCGCCGCAGAAACCGTTGCCGCGCGATGTACTTCCACGCGATGTAGGCGACGAGAGCCGCCGCGAGCAGCGCGCCGAGCCCGCTGCCCAGGCGCATGGCGTAGCTCGCCACCAGCTCCAGCTGGCGGCTGAACAGCCAGCCGAGACCGACGAAGACGCCGGCCCAGATCAGGCCGCCCGCGCCGGTGAAGACCAGGAAACGCGCGAAGCCCATCCGCACGATGCCCGCCAGGGGTGGCGCTGCGGTGCTGTAGCCCGGCACGAACTTGGCGAACAGGAGCGAGCGCGCGCCTTGTCGGCTGAAGGACTCCTCGGTGCGCCGCACGCACGAGTCGGGCTCGAGCGAGATCCGGCACAAGAAGCTCAGGACGCGGCCGCCTCCAAGACGGCCGATCCAGTACCAGATGACGTCGCTCGCGAGCGAGGCGATCCCCGCCAGGACGAGGACGAGGACGAGGCTCAATCGGCCGGTCCCCGCCATCGCGCCGGCGGCGAGCAGCACCGGCATCGCGGGGATAGGCAACCCGATCTGCTCCGCGAACACCCAGCCGAAGACGACGAGGTAGCCGTAGCGGACGAGAACGTCGAGGAGGTCGTTCATGAGTGTCGGGAGCGGCCGGGCGCCGCCATGCTGGCAGGCTAGTCGCCTGCTCTCACGAGGTCAAGGGGCCGCAGCCCTGCACGCCGTGGGCCGCTCTAGGTAGGCCGGCTCACCACGACCCACCCCTCCGAATTGCTCGCGCTGGTGCCGAAAACTCTCCCAGAGGCGCCGCGATGAGAATCCAGCCCAGTGAAACGCTCCGTGCCCCGGTCAGGCCATGATCTGCCTGTGACGGTTGCGGGAATGAGCGAGCCGCTCGTCACCATCGTCGTCGTCCCCCGGGAGCGATTCAGCGTCACCCGCCGCGCGCTCGAAGCCCTCTACGCGAGCACGCCCAGGCCCTTCCGGCTGGTCTACGTCGACGGGGGATCGCCCCCCCGGATCCGGCGTTACCTCGCCGCAGAGGCGCGTAGCCGCGGCTTCGAGCTCGTCCGCACCGAGCGCCACCTCGTGCCGAACGAGGCGCGGAACATTGGCCTCCGCCGGGTCCGAACGCGCTACGTCGTCTTCATCGACAACGACGCCATCCCCGCACCCGGCTGGCTCGAGCGAATGGTCGAGTGCGCCGAGGAGACAGGGGCGTGGGTGGTCGGGCCACTCTACTTGGTCGGAGAGCCCGATCGCCAGGAGATCCACATGGCGGCGGGCGACGCGGGCATCGAGGAGCGCCCGGAGGGCCGGCGCTTCTTCGAGCGCCACCGCTTCACGGGCAAGCGCCTCGACGAGGTGCGTGAGCACCTCGCGCGGACACCCTGCGGACAGGTCGAGTTCCACTGCATGCTCGTGCGAGCCACGGCGTTCGAGCGGCTCGGGCCCCTTGACGAGGCCATGATGAACATGGCCGAGCACTCCGATCTCTGCCTTCTCGTCCGGCATGCCGGCGGCGAGGTCTACTTCGAGCCAACGGCAACGGTGACGTACATCACGTCGGGCCGCTTCCGCTGGTCCGACTACCGCTATTTTCTGCGGCGCTGGAGCGAGGCTTGGACCGATGCGACCGTCGCGCATTTTCGAGCGAAGTGGGCGCTGGGCGCAGACGATCCCGTTACGGCGTCGTTCAGGCCGTTCGTCACCGCGCAGCGTCAGTTCCCGACCATCGATCGCGTCCAGCGAGCGCTCGAACGGCTCCTGGGCTGGCGGATGAGCCGGTGGCTCGGCCGAGACGTCCTGGGCAGGCTGGAGATCCGCGTCAACCGATGGTGGGTGCGCGTCGACCAGGCACGCGGCGACCACGGTCCGATCGCGCCAGTCGTGTCACATCGCGCTGGGCTCTAGCGATCCCGTGTACGTCTACGCCCAGACCAATATCCGGCTTTACCGCCAGCTCGACGAGCGGGGATACGCCCCGGACGACGTGGGCGCCGTGGGGAGGGCGTACGAGCTCGCCCTGCGGCTGTTCACTTGTGTCTACCGCGGCTCCGGCAAGCCGTTCCTGGCGCACGCCGTTGGCACGGCCAGCATCCTCGCCAGCCTTCGGGCGCGGATGCCAGTGATTGCCGCCGGGCTCCTCCATGCCGCTTACACGCATGGCGAATTCGGGAACGGCTGGCGAGGAGTGTCCCCGCCCAAGCGGAGGGAGGTACGGCGGGCCGTCGGCGAAGAGGTCGAAAGCCTCGTCGCCCGGTACACGGAGCTCGCCTGGCACGCGGGCACGATCGGAGGCATTCGGGACAGCCTCGGCGACATCACGTCCGTGGAGCGGGACGTTCTGCTCGTCCGCCTGGCCAACGAGCTCGAGGATCATCTGGACCTCGGCATCCTTTACACGGGCGAGGCCGAGCGCCGCCGGCAATACATGCGGACCCACCTCTCGCTCTGCGCGGAAATGGCGGCGTGGCTCGGCGCGCCGGAGCTGGCTGAGGCCCTGACCGCGACCTTCGAGGAGGTCGCGGCGGCCGAGGTGCCCGCCGGTCTTCAGCGCCCGGAACATGGATCGTTCCGCGTGCCCCCCGCCTCGCACGGCACCCGTCTGCGCGTCCTCGTGAGCCACTTCATCGCCCGATGGCGCCGGCGCTGAGTGCCGGCAGCGGCACCCGACGCTGCGGTCACGGCATGCCGGTGTGCGGCGGTCGCGCGGCGACGCTCGCAATGATCGTCGTCAACTCCCCCGGGTCCACCGGCTTGGGCACGTGCATGCTGTAGCCGGCGGTGAGCGAGAGCATCCGGTCCTGGGTGCGTCCGTATGCCGTGAGCGCCACCGCGGGAGTCTTGCCTCCCTGCTCGCTGTCGAGGGCGCGCACCTTGCGGATCAAAGAGTAGCCGTCCTCGCCCGGCATCTCGATGTCCGACACCAGCACGTGGGGCCGCCACTGCTGGAGCACGGCCAGCGCTTCGGGCGCGGAGAGACACGTCCGCACCTCGGCTCCCGCATCGGTGAGGATCGCGGACGCGAGATTGAGCGCGTCCGGATCGTCATCCACCACGAGCACTCGAAGCCCGTCGAGGCGGGGCCCCGGGAGCAACCCCTCGATGGTCGAGGCCGTGGGATGCAGGCGCGGTCGGAGCCCCGCGGGGATCTCCGCGATCGTCAGCGGCAGTCTGACGACGAAGGTCGCGCCTTTCCCTTCGCCGGGACTCTGCGCGTCGACGCTGCCCCCGTGCAGCTCGACCAGGTGCTTGACGAGCGCCAACCCCAGGCCGAGGCCGCTGTGCGCCCTCGTGCTCGAGCTATCCGCCTGCGTGAAACGGTCGAAGATGAAGGGAAGCACGTCGGGAGTGATGCCCGGTCCTGTGTCGCTGACGATTATCTCGACGTGCGAGTTGACGCGCTGCAAGCGAACCTGAACTCGTCCGCCCTTCGGGGTGAACTTCACGGCGTTCATCAGGAGGTTCCATATGACCTGCTGAAGGCGGCCCGAGTCGCCCGTGATGGGCGCCGCTCTCGGGTCGAGCACGCTCTGCAGTCGAATGGCCTTGGCCTCGGCCGCGGGCCGGACCGCATCAAGGGCTCCCTCGATGACGGTCCTGAGATCGACCGGACGAATGTCGAGACGCATCTTGCCCGAGACAACCCGCGAGACATCGAGGAGGTCGTCGATGAGCTGCACCTGCGCGTTGGCGTTCCGCACGATCGCGTCGAGCGCCCGCTCCGCTTGCTCGTCGCGGACCTGCCCGGCTTGCAGCAGCCGCGCCCAGCCGTAGACCGCGTTGAGGGGCGTCCGTAGCTCGTGCGAGAGCACGGCGAGGAACTCGTCCTTCGCGCGGTTGGCGGCCTCCGCCGCCGCGCGAGCCTGCTGCTCCCGACGCAGGAGCTCCTCGCGCTGGGCTTCGCTGCCCGCGCGCTCGTCGGCGGCGATGGCCAGCGCATCGGCCACGTCGCGAATCTCCTGGATCGAGGTGTCGAGCGCTCTCAGCGCCTCACGGCGGCCCAGCGCCTGGGCCGAGGCGCGCAGGTCGCGGATCGGCCGGTTGATGCTGCGCGCGATTCCAATCGCCCCCAGGGTACCGAGCACGATCGAGAGCAGGATGCCGCCGCCGTAGATGGCGAGCGACCGGTACGCCGTGCCCTCGACGAAGGACGCGGGAATGCCGGGAACAGCCGACCAGCCGCTGTCCCTGAGCCGGCTGAAAGAGGCATAGTTCCGGTTTCCCTCGAGGTCAATGGTTTGCCCGACACCTTCCTCAGCGCCGTTCGCCATGATGGCCTGCAGGCTGGCCGAGGGCCGCCCGCCCAGGTTTTCGTTATGCGCGCGGGAGCGCGCCACGCGAAGGCCATTCGCGTCGAAGATCGAGATGATCCAGTCCTCGGGCAGGCGCTGGCGTTTGATCACCTCCAGGATGGCCTCGGGCTTGACGAGCGCGGTGAGCACGTAGCTCAGCTCGCCGTTCCGAATCACCGGCGCCCGCACGGGAAACAAGAGGACACCCTGAGCGTTCTTGGCGAGGTTGCCCACGGCAGGCGCGCGCGTGCGCACGACGCGATCGAAGCTCTCTTTCTCGAGGATGGGCGGAAGCACGGTCCCGGGGCGGAATCGGGTATCGACGAGCCGGTGTCCGGACGGATCGGCGAGAAACACGGCAGCCCAGTTCACCTGCGTTTCGAGGACGCGCTGGGCGCGCTCCTGGAATCCCGACAGGTCGTCGCGGTCGAGGGCAAGGCTCGTGGCGAGCGACTGGACGACGGAGATGGAGCTGCGCAGCTCCGCGTCGACGGCCGTGGCCAGGGCCCGCGCGAGCTCCAGGCCGATGCGCTCGGCCTGGATTCGCTGCTGCTGCGCGAGCGCATATAGTCCGATGCCCGACATGACGAGCAGCGGGACGATTCCCGCTGCAGCGAGCAGAAACAGCCGTCTACGAAGCGGGGCGCCCGGCACGTGCGAGGCCCCTCAGGGATCCCTTCCGCCAAGATGAGCGGCGTGACGTCTTCATGTGCCGCGTTTCGACGCATTATGTCACAATTTTCTGAGGTCGCGGATATCTCGGCATCGGCAGGGAAATCGTTCCCGGTCATGGTGACCCGATACCGTTGGAATCCTCACGGAAGTACGGGCGTTCCCTCCGGCACGTCCCTTGCCTATGAGCTTAGTACCTGCGGCACGTGGGCCGCGATGCTGTCGCCGACGGCCATTCTGGAGGGTTCGCGTGTGACTGAGGAGATCGGAGGGGCCGCCACCAGGACATTCCAGCCCGGGGACGTCATCTTCCGGGAAGGTGATGACCCGCAGGGCGAAGCCTACCTGGTCCATGAAGGGACGGTCGAAGCGTGGCGTCGCGTCGACGGGGCCGATCGACTGCTCAACACCCTCGCCAAGGGTGATTTGCTCGGCGAGGTGGCACTGTTCCGCGAGGGCCCCCATTCGGTCACCGCGACGGCCGCTGAGCACGTGACTTTGGTGGTGATCCCGGCTCATCGCCTCGAGAACATGGTCCGCGCCAATCCAGAGCTGGCCATCGGGCTCATTCGTCAGCTCGCCCGTATGGCCGCCGGCAAGGACAGCGCGCAAGGATCGGGAAGCTGACCCGCGCCCTCCCGCGGCCCTTCTCCCCCCCATGGACCTTCTCCAGACGCATCTCAATTTCCTCGCGAATCACCCTTTCAGCGTCGTCTTCTGGTCGTCATTGATCGAAG
>QHSC01000049.1 GCA_003220345.1 Candidatus Rokuibacteriota bacterium | reverse complement strand
CGTGTGCACGCCGGACAAGGATCTCGCGCAGTCCGTGCGCGGCGACCGCATCGTTCAGCTCGACCGGCGCACGCGCGAGGTGCGCAACGAATCGATGGTGCGGCAAAAATTCGGCGTCCCGCCCCCGTCGATTCCCGACTGGCTGGCGCTCGTGGGCGACAGCGCGGATGGCTATCCTGGCCTGCCCGGCTGGGGCGCCAGATCTGCCGCGACCGTGCTCGCCCGTTATCAGCATCTCGAGCAGATTCCGAAGCTGGCCACGGAGTGGGACGTGTCCGTGCGCGGCGCGATGCGGCTGGCCGCGACGCTCGTGGAACAGCGCGAGCGCGTCCTGCTCTTCCGGGAGCTTGCCACGCTGCGCACGGACGCGCCCATCGGCGCCGACGTGGACGCGCTGCGCTGGTTGGGACCGCGGGCTGACTTCGCGGCGTGGGCGGAGCGACTAGGCACGCCGGCATTACACCAGCGCGCCTCGATACTGGCGGCAGCGCGGGGGTAGTCAGTACCCCTTGACGTAAGGCAGCTTCGCCGCCGTCGCCTCGATGGCTGCGCCCGCTTCCAGCAGCACCGCGGTCGAGTCCCACGTCCCCGCCACGAGCTGGTTGCGCGGGCCGTCGGGCACGGTGGCCTTGATCACGCGGTCGCCGAAGCGCACCTCTTGCTTTTCCACGTCCACCAGCACCGGCGTCTGGGGCGCGCGCTCGATGGCCTTCTGGAGCCACTCGAGGTCGGCCTGGGAGGCGACCAGGCAGGGAATGCCGAGCATCACGCAGTTGCCGAAGAAGATCTCGCCGAAGGAGCCGCCCACGATGGCCTGGATGCCCCAGCGCATGAGGGCCTGGGGGGCGTGCTCGCGGGAAGACCCGCAGCCGAAGTTCTGGCCCACCACCAGCACCGACGCGCCCTCGTACACTTTCTGGTTGAAGGGGTGCTCGGGGTTCTGCTTCCGCGCGTCCTCGAAGGCGTGCTCGCCCATGCCCTCGAAGGTGACGGCCTTGAGGAAGCGCGCCGGAATGATGCGGTCGGTGTCGATGTCGTTGCCGGTGACGGGGATGCCGCGGCCGGAGATCTGACGGCGCTTGAAGTCGGTGGGGCTCATTTCAGGATCTCCCTCACGTCGGTGACGGCGCCGGTGATGGCGGCGGCGGCGACCATGGCCGGGCTCATGAGCAGGGTGCGCCCGGTGGGACTGCCCTGGCGCCCGATGAAGTTGCGGTTGCTCGACGAGGCGCTCATCTCGCGGCCCTGCAGCTTGTCGTCGTTCATGCCGAGGCACATCGAGCAGCCGGCCTTGCGCCACTCGAAGCCCGCGGCCCGGAAGATCTCGTGCAGGCCCTCGGCCTCCGCGGCCTTGGCCACCTGCTGCGAGCCGGGCACGATGAGCGCGCGCACGCCCTTGGCCACCTTGCCCTTCTTGGCCACCTCGGCGGCGATGCGCAGATCGGACAGGCGCCCGTTGGTGCACGAGCCCACGAAGGCCACGTCGATCTTCGCGCCCTTGATCGGCTGACCTGCCGCGAAGCCCATGTGCGCGAGCGCCTCGCGGAAGGTGGAGCGTTCGGCCTCGGGCTGGGCGTCGGGCGCGGGGATCTTCTGGCTCACGCCCACCGACATGCCCGGGTTGATGCCCCATGTCACCACGGGCTCGATGGCCGCGGCGTCCAGGCGCGCCACGTCGTCGAACGCGGCGCCCGGCTCGGTGGCCACGGACTTCCACCAGGTGGCCGCGCGGTCGAAGGCCTCGCCCTGGGGCGCGTAGGGCCGCCCGCGGAGAGACTCGATGGTGGTCGCGTCGGGATTGACGTAGCCGAAGCGCGCGCCGCCCTCGATGGACATGTTGCAGACGGTGAGGCGCTCTTCCATGGTCATGCGCTCGATGGTGTCCCCGGCGTACTCGTAGGCGTAGCCCACGCCGCCCTTCACGCCCAGCGTGCCGATGATGGCGAGGATCACGTCCTTGGCGTAGACGCCCTTGGCAAGCGCGCCCTCCACCCTCACCTGGCGCAGCTTGGGCTTGGCCATGGCGAGGCACTGCGTGGCCAGCACGTCGCGCACCTGGGTCGTCCCGATGCCGAAGGCGATGGCGCCGACTGCGCCATGGGTCGAGGTGTGGCTGTCGCCGCAGGCGATGGTCATGCCGGGCTGGCTCAGGCCCAGCTCCGGCCCGATCACGTGGACGATGCCCTGCTTGCCCGTCGTCATGTCGAAGAGCGGCACCCCGAATTCCTTCATGTTCCGGTACATGTGCACCGCCATGTCCTCCGCCATGGGGTCGGCATAGGGGCGGGTCTGATCGGTCGTCGGGATGATGTGGTCGAGCGTGCCGAAAGTGCGCTCCGGCATGCGCACCTTGAGCTTGGCGTCCTTCATCATCTGGAAGGCCTGCGGCGTCGTCACCTCGTGGATGAGGTGGAGACCGATCAGAAGCTGGGTCTGGCCGGACGGCAGCGTGCGGACCGTGTGCGCTTCCCATACCTTGTCGAGCAGCGTGCGTGCTATGGGGGGCCTCCTCTACGAAGGGCTCGTCAGACCACAGGGGCCAACGGTACTGCGGGGGGTATCGTGCCTCATTGGGACCAGCAAGTCTAGTCGAGCATCACTCCAACGGAGCGCGCCGCGCCTGCTCACGATCCGGACCAGCCGTCAGCGGCGGCGGGACTTGCCGGCCTGCGCCTGCCTGTACGCGGCGAGCGCGAACTCGTGGTCCAGATCGCCAGGCGCGCAGGTGTTCCTGATCACCATGGCCAGCCCGGTGCGCGTGTTGCGCATGGATCCGTCAGGCTGAAGCACCCACTCTTGGGCGGCGGACGGCTTCGGGGCCTGGATGCTATCCCTGATGGCCTCGGTCAACGCTTTGTCAGCAGACTCAATCGGCCGGCCCGGCAAGGTCAGGATCACGGGTGGAAGCGACGGAGGACGGGCGTCCTCCGCCATCGCGGTACTCAGCATCCCCAATCCGGTCAACAACGCCAGGAACCCGCCCACCAATGTTCTCAATCCATGCTCCCGTTTCACCATATCCACCGTGGGGCAATTATAGGCCGGCCCGCTCAGATTTCAAATCCGGGCGTCGAAATCCTTCAGAGGCGAAGTCTCCCCAGAATCGCAGGCGTCACGCTCACGCGCTCAACTTCGTAGTGGAGCTGTTCGGTCAGGGCTCGGCATGCCGCCTCGATCTCCGCGCCAGGCACCTCGAGCCCGCGAAGAAGCGCCACGAGGGCACTCAGGCCTTTCGGCCTGCCAAGAAGGACAGTGCCCACGGCATCCTTCGTGCCGCCCATGCTGACCGCGTACTCTGCCCCCGCGGGATCGGCTCCGTCATGATTCAGCCGATCAATGTGAAGCGGGATCGTCGCCGTCCTGGCCGCCGGTGGCGCAGTGTCCTGGGCCACGGCATCGGATTCCTGCCTCCAGATCGAGTAGCAGTCCCAGTGCGCCCACACAGTCGCTGGGCCCGCGACCTCGTGCTCGATTTCGGAGGTCGAGATGGGCTTTGCGCAGACGATACAAGGCTTTCCCGTCCCCCTTCTCGCAACGACTCTCCCACCTGTCGGAAAGAGTGCCCCGCTCGAAAGGCGATCTCGAACCTGTCGCCACAGTTCGCCATCGGACAGACTTGCCACCCTCAAATCCCTCCAGTCACAGGGAAAGAACTATGCGGCCGGACTGGAGGGAAGGCAAGGGGCCGAGCTTGGTATCGGCCCTGCCTATGGGGAACTTGGGGCTCAGAAGGGGCGCAGAGCGACCGTGACGACAGGCTCCGTGGAGGCCTAGCCCTGGCGAGTGACGATGGGGCCGACTACGGTTTGGCGGCCTGCTGTTGCTGCAGCTGCAGTTGCCGCTGCCGACGTAGCCGCTCCTGCTCCAGCTGCTGCTGCCGCTCCTGCCGCTTCCTCGCCTCCAAGGAAGGCTGTTGATTGCTGGGCGCCTGCACATTCTCTTGATCGAGCCGAGCATTCCTGGAGCCGCTCTGGTTGGAGCCACCCTGGACCTTGGGGTTCCCGGGGGCGCCTTTCGCGGCGGCCGCGCGGAAGGCTTCCATCAGCGACTGGGCGGTCGGCTTGGAGCCGGTCGGGGTGGATGTCGTCGTGTTGGTCTTACCGCTCTGGGCGGCAGCTCCAGAGGTAGTGGCAGCTCCAGAGCCCGTGGCCGTTCCCGAGGCATTGTTGACCTTCTGCTTGGGCGGGGGCGGCGGCGACGGTGGCGCGGCATTGTTGAATTGCTGCCTGACGGGTGGCGTCGTGCTGGCCGGTTTGTATGGGGCGGCGGAGCCCGCTAGCGCGAGAACCGGCCCGGCGAACGTCACGATGGTGAGCACGGCACTCGCGTTGATCCATTTCCGATGCAGGGCCATGAGCGCCTCCCAGAGTTGAAGGGCGAGAACCAGGCCGACTCTAAGCGCCTGGGGAGGCGGCGTCAAGCGCCAACTGCGCGCATGTCCCACCGCTCGGGACTGGTAATCTACTGAGCTGGAGTTGATCGTGAGCTTGAACCGATTTGATCGAGCCAAGCGGGGGTACCGATGCCGCAAGAAATCGATCGCGCTGACGTCCGGCGACTCATGAGGGAAGGCGTGCCAGTGGTGGAAGTGCTGCCCAGAGACGAGTTCGAGGCTGACCATCTTCCGGGAGCCATCAGTCTCCCGCTCCGAAACCTCGAGACCGAGGCCAAGAAAAAGCTCGATCCGCTCCGGCCCGTGCTCGTCTACTGCTGGGACATGGCCTGAGACCTGAGCCCACGAGCCGCGTGGCGGCTCGAAAGCCTCGGGTTCATGCACGTGTACGACTACGTCGGCGGAAAGCTCGACTGGCTGGCGGCAGGGCTCCCGACAGAAGGGACGAACGCCACGCATGCTCGCGCGGGAGCCGTGGCTCGCCGGGACGTCCCGACGTGCAGACTGGAGGAGCCCATGCGCGCGGTTCGTGAACGGGCGACGGCGGCAGGATGGGATGCGTGCGTGGTCGTCAACGACGAGCGCGTCGTCCTGGGACTCCTCCGGGCCGAGGAGCTCCGAAAAGGAGACGAGGAGCGGGTCGAGCGAGTCATGCGGCCTGGTCCCAGCACGTTTCGCCCTCACGTGTCGATCGACGACATCAACAAGTTCATGATGGCCCATGACCTTCCCAATTGCCCGATCACCACGTCGGACGGCAGGCTGGTGGGCCTCATCAGGAGAGACGATGTCGCGAGAGCTACTCCGCCGTAGCCGTGAGGGCCCTTCAGGGGGCCTGTGAGCGACCTTCACGGCCAACGGTCACGGTGGCGGACTCGGTCGGGCCGGCCCTCACGACCCTATCCTCACTCGTCTTTGACCTCATGCTTGCCACGAGGGCCGAGTACGGCGCGCTCGCGAGCACACGCTTGAACTGCGCGCGATAGTTATCGATCAGGCTGACACGTTCCACGATGACATCGCGTACCGTCCATCGCCCCTGACGCATCGTCATACGGTAGTCGAAGGGAACGCTGCGTCCGTCCTTGGCCTGGATGGTCGTCCTGACGAGCGCGGCGGTGCCCTCCGTCGTTTCGTCTTCGTATCTGATATCGATGCGCCGCCCCCCGATCATGGAGGTGATCAGGTTCAGATATGCCTGCTCCAGCAGACGCCCGAAGAGAAGGGTGAACTCCTCGCGCTCCGCGGGCGAGCGCGCCTTCCAATGCGGCCCCAGCGCCGTGGGCGCCGCCTCGCGCACGTCGAACACCGTGCCCGCCATCTTCCGAATCTTGAGGCGCGCCTCCTGAGGATGCGTCTCGGTTCGTGGGTCATCGACCACGGCGACGGCTTGGTGAAAAAACTCTCGCAGCGTGTCGGTTGGGGACAGCGCCGACGCTCGAGTGCAGGACAGGACGAGAATCCCGAGGATCGTAGCGGGAACCATCCAGCGAGACCGGCGTGGGGTCTTCATCTGTTGTCGAGATAGCGGATCAGGCCAGGCGCCACTGCGCGAGCGACGCCCGCGCGTCCCCCCCACGTTGATCCGGGACGATGGTCAGATCGAGGTGGGTCACCCCGGAGAGCTCGACGTGGTAGTCCTCGACTTCTCGAATCGCGCCAGGGCGACTGAAATTCCACTGCTGGCGGAGGATTTCCCTGAACGAGCGCCCACCGTCAGACGACCAGGACAAGACGAACTCTTGGGTCCGCGCGACGTCGGGTTCGATGAAGAGCAACCAGATGCGCCTCAGCCACTGTGGCCTATCGAAGACCAGCCTGATGGTTTGCTGTCCCGGTTGGGCGGCTCGCCAACCGGATGCTGCTCCGGGCGCCAGGGCTGACTCGACGGGATACGCCGCATCCTCAGAGGTGACCTCGACCTGGGCAACGTGCTCTAGGTCCAGCCAATCTCCGTCGGGAAGCGGAAGCGGGGAATCCTTGGGAACTGGATCGACTACGCGTTTACGCATGGTCATACCTCACGGGTTTTCATCGAACAGGTGCATCGCCCATGCCACGAGAGGGAGGCGCGAAGAAGCACACCGAAGGGTCTTTGGCTCTCACGGCCCGGTCCCCCCAACGGGATGCCAGGGTCGCTCTTTCCCGATGCCGGTAAGCTTTGCGTGGGGCCCGCTGGGGTCGCTAGAAGAGACCTGTGGCCGCGCGGAGAGCGGCCATGACGACGGGCCTGGGGTACAGGCCCATGACGACGACGCCGACCGCGCAGACGAAGATGCAGAGTCCCAGGAGCCGCGGCACGGGCACGGGCTGCATCTGCTCCGGGGCGTCGATGTACATGCGCTTGGCCACGAGCAGATAGTAGAAGAGCGCCACCACGGTCAGAATGGCGCCCAGCAGCACCAGCCAGTACAGCCCCTGCTCCGCGGCCGCCCAGAAGACGTAGAGCTTGGCCCAGAAGCCCGCGACGAAGGGGATGCCGCCCAGGGACAGGAGGAAGAGGAGCATGCACAGCGCGAGGACGGGCGAGCGCTGGGCCAGCCCCTTGTAGGCGGAGATCGCCTCGGAGCCGTCGGCCTGCGCCACCGCCTCCACCACGAAGAAGGCGCCCATGTTTCCGAAGAGGTAGGCGACCAGGTAGAAGAGCATCATGGCCACGCCGTTGACGGACACGGCGGCGAAGCCCACCAGCATGTAGCCGATATGCGCGATGCCCGAGTAGGCCAAGAGCCGCTTGATGTTCTGCTGTGGGATGGCCATCAGGTTGCCCGCCACGATGGTGACGGCGGCCAGCCCCGTCATGAGCGGCACCCAGAGCAGCACAGGATTGCCCACGCCCTCGAGGTAGAGGCGGAACATGACGACGAAGCCCGCAGCCTTGGGCGCCACGGAGAGCCAGGCCACGAACGGGGTGTTCGCGGCTTCGTACGTATCGGGCACCCACATGTGAAAGGGAAAGGCCGCGATCTTGAAGCCCAGCCCGCCCAGGGCGAGGACCATGCCCAGGATCAGCAGGGGGTGGCCGTCCTGGAGCGCGCCGACCACGCCGGCCAGGTCCGTGGTCAAGGCGATGCCGTAGATGAAGGACAACCCGTACGCGATCAGGGCCGAGGAGACCGTGCCGATGAGGAAGAACTTGAGCGCGGCCTCCACTGCCTCCCCTTCCCGCTTGCGGAAGCCCGACAGGACGTAGAGGGGAATGGACATGAGCTCGAAGGCGACGAAGAGCAGGATCAGCTCGCGCGCCGAGGCGAGGATGAACATGCCGAGGAGGGAGGCGAGCATGGCCACGTAGTACTCGGTGGCCCGGCGCGCGAAGGTCTCGGCTCGGAGATTGAGGGAAGCGAGCACGCCCAGGATCGTGGCCACGAGGAAGAGGCGCTTGGCGAAGATGGCCAGCTCGTCCTGGACGAAAGTGCCGCGGAAGAGCACGGAGCCGGGCTCCACGCGGAAGGCCAGGCCCAGCAGGATCACGAGCCCGACGGCGGCGACCACGCCGATCCGACGCTTGTCGGGCCCGCGCAAGGCGAGGCCACCGAGCAGCACCACCAGGATGACGATGGCGAGACCGACTTCGAGGGCCATGCCGGGAATCAGCGGGACGGCCGTCACGGCGCCCCTCCCAGGCGGAGGAGCAGCGGCAGGGTGGCCGTGTCCACGGGCCCGATGGCGATGCCCGGCGCGACCCCGAAGAGGACGAGGGTCCCGACGAGAAGGACGAGGGCCACCCACTCCGGCCCCTGCGCGTCGGGCAGGTGCTGGAAGTGCGGGTCGGCGGCCTTGGGTCCCCAGAAGATCTGCTTGGTGACGCGGAGGACGTAGACGGTGGTCAGGAAGGCCCCGATCACCGCGGGGAAGAGCCACCACGGATGCGTCGATTGCCACGCGCCGAGGAAGGTCATGAACTCGGCCACGAAGCCGGCGGTGGCAGGCAGCCCGAGCGAGGAGAGGCCCGCCACCGTGAAGGCCGTGGCGATGCCCGGCATCATCTGGCCGAAGCCGCCCATGGAGAAGATCGCCCGCGAGTGGGCCTTCTCATAGACGAGGCCGACGAGGGCGAAGAAGAGCCCGGTCATGATGCCGTGGGCGAACATCTGGAAGACGGAGCCGTTGAGGCCGGTCTCCGTCAGGGTCGCCAGCCCCAGCATGACCACGCCCATGTGCGAGACCGAGGAATAGGCGATGACGTATTTGAGGTCGGTCTGGGCCATGGCGGACAGCGCGCCGTACACGATGTTGACGCAGGCGATGGCGCCCACGAGCCACACCCACTCCTGCGTGCCGTCGGGCAAGAGCCCCAGGCCCAGGCGAACCACGCCGTAGGCGCCCAGCTTCATGAGCACGCCCGCGTGGAGCATCGAGACCGCGGTGGGCGCGGAGGCATGGCCGTCGGGGGACCAGGTGTGAAGCGGCCAGATGCCCGCCAGAATGCCGAAGCCCACGTAGAAGGCGAGGAAGACCCAGGACTGCAGGCCGCGGTCGAACTGGATTCCCTCCATCTCGAGGAAGGAAAAGGTCGACGAGCCCGCGGCGACGTAGAGGGCAAGGATGCCCACGAGGATGAAGGCCGACCCGAAGAGCAGGTACAGGGTCAGCTTCATCGCCGCGTACTCCTTGGTGCCCACGCCGGTCCTCCGCAACGCCCATCCAAAGATTCCTTGAGGCCGGATCTCTCCCGACGACCCCCAGATCCCGATCAGGAGGTACATGGGGAGCACGGCGATCTCGTAGAAGAGGAAGAGCACGAAGAGGTCGAGGGAGACGAAGACGCCGTAGACACCCGTGACGAGCACGAGGAGGAGCGCGTAGAACTCCTGGCTGCGCTCCTTGACCGTCCACGAGGCGAAGACGCCCGCGAAGATGATGATGCTGGTGAGCAGCACCATGAGGAGGCTCATGCCGTCCACGCCCACCTGGTAGTTGATGCCCAGCGGCGGCACCAGGGGCAGCTCCTCGTAGAACTGGAAGAACGGCACGTCGGCCTGCGTGCGATCGAAGGCCCAGTAGATGCCGAGCGAGAGCACGAACGAGGTGCCGGTGGAGAGGAGGGCGAGCCAGCGGACGAGGAGGGGCCGGTGGCGCGCGAAGAACATGATGAGCACGGCGCCGAGAAAGGGCGCCCAGGTGATGATCGAGAGCACGGGGACCCGCATCAGCGCGGCCAGCGTATCCAGACGAGGAGGGCGATGACCCCGAGCGCGATGCCGTAGACGTAGTCCTGGGGCTGGCCGGTCTGGATGCGCCGGAGACGGTCGCCCGCCATGAGGGTCCAGGCCGAGAGCACATTGAGCACGCCGTCCACGAGGTAGCGATCCACCCATCCGACTATCAGAGAGAAGCGGAGGATGATCGCCCGATAGATGCCCGCGAAGAGGTCATCCAGCCAGAAGCGGCGCTCGGCGGCGATGCGGACGGGAGCGAACACCGCCGCGAGGGTGCCGGCGCTGATGGCGCGCCGCTGGTAGACGAGATGCGCGAGCGCGATGCCCAGCACGGCGACCGTGATGGCCGCGTAGGTGATCCAGTGAAGGGCCTCGAACTCGGCCTCCCAGTGCACGAAGGGGAGGAAGATGCCCACGCCCACCGCCAGCGCGGCGAGGATCCAGAGAGGCAGGGCCATGAACGGCGGCGCGTCGTGCACGTGGCTCTCGGCAGAGCCGTGCGCCGGCGCCGGCGTCCCCCCGAAGGCGATGAAGACCACGCGGAACATATAAAAGGCGGTGAGGAAGGCCGCGAAGAGGAGCATGACGAAGGCGCCGCGGAAGCCGCCGGCCATGGTGGCGCCCAGGATCTCCTCCTTGGAGAAGAAGCCGCCGAAGAACGGAATGCCGGCGAGGGAGAGCGCGCCCACGACGAACACGATGGTGGTCTGCGGCATCTTCCGCCACAGCCCGCCCATCTGGAAGATCTCGTTGGTGGCCACCGCGTGGATGACGGCGCCCGCGCCGAGGAAGAGGAGGGCCTTGAAGATGCCGTGGGTCAGGAGGTGGAGGAATCCCGCGGAGGCGAAGCCCGCGCCGATGGCCGCCATCATGTAGCCGAGCTGGGAGACGGTGGAATAGGCCAGCACGCGCTTGATGTCCGTCTGCACGCACGCGAGCACGGCGGCCAGGAGCGCGGTGAAGGCGCCGTTCCAGGCCACGATCTCCATGACGTCGGGCGTGAGCCGGAAGAGCCACACCAGGCGCGTGAGCAGGTAGACGCCCGCCGTGACCATGGTGGCGGCGTGGATGAGGGCCGAGACGGGCGTGGGGCCTTCCATGGCATCGGGCAGCCAGACGTGGAACGGGAACTGGGCCGACTTGCCCGCCGCGCCCAGATAGATGCAGAAGGTGATGACGCCGAGGCCCTCGAGCGGGATCAGCCCGGTGTCCGCGAGCTGGAGGAGCTGGAGGAAATCGAAGGTGCCCGTCTGGTACCAGAGGAGCACGATGCCGACCACCATCCCCGTGTCGCCCGCCTTGGTGATCCAGAAGGCCTTGACGGCGGCGCGGGCGGCCTCGGGCCGCGTGTACCAGTAGCCGATGAGGAGATAGGAGCAGAGCCCCACCAGCTCCCAGCAGATGAAGAGCTGGACGAAGTTCGGCGCGAGCACCAGCCCCATCATCGAGAACGCGAAGAGCGACTGGTACGTGTAGTACCGGCCGAGCGACGGCAGCGCTTCATCGGAGAGATAGCCCAGCGAATAGACCTGGACGAGGAAGGAGACGAGGGCGACCAGGATGAGCATCAGCGTCGAGTCGCCGTCGGCGAGCACGCCCACCACCGCGAGCGGTCCGGCGTCGGCCGGGATCCAGGTGAACAGCCGCTCCGTGAACCCGCCCGCGGCGCTCACCCGCCAGGCGGCCACGGCGGCCACCAGCGACGCCGCCGAGAGGACGATCGACAGATAGGCGGCGGCGTGCCCGTCGCGGCGAAGGGGCGCCACGATGGCGAGCACGAGAAAGGAGACGGCGGGGAGGAGGAGCGCGGCCAGGGCGAGGAGGGCGGGATCGCTCATGCGCGCGAGCTCATCCCTTGAGCAGGTCCAGGTGATCGGCGACCACGGTGCGTCGGATGCGGAAGACCAGGATGGTGATGGCGAGGCCGAGGGCGACCTCCGCCACCGTGATGCTGATGGTGAAGAGCGTGAAGATCATCCCCACCACGTCCGCGTTGAAGCGCGCGAAGGCGACCAGGTTGATGTTGACGGCATTGAGCATCAGCTCGATGCCGAGGAGGATGCCGATGGTGTTCCGGCGGGTGATGACGCCGAAGAGGCCGATGGCGAAGAGGACGGCGGCGAGGGTGAGATAGGCGCCGAGGCCCATGCCTACTCTTCAGGCCTCGCGAAGTAGAGGGCGCCGAGCAGCCCCACGAGGAGTAGCACCGCGAGGAGCTCGAAGGGCAGCACGAACTCGGTCAGCAGCACCTGCCCGATCGCTCTCGTGACGTCGACGCCCAGGGGTGGGCGCTCCACGGGCAGCGGGACGCCGCGCAGGAAGCCGAGCACGGCGACGAGGAGCGCGCCGGAGACGACGAGGCCCGTCACGATGTGCCGGCTCGTCTGGGTGATGCGGGCGCCCACCAGGCGCTCCGTCACCACGATGGCGAAGACCACGATGGTGACGACGCCCCCCGCGTAGAGGAGGAGCTGCACGGCCGCGAGGAACTCCGCGTCGAGGGCCAGGAAGATGCCCGCCGTCACCGTGAGCGACAGGGCCAGATACAGCACCGAGTGGAACAGGTTCTTGGTCAGGACCACCATGAGGGCCGAGGCCAGGAGCAGGGCCCCGAGCGCCCAGAAGGTTATGGCTTCCAGGGTCACTCGGGCTTGTCCTCCGCCTTGGCCGGGCCGGCCTCGGGGGCGTGGGCGGCGGGCGCCTTGGGCGGCGTCTGCATGTCGCGCAGCCCGTTGCCCGTGGCCCACGACGGCTCGAAGTCCAGCCCGATGTTGTGGAGGCGATCCTTGTCCATGAGGAGCTCGCGCCGGTCCGAGGTTGCGAGATCGAAGGACTTCATCATGATGATGGCGTCAGTTGGGCAGACCTGGACACAGAGCTCGCAGAACTCGCAGGCGTAGAGCTCGAGGGTGAAGGTCTTGGCGAAGTTGCGCTTCTCCGCCTTCAGCATCTCCACCTTGATCACCTGGGGCGGGCAGATGTACTCGCAGAGCCGGCACCCGATGCAGTTCTCCTCGCCCGTCTCCTTGTCGTACGTCAGGGCGAGGATCCCACGGAAGCGATCGGGGTAGACCCGCTTCACCTCGGGATAGTGCACGGTCACGGGCTTGCGGAACAGGTTGATGAGGGTGATCCACATCGCTCGCCCAACCGCGCTCACGAGATTGCCCAGGTCGGGCCAGAAGCTCTGCCCGAGCTGCCTATCCACCGACGGGCCCATTCCAGGTGACGACGACCGCCGTGGCCATGAGCAGCAACAGGGCGACCGGCATCAGGAGCTTCCAGGAGATGGCGAGGATCTGGTCCACCCGGATCCGGACGAAGCTCCACCGGATCCACGTCACGAGCAGGAAGACGAACATGGCCTTAAGGAGGAAGTAGAACGCGCCGAGCCACGGCGATCCCGCCGCCCCCGGCCCGTCCCAGGCGCCCAGGAAGAGCAGCGCGCCCAGGAACGAGGTGGCGATCATGTGCGCGTACTCGCCGAGCTGGATCAGGGCGAACTTCATCCCGGAGTACTCGACGCGGAAGCCCGCCACGAGCTCGGACTCGGCCTCGAGGATGTCGAAGGGCACACGGTTCTCGGCGGCGAGCGTGGCCACGATGTACGCGATGAAGGCGAGCTGGCCGATGACGGGATAGAAGATGAACCAGTGCAGCACATCCGGCTGGGCGGCCGCGATGTCGGACAGCTTGAGCGAGCCCGTCAGCAGCACGGGAACGAGCGCGATGAAAAGGAAGGGCAGGTCGTACGAGATGATCTGGTTGACGGCCCGCATGGCCGAGAGGAGGGCGTACTTGTTGTTCGAGCCCCACCCGCCCATGAAGAGGCCGACGATCTCCATGGCGGAGACGGCGAGGAAGAACAGGATGCCGATGTTGAGATCGGCCACCCCCAGCCCCGGCGCGAAGGGCAGAGTGGCGAAGATCAGCATGCACGGGACGAGGAAGACGATGGGAGCCAGGTTGTAGACGGCGCGGTCGGCCAGGCGGGGCACGACGTCTTCCTTCATCATGAGCTTGAGCGCGTCGGCGATGGGCTGGAGCAGGCCGTGCGGCCCTACCCGGTAGGGCCCGATGCGCGACTGCATGCGCGCGGCGAACTTGCGCTCGAGCAGCGTCACGTAGGTGACCATGCCCACCACCGCGTTCAGCACGATGAACCCCACCACGAAGGCGTAGAGCGCGCTCGGCATGGAGCTAGCGGTCGACCTCGCCGAAGACGGGATCGACGGAGCCCATGATGGCGACGACGTCGGCGACCTTGTGGCCTGGGATGATGTGCGGGAGGACGGCCAGGTTGGAGAACGAGGCTCCGCGCCACTTCATCCGGTAGGGCTTGGCGCTGCCGTCGGCGATGAGATAGCAGCCGACCTCGCCGCGGGCGCCCTCGACGCGCGCGTAGGCCTCGCCCTTGGGTATGCGCACCTGCCCCACCGACTTGACGCCGGGGCGCGAGGAGATGGGTCCCTCGGGCAGGCCGTCCAGGGCCTGGCGCACGATCTTGATGGACTCGCGGAACTCGATCATCCGCACCCGATAGCGCGCGAAGCAGTCGCCCGCCGTCTCCACGGGCACCTTGAAGTCGAAGTCCTCGTAGGAGGAATAGGGCTCGGCGCGGCGGATGTCGTAGTTGACGCCGGAGCCGCGGATGAGCGGGCCCGAGATGCCGACCTCCTGCGCCAGCTCGCGCGACACGGTGCCCACGCCCTGGGTGCGGGCCATGAAGAACGCGTTGGATTCCAGCATCGACTCGAACTCGCTGATGCGGCCGTCGATCTTGTCGACGGTGGCGCGGCACTTCTGGGCCCAGCCCGCCGGGATGTCGTAGCGCGTGCCTCCCACCTGGTGGAAGCCGTAGAGCAGGCGCGCGCCCGTCAGCGACTCGAAGAGATCGAGCACGTCTTCCCGCTCGCGGATGCAGTAAAGGAACACCGTCGCCCCGCCGCCCAGGGCGCCGCCCATGTCCAGGCACCACGTGCCGAGCCAGAGACAATGCGAGGCGACCCGCTGGAGCTCGGCCGCGATCACCCGCAGGTACTGGGCGCGCCTGGGCACGTCGATCTTGCCGACCATCTCGGCCGCGCGCACGTAGGCAAGCTCGCTCGTCATGGCCGCCACGTAG
>QHSC01000005.1 GCA_003220345.1 Candidatus Rokuibacteriota bacterium | reverse complement strand
CGAGGCAGGCCCGCAGCCGCTTCGCGACCTGCGGGCCGTGCTCCGTGATCGACGTCAGGTGCGCGCCCGGGACCGTGTAGACGTCGACGCGATCGGCGACCAGCGGCCACCACAGATCACGCCGGGGGCTGGGCCGCTGCTCGGGGACGAGCACCGCGACCGATCCCGCGTAGCGGCCGGGCACGTGGCAGCGCGTGACCCGGCGAAACGCGACGACCCGTTCGCTGTCCTGCCAGGTGGGGACGCTCGCGGCGAGATCGAGATCTTCGCCCTCGAGCCCGGGGGCGCCGGCGTCGCCTGGCGTGGGGCCTACGGGCCGGCTGGCTCCCGAGTCGGGCACGGCGCGGCGACGCCAGCCAGCGATCCTCCAGGCAAGCTCCGTCGCACCGTCCCGCAGGCCAAGAAAGAGCGCGGCCTCGGCGCTCCGGTCGAGCCCGGCCAGCCAGGCGAGCGCGCGGGCGAGGCGGCTCACGAGGCGAAACCGGGCATTGCGCGCGGAGCCATCGATGATCACCAGCGCGTCCACCTCGTCCCCTTCGGCGACGAGGCGCCGGGCGACCTCGAACGCGAACATCCCCCCGTTGCAATGCCCGCCGAGGCGATACGGACCGCGGGGACGGACGGCGCGGATCGCAGCGACGAGGTCGGTCACCATGGCCGCCATCGTGTCCGGGACCGTCCGGCTTGTCAGCGGATGCGGGTGCACGGCGTAGAACGGCTGCTCGGGCGAGAGGCCGCGGGCCAGGATCCGGGAGTAGAACCCGCCGCCGCGGTAGTCGCCGTGGAAGAAGAAGAACGCGGGCTCGGCGCCGCTCGCGCGCACGGGGACGACCAGGTCCGGGCCGATGGTCTCCTGGCGCTGCACCGCGGCCGCCAGCCCGGCCACGGTCGGCGTCGAGAAGAGCGCGGTGAGCGGCAGCCGGCTGCCCACTTCCGCCTCGAGTCGATGCATGAGCTGCACGGCGAGCAGGGAGTGGCCACCGAGCTCGAAGAAATCGTCGAAGACACTAATCCGAGGCGCCGTGAGCAGCGCGCGCCAGATGACGGCAATCTGCCACTCGAGTGGGTGGCGCGGCTCGACGTATGCGGCCACCTGCCCCGCCTCGTCGGGCGGGGGCAAGGCCCGGCGGTCGAGCTTGCCGTGCGGCCCGAGGGGCAGCGCGGGCAGGGCCACGAACGCGGTGGGCACCATGTACTCGGGCAGCGCGCGCCGGAGGACTGTGCGGAGATCTGCGGCCGACGGCGCGGCGCCCTCAGCGGGAACGACGTACGCGACGAGCCGCGCATCGGGAGCTCCAGGCGGCCACGCGACCACCGCAGCCTGGCTGACGCCGGGGCATTCGCGCAGCCGCGCCTCCACCTCGCCGGGCTCCACGCGGTTGCCGCGGATCTTCACCTGATCGTCCACCCGACCGAAGAGCTCCAGCACCCCGTCCGGGCGCCAGCGCCCGCGATCACCCGTGCGGTACATCCGCGCACCCGGCTCCGCGTCGAACGGATCGGGGAGAAAGCGCTCGGCGGTGAGGTCAGGGCGGCCGAGATATCCGCCGGTCACGCCGGCCCCGCCGATGTAGAGCTCCCCGGGCACTCCGATCGGGGCCGGCTGCCCGGCGAGGTCGAGCACGTAGACGCGGGCATTCGCCATGGGCCGCCCGATCAGGGCGGCTTCCCGCCCCTCGTCGGCGGTCCCTACCCGATGGAACGTGGTGGTCATCGTGCACTCGGTAGGGCCGTACTGGTTGACCACTTCACCCGTCGGGCACAGGGCCGAGCGCGCATAGTGGACGTCGGCCAGCAGGAGTGGCTCACCCGAGCTCAGCACGAGCCGGAGCGCGGCGGGCGGACCGCCGATGTCGCGGGCTGCCGCGCACAGCGTGCGGAGCACGGAGGGCACCACCGAGAGCAGCGCGGTCACCCGATGCTCGTGCAGCCCGCGCACCACGGAGCGCCCGTCGCGAACGTCGGCGTCGTCGAGGAGCACCAGGCGCGCCCCCGCCGCCAGCCCACCGAAGATCTCGCGCACCGAGGCGTCGAAGCCGACGCTGGCGATCGGCAGGACGACGTCGGTGGGCCCCAGCGCAAACTCCCGGATCAGATAGGCGAGATAGTTGACGACACCTCGGTGCGTCGTGAGGATGCCGTTCGGCCGGCCGGTCGAGCCCGATGTATAGGTGGCGTAGGCCACGTCGTCCGGTCCGGCGTCGGCCTCGGGACCCCTCACCGCCTCGCCGGCCCAGGCGGACGTGTCGTCGAGCGCGACGCTGTCGATGCCCTCGAGGGGCAGCCGCGCCCGCAGCCGTTCGTGAACGAGCACGGGACGGGGTCGCGCATCCGCGAGCATGAAGCCCAGCCGATCCTCGGGATAGTCCGGATCCAGCGGCAGGTAGGCCGCGCCGGTCTTCAGCACAGCGAGCAACGCCGTCACCAGCGCGGGCGAGCGCTCTGCGCACACCCCGACGAATGCCCCTGGACCCACACCTCGGCGACGCAGGTGGCCGGCCAGCCGGGTCGCCGACGCGTCGAGCTGCGCGTAGGTCATGCGGGTGGCTCCGGCCACGACGGCCACCGCGTCCGGCGTGCGCGCCACCTGCGCCTCGACGAGGCGCGCGACGGTCGTCGCCTCCGGCGTTGGAGCCACGGCGCGATTCCATCCGTCCAGCACCTGCCGTCGCTCCGCTTCGCTCGTGAGTCCGAGCGAGGCCAGGCGGGCGTCCGGGGCGGCGACCATGGCGGCGAGCAGCCGCTCGAAGTGCTCGAGCAGCCGGGCGATCGTGCCCGCCTCGTAGAGCTCCGTGCTGTAGCGGGCCGTCACGTCGAGGCCCTCCGGCACCTCGGCGGCGTACACCGTCACGTCGAACTTCGCGCTTTCGCTGCCCACGGGGAGGCGCTCGACCGCGAGCCCGCGCAGGGCCGGCAAGGTGGCGCGGGCATCCCGCAGGCCGAACATCACCTGGACGATCGGGTTTCGATTCAGGGTGCGCTCCGGCGCCAGCTCCTCGACCAGCTTCTCGAAGGGCACGTCCTGATGGCCGTACCCCGTCAGGGCGACCTCGCGCACCCGGCGCAGGTGCTCGCGCACGGTGGGATCGCCCGAGAGATCGCCCCGCAGCGGCAGCGTGCCGACGAAGAAGCCGATGAGCGGCTCGATCTCGACGCGGGTGCGGCCCGCGATCGGTGAGCCGACCACCACGTCCGGCTGGCCCGTGTAGCGGTGCAGCAGGGCGAGGAAGCCGGCGAGCAGGGCCATGAACAGCGTGGCGTTCTCGCTCCTGCCGAGCGCCTTCAGCCCCTCCACGAGAGCCCTGGGGAACACGCGCGCCTCCCGTGCGCCCTGATAGGTGGGCACAACGGGCCGTGGCCGATCAGGGGGGAACGTCACCTCGGCGGGCAGGCCGGCGAGCTGGCGCCGCCAGTAGGCGAGCTGACGATCGAGCCCGCCCCCCGCGAGCTGGCGCCGCTGCCACGCCGCGAAGTCGCCGTACTGCACGGCGAGCGGCGGCAAGGGCGACGGCCTGCCGGCGGAGAACGCATCGTACAGGACCGCGAGCTCGCGGAAGAGCACGCCGTCCGACCATCCATCGGAGGCGATGTGATGGGTGACGAGCAGCAGCACATGGTCGAGGGGGCCCAGGCGGATCAGCCGCGCCCGGATCGGCCAGCGCGTGGACAGATCGAAGGGCCGCGCCGCCGTCTCTCCCAGCGCCTCCGCGAGCGCGGCCTCGCGTGCGGCGTCCTCGAGCGCGGACAGATCGAGCGGCTCGAGGTCGAGCGGCCTCGGCGGCTGCACAACCTGGTACGGCTCGCCCTCCGCCAGCGCGAACACGGTGCGCAGGGCCTCGTGCCGCGCGACGATCTCGTCGAGCGCGCGAGACAGGCTCGCGCTGTCGAGCTTGCCCTCGAAACGCAGGGCGGTCGGCTCGTTGTACGCCGGCGAGCCCGGAAAGAGCTGATCGAGGAACCAGAGCCGTTGCTGGGTGAGCGAGAGCGGGCAGCGCTCACCCTCGGCCCGCGGCAGAATTCGCGTGTCGGCAGGCGCCACGCGATGGGTCAGCAACCGGTCTTCGAGCCTGACCCTCCGCTGCTGCTCAGTCAGGTCGCCCCGCTGCCTACCCGCGGCAAGCGCCTCGTCGCTGTCGCTCATCCCCGGCTCCGATCGTCCCGGGCCCCGCTGACCCTGCGCATCCGCTCGTCGCCGAGTCCGAGCAGCGCGTTGAGAATGCAGTCGAGGTCATTGGCGGGCGCGGCCGACGAGCGCCAGGCATCGGTGGAGCGGACGAGCGGTTCCAGGGTTGCACGGTGCGTAGAGGGCACGTGTGATCGTCATGCAATCTGGATACCATGTTCCATGACCCACATCTTCTAGAAGTTTACCTCAGTGTCGTCGCGGCACCTGCCGCAGCTTCCCGCACTCAAGCGACGAAGGAGGGCATGGATAAGCCGCGGCCTCCATCGAATCACGCTCAGAGACCGACGAGGACGGTACAGGTGGCGTCCCTTCCGGCTCTCCTTGTCACAATCCCGAGCGCGTCACTGAACAACCTCGTCCGCCCGCTGCAGCAGCGATTGGGGGATCGTGAGCCCGAGCGCCTTCGCGGTCTTCAGGTT
>QHSC01000004.1 GCA_003220345.1 Candidatus Rokuibacteriota bacterium | reverse complement strand
CGGGTCGTCGTCAAGTCGGTGATCTACACCTCGGGAGAGCGCGACCCGAGAGAGCCGATCCCGCGGCCCCCGGACCAGGGCAAGCGTTACCTGATGGGCCACGATCCGCGCCTGCCGCGGATGCCGGACAAGCCGACGCTGTTCGACTTCTTCAAGCTCCGCTTCGGTCCCACCCAGCACCTGATGCAGAGCGCGCGGCTCGCCCAGAAGAACGGCGTAAACGAGAAGATCGTCCTCGCCTGCCTGCTCCACGACATCGCGGCCGCCGGGTTCATTCGCGGCGACCACGGCTACTGGACGGCCCAGCTCGTCGAGCCGTACGTCGACGAAGAGGTGAGCTTCGCCATCCGCTACCATCAGGCCCTACGCTTCTTCGCCGACGAGTCGGTGGGCTATGCCTACCCCGAGTCCTACCGCCGCCTGTTCGGCCCCGACTACAAGCCCGACGCCTACATCGAGCGGGACTACCGCTACGCGCGCGATCACCAGTGGTACATGAGCGCGCGGCTGATCTGCATCAACGACCTCTACTCCTTCGATCCCAACGTGCGGGTCGAGCTGGAGGAGTTCACGGACGTCGTGGGCCGCCACTTCCGGCAGCCCGAGGACGGCCTCGGCTTCGACGTCAGCCCCTCCGCGCACATGTGGCGCGCGATGAACTGGCCGACGAAGTATCTGTAGCCGCCCCGCTACCGCCTGATCGAAGCGGGCGCTCCCGGAGGTGTCTCATGCACGAGAGCTTCAAGGTCCTCGACAGTGACATCCACATCATCGAGCCGCCCGACCTGTGGCAGCGGTACATCGACCCCACCTTCCGGGATCGCAGCCCCCACGGCCTGACCGAGGACGTGGGCGACCTGCGGCTGGCCCACGCGGGCAAGCCCTGGGGCCGGGTCGCCGGAACCGACGCCGATCGGAACCGTCGCCGTCAGGGGCACAACTATGCTCTCAACCAGCAGCGCTGGAAGCCCTTCGAGGAGCGCGGGTGGACGTCCAAGGTGCAGCTCGAGGCGATGGACATCGAGGGCATCGACGTGGCGGTGGTCTATCCCTCCCGGGGCCTATTCGCTCTGACCGTTCCGGACATGGATCCGCCCCTTGCCGCGGCCATGGCCCGCGCGTACAACGACTGGCTCCACGAGTTCTGCCAGGAGAATCCCGAGCGTCTGATCGGGGCGGGCATGATTTCCCCCTTCGACGTGAACGACGCCGTGGTGGAGGCGCGCCGCTGCGTGAGAGAGCTGGGATTCCGCGGGGTCTTTCTCCGGCCCAACGAGGTCAACGGGCGGAACTGGCACGATCCGTACTACGAGCCGCTCTGGGCCGCCCTCGAAGAGATGGAAGTGCCGCTGGGATTCCACGAGGGCTCGGGCTCGCTCCTCCGCCAAGCGGGTGAGCAGTTCGGGGGGGCATCCTGGAGCGCCATCCGCGACTGCGCGTCGCCTTCCTCGAAGGCAACTGCAGCTGGGTGCCCTTCCTCCTCTGGCGCATGGACGAGCACGCGGAGTGGCTGGGCGACGTCTACGCCAAGGAGCTGACGATGGCGCCCAGCGCGTACTTCAAGCGGCAGTGCTTCGTCTCGGTGGAATGCGACGAGGAGCCGGTGCGGCACGTGATCGACGCCATCGGTGACGATCGCATCGTCTTCTCGACGGATTTTCCACACGGCGATTCGAAGTTCCCGCGGGCGGTGGAGTCATTCCTCCAGCTGCCCATCTCCGAGCAGAGCAAGCGCAAGATCCTGTGGGACAACTGCGCCGCCTACTACGGCCTCTCCGCCTGAAACCTCGTGGCATCCCTCTCCCCCATCGGGGGAGGGGGTAGGGTGACCAGCTCTGGCTGGCTCGGCCCGTAGGGCATAGCCCACCCTCCTCGACGAAGCCCCCTCTTCCGTCCGCTCGCGCCGTACCGGGACGCCGTCTAGAATTGGACTAAGTGACCGTTCTCTACTTGCTCCGGATCTCCTCGAGGAGGACCACGATGAGAGAGGCCGGATTCGCCGGCAGCGGCTTCGTCTTCGGCTGGCTGATGAGCAAGACCTGGAGCGACCCGGGCTGCCAGATGGGACTTGCCGTCTTCCTTGTTGCCACCGCCGTCATGTTCCTGGCCTTTGTCCTGTCCGTCGTCGGGCATGGCAGAGCCTCCGGCGACTCTGATCCTGACGAGGATCACGAGCCATGACGAAAAGGCTCAAGGTCGGTGATCACGTGAGCTGGAACTCGGAGGCCGGGCGCGTGAGCGGGCGGATCATCAAGGTGCACACGCGGGACGTGAGCTACAAGGGCTACCTCCACCACGCGAGCAAGGACAGCCCCCAGTACGCGATCAAGAGCGACAAGACCGATCACGTGGCCCTGCACAAGGGAACCGCGCTGAGGCGTTTGCGCCGGTGACCGAGGGCGACGACGCTTCTCTCCCGTTTTTCACCATCGGCCACTCCACCCGATCGGTCGCCGAGCTCGTCGAGCTGCTGACGAGCGCGAAGGTGGGGCTGGTCATCGACGTTCGGACCGTTCCGCGCTCGCGCACGAATCCGCAATTCAACAAGGACGTGCTTCCCCGGGCGCTGACCGCCGGCCCGATCGGCTATGAGCACATCGCCGCTCTCGGAGGTCTCCGGGGAAGAAAGGTAGACGTCCCGCCGGCCGTGAACGCCTTCTGGACGAACCAGAGCCTTCACAACTACGCCGACTACGCCATGAGCGACGAGTTCCATGCCGGCCTCGTCGTGCTGCGCGAGCTGGGCCGTACGCAGCGCTGCGCAATCATGTGCGCGGAAGCACTGTGGTGGCGGTGCCATCGGCGCTTCATCGCCGACTACCTGATCAGCGCGGGGGAGACCGTCTTCCATATTCTCGGGACGAACGATGTGGCGCGAGCCCATCTCACGCCTGCCGCCAAGCGCCGACAGGATGGAACGCTCGCCTACCCCGGGCGCGCGCATTCTGCCCTAGAATAGACGCGGCGTGGACGCGAGAGAGGAGGCCTCGACATGCACTTGACGCCGACCGAGATGGACCGGCTGACGATCTTCACCGCCGCCGAGCTGGCGCGCCGGCGGCGCGCCAAGGGCTGGAAGCTCACGCATCCGGAGGCGCTCGCCATCATCTGCGACGAGATGCACGAGGCCGCCCGCGGCGGCGCCGCCTACGACGAAGTGATGCGGGTAGGGCAGAGCGTCCTGACCGCGGACGACGTGCTCGACGGCGTCGCCGGCCTCGTGGGGACGGTGAAGATCGAGTGCCTCTTCGGCGACGGGATGCGCATCCTCCACGTGGAAGAGGCCATCGGTCCCGGCCGCCCCGCGCCGGCCCCGGCGCGGAGGACGTGATGACGCCTGGCGAGATCCTCTTCGGGGACGGGACCATCGTGATCAATGCGGGCCGGCGCGTGGCCGAAGTCGACGTCGAGAACGCCTCGGATCACACGATCTTCGTCAGCTCGCATTTCCCGTTCTTCGAGGTGAACCGCCGGCTCGTCTTCGATCGCGCCCGGGCCTGGGGCATGCACCTCGACATTCCCGCGGGAGATTCCGTGCGGTGGCGGCCAGGGGAGCGCCAGCGTGTCCGCCTCGTGGCCTTCGGTGGCCGCGGGATCCTGCGCGGCTTCAACCGCCTGAGCGAAGGCGCGACGAGCCCGGAGCGCCTCGCCGAGGGGCTCGAGCGCGTGCGCCATGCCGGCTACGGTCATCGAGAGGAGGCCGCCGGTGGCCGGTGAGATCAGCCGGCAAGACTACGCGGCGCGCTACGGGCCTACGGCGGGCGATCGTATCCGCCTCGGAGACACGAACCTGCTCGCGCTGATCGAGCGGGACGAGACGAGCTACGGCGACGAGGTGCTGCGCGGCTGGGGCAAGACGATGCGGACGGGGCTCATGATGAATGACCGTCTGCCCGCGGCCAGCGAGCTGGACCTGATCATCAGCAACGTCATCGTGATCGATCCCGTGCTCGGTGTCCGCAAGGCGAGCATCGGCGTCAAGGACGGCCGGATCGTCGGCGTCGGACGCGCGGGTAACCCTGACATCGTCGACAACCCCGACCTGCTCATCGGCTCGGCCACCGCGCCCGTGTACGGGCAAGGCTACATCGCCACGCCGGGCGGCATCGACACCCACGTCCATCTCGTCCAGCCGCGCCTCATCCCCGTCGCTCTCGCCGCGGGCATGACCACGCTGATCACGGGCGGCCTCAACGACAACCCCGCCTTCAACCTGCGGCGCATGTTCCAGGCCTTCGAGCATCAGCCGATCAACCTGGGTGTCCTGGGGCGGGCGGCGAGCACCGTGCCGGAGCCTCTGGAGCGCCAGATCGAGTCGGGGGCGTGCGGGCTGAAGGTCCACGAGGACTACGCCGGCTACCCGAGCGTCATCGATCAGGCCCTCACCGTTGCCGACGCCCACGACATCCAGATCGCCATGCACACCGACGGCATCAACGAGTCGTGCGAGCTCCACGAGACAGTGGCGGCCATCAACGGGCGCGCGATCCACGCCTACCACGTCGAGGGCATCGGCGGGGGCCACGCGCCCGACATCCTGGCCATCGTGGGCGTGGGCAACGTCATCGGCTCCTCGACCACGCCCACCATCCCGTACGGCCGGAACGTGGTCGCCGAGCACCACGCCATGATGTGGTCGGTGCACGGGATGAATCCGCGCGTGCCGAGCGACCGGTCGATGATCGCCGACCGCATCCGGGACGCGACGATGCGGGCGGAGAGCGTGCTCCACGAGCTGGGCGCCATCAGCATCATCAACTCGGACTCGCAGGGCATGGGGCGCATCGGGGAGTCCACGCGACGCACGTGGCAGCTGGCCCATCAGATGAAGACGGTGGCGGGGGGCGAGCCGCCCCACGACAATCCGCGGATCCTCAAGTACCTCGCCAAGTACACGATCAATCCCGCGCGCGCCCACGGCATCCACCCGTGGGTCGGCTCGCTCGAGCCGGGGAAGATCGCCGACATCGTGCTGTGGCGGCCGGAGTTCTTCGGGGTGAAGCCGGAGCTGGTGATCAAGGGCGGCTACGTCGCCTGGGGTGCCCTCGGCGAGGGCAACGCCTCCATCCCCCAGAGCCAGCCCGTGCTGTACGGGCCTCACTGGGGCGGGCAGGGCGTGGCGGCGGCGAGCCTGTCGGCAAATTTCGTCTCCGCCGCCGCGGTCGCCGGCGAGTTCCGACGTCACGTGCGAAGCCGCCGTCGCGCCCTGGCCGTCACGGGCACGCGCGAGGTCGGCAAGCGGCACATGCTCTACAACCAGGCGAATCCCCGGATCGAGATCGACCCGCGCACCGTCGAGATCCGGATCGACGGCGCCCCGCTTCCCCCGCTTCCCGACGACGACTTGCCCCTCAACCGGCGCTACTTTCTCCTCTGAGGGGCGCCGCGCGGCCGCGGCCTGATCATTTCGATCCAGGCAGGCCAGGCGATGGGAGCCATGTCCGCGATGACCCGCCGCAAGGAGCGCGCCGGCCGCGCCGTCGAACTGGCCGCCACGCTGCTCCGCGAGGCCCGCGCCCAGGAGACGCCGGCTGAGATAGCGCAGGCGCGCCGCCTCGCCCGCATGATGGATGATCCGCGCGGCAAAGAGCTCACCATCGCCCTCGTCGATCAGGCCTTCCGCAGTCGCCGGCCCGAGCGCATCGCCGACCAGCTCAGCTATCTGCTCCATCGCTACGGCACTCCACACTTCATGGAGTGGTGGGAGCGAGTGGCCCTCATGCTCGGCGGGGTCATGGGCCACTACTTGCCGAGCGTGGTGGTGCCCCCTATCGTGGCCCGCCTGCGTCACGAGACCGAGTCGCTGATCCTGCCTGGCGAGGAGGAGGAGCTCCAGCGCTACCTGGCCGAGCGCCGTCGCGCGAGTGTGCGCCTGAACCTCAACCTGCTCGGCGAGGCGATCCTGGGCGAG
>QHSC01000048.1 GCA_003220345.1 Candidatus Rokuibacteriota bacterium | reverse complement strand
GGGATTTCGAGGGCGTGGCCGACGTGAGCTCCCTCCTAAACAGGGGGGCCCCCGCGGACCACACTGACTCGCATTCCTCTGCGGCGTCTCGAACGAGCCACGAGATTCAGGTTTCCGCCTTCGTTGCGCGCAGAAGATATGGGTCCACGGGGGATGCCCCCTGCCCCTCCCGCCGCCGGGCGGTTTCTGAATCGGTGCAGACGGTAGCTCTCCGATTCACGTAGCGCGGAGGGCGGGGCTGGGGAACATGCGGCGGAAGACTTCGAGTGGCGCGCGCGAGCGGAAATAGGGCATCTGGCGCTCGGAGTACTCGGGGCCGCCGCGGAAGATGATGGAGGCGGTGGCGAGAGCCTTGCCCGCCGCGGTCCCGAGGGCCAGCTCGCTCCGCCAGAACGTGCCCTTTCGGTCCACGCGAGTCACGCGGTCAAAGCGCCCCGCCGCCACCACGACGCCATCGGCGGGGAGGTCGGCCTCGAGGATGCTGATGGCGAGACGATTCGTGAGCCCGCCTTCCTTCATGACGAGGGCGCCGAGCCACCAGGCGACCTCGTCGAGCAGCACGGGGACGAGGGCGGGGTGCAACCGCCCATCGTGAAGACGCCAGGGTGTGCGCGGCTCGACTCGAGCCCAGACGCCCTCGTCGTCGAAGACGAGGGCGACCTGCAGCCCGAGTGGGTTCCTCGCGCCGCAGGCCAGGCAGTCCTCCGACATCGGTAGGGTGAGACCACCGGCGCCGCCCCACCAGTGGATGCCGGGTGCCTCGCCGTCGAGAGGGGCGACGCTGCCGCTCGTCAGAATGTGGCGGCCCTGCCAGATGGTGAGGCCGGCGGTGCCGTCGGCGTGATCGGCCTCGATCACGAGCGCGGACTCCGTGGGCACCGAGGCGGTGAGTCGGCCCTCGAGCCGTCGCGGCCCCGGCGGCCGCCCGAGGCGCGCGGCGGCGGCGTCCACGAGGGCCACGAGGCAGCCGCCGTGCACGATGCCGGGCCAGCTCTGCAGCAGCCGCGGCGCCTCGAGCCGGCCGGCGCCGGCGCCGGGGAGATGCAGGGCCTGCTCGAACGCGCGCGCGATCGTCTCCGGTGCCACAGGGCTATGTGGAGCGCGTGCTACACTCGACGCGAATCATGACGGCGCCGGGAATCATGGTGGCGGCCATTCTACGACGTGGAGAAAGCGGGCCGCAACGCACGTGATCCGGGACTCGGAGTTTCTCCTCAGCGGGCCCTTTGCCCAGGCGGCCCTCACCAGCTTCTTCTTCATGGCCGGCCTCAACTGCTTCATCCTGCTTCCCCTCTACGTCCACCGGCTGGGCGGCACCGAGGGGGAGATCGGGATCGTGCAGGGGGCCTACAGCGCGATCGGCATCCTCTGCCAGCCCGTGGTCGGGCTCTGGCTCGACCGCGTGGGGCGGCGCGCCTTCATGATCCTGGGCGTGGTCCTCCTGGTGGTCGCCTCCGCGTGCTTCATCGTCACCCAGTCGCTTCCCCTCCTGGCCCTCCTGCGCGCGCTCCAGGGGATCGGCTTCTCAACGTTCTTCGTGGCCAACTACGTGCACGTGGTGGGCCTGGTGCCCGTGGAGCGCCGCGGCTGGGCGCTCGGCATCTACGGCCTCTCGGGCTTCCTCGGCACCGCCCTCGCTCCGATCGCGGGCGAGATCGTGGTCAACAACCTGGGCTTTCGCTGGCTCTTCCTCCTGGCGGTACTGCTGAGCAGCGTGGCCGCCCTCCTCGTGGCCCGCACGCGGGGCATCCAGCCGCCGGACATGGGTGCCGGCCCCGGCCTCGAGATGTTCCGCGACGGGCTCGAGGACGTGCTGCGATTGCACATGGCCCTCGCCTTCTTCTTCGGGCTCGGGACGGGGGCGATGTTCACCTTCATGCCGACCTTCGGCGAATCGCTCGGGGTCAGGAGCGTGGCGCTCTACTACACGGCCTACGCGGTGGCGGCCATGCTCGTGCGCGTGGCCGGCGGCAATCTCATCGACGTGCGGGGCCGCCGGGCCACCATCATCCCGTCCATGTTCATCCAGGCCTCGTCGGTGGCGATTCTCGCCATCCTCGCCTCCCTGGTGCGGCCGCACATGGCCGTGCCGATCGTGCCCTTCCTCATCCTGGCGGGGCTGCTCGCCGGAGGCGGGCACGGCTTCCTCTATCCGGCGCTCTCAGCGTTGCTCATGGACGTCACGCCCGAGCGACGTCGCGGCGGGGCCGTGGGCATCTTCAGCGGCGTCATGCTCGTCGGCCAGACGCTGGGCTCCATGATCTTCGGGTATGTCGCCCACGCCTTCGGCTACGCGGTCATGTGGGGCGTGGTCACGTTCCTGCTCTCGGCCGGCTTCCTGCTGAGCCAGCGACTCCGCGAGCGTCGCGCCGCAAGCGCGCCCGTCGCCGGTTGACTTTGCTCCGGGCCGGCCCCGATACTGCTCTCGTGCGCGCGAGGGGCGCGACGACTGGAGGATGACGATGACAGTGCGGGCAGCCGTCGTGAGGCACGGGATACCGGTCCTCGTCGCCCTCGCCCTCAGCGCGGAAGCCCCGCTGGCGCAGCAGGCGCCGGCGGCCCCTCAGGAGGTCAGCGTGGTCGGCCTTTTCGTCAGCCCCGGGAGCGGCCAGCCTCATGTCGTGCTCCAGGGCAAGCGCGATGGTCGTCGATTCGCCATGGCCATCGGGCTCGCGGAAGCGAACGGCATCGCCGTCCCTCTGGAGAATCGCGTGCCCCCGCGCCCGCTCACCCATGATCTCTTCCTGACCTTGTTCGGCCGGCTCCGGGTCACCGTCACCAAGGTGGTGATCACGGACCTGCGCGACGACATCTACTACGCCACGGTCTACCTCGATGCCAGCGGCAAGGAGATGCAGCTCGACTCCCGCCCCTCGGACGCCATCGCGCTGGCCATCCGCGCCAAGGCGCCCGTCTTCGCCGAGGATCGCGTCTTCGAAAAGTCGGAGCGGCTACTCTCGCCGCCGTCACCGCCGGGACAGCGGATCTAGCGGGATGGCTCCCGACGAGGCAAGCGGGGGCGCCGGCGCCGTCCCCTCCAGGCTCGATCCCGAGAGCCAGCAGTGGGCCATCCAGCGGCGGATCGACGACGTCTTCGCCAAGCTCGGAGAGAAGTTCGGTGATCTGACGGGGCGGGTGGAGGTGCGGCTTCATCCCGACACGACCTTCGAGCAGATCGGCGGGCTGCGGGAGGCCAAGAGCATCGTACGGAGCCTGGGCACGGCGCTGACCGACCCTGAGCTCTACCGCAAGTGGGGGATCACGCCTCCCAAGGGCGTCCTGCTCTTCGGGCCTCCCGGGACAGGCAAGTCTCTCCTCGCGCGCGCCCTCGCCACCGAGACCGGCGCCGTCTTCTACCACCTCAAGCTCATGAACCTCACGTCCAAGTTCGGCCCCACGACGGGAGAGCTCCTGCCGGAGATCCTCACGGTCGCCCGGGAGCAGGGCAAGGGCGTGGTCTTCCTCGACGAGGCCAACGCGCTTTCGCTCGAGCACCTGCTGCCGCCCGCGCAGGCACGGGAGGCGAGCGCGCGGCTGGTGGCCGCGCTCTGCGAGAAGCTCGACGGGCTCGAGGACTTCTCGCGGATCATCGTGGTGGGCTCGACGAGCCGGACGGACTCCGTCGACTCCTCGCTCGTCGCCCCCGGCCGTCTGGATCGCCTGGTGGAAGTGACGCTGCCCGACGGCGCCGCCCAGCAGGAGGTCCTGGAGCTGACGCGACGGCGCACCGAGGCCAACGCCGGCCGCCCCCTCTTCGCCGACATCGATTACCGTTCCGTCCTGCCTCCCATGGGCGGGATGAGCGGCGCCGAGATCTCGGAGATCGCGCGGCGCGCCCTCGAGCAGAAGGTGCACGCGGCCGGCCAGGGGCAGGACTCGGGGCTCGTGACCACCCAGGACATCCTCCATCAGATCGACGCCTACCGCCGCATCCGCGAGATGGTCGAGAAGATCAGATACGGCCAGTACCTCTGAGCGGGCTGCTGAAAAGCAGCCCGCTTAGCGTTCCCATCGGAAGGCGCCCAGGACGTTGGAGAAGTCGTCGGTCCAGGCGCGCGCGCCCGGCACGGCCTTCGATGATCGCCAGCGCGACGGTGGAGTGACGAGCTCCGCCACATCTTTGGCGTCGCGGGCCACGATCATCCACGTCGACGTCGCCTTGCCCTGGGCGCGCTCCTCGGCGGACGGCTCGTTCTCCTGGATCCAGGACTCGAGGCCGAGATCCGACGCCGCGCCCGCCACCACGGGCTCGAGGGCGAGGTAGCGGTTGGAGATGTGATAGGCAAGGATGCCCGCCGGGGCGAGCTTGGCGACGTAGCCGGCCATGGCCTCCCGGGTGAGCAGATGCATGGGGATCGCGTCGGAGCTGAAGGCGTCGAGCACGATGAGCCCGAACGCGCCGTCGGGCTGACGCGCGAGGGTCAGGCGCGCGTCGCCCAGCACGATGTCCACGTCTCCGCGGCTCTTCGAGAGGAAGGTGAAGAGCCGCGCGTCTCTCGCGATGTGTCGCACGGCCGGGTCGATCTCGAAGAACGTGACTCGCTGGCCCGGCTGCCCGTAGGCGGCGATGGATCCCACGCCCAGGCCGACGGCGGCCACGCGCGGCGCCTGTCCGCGGGCCGCGAGGGCCGCGAAGACCTGCCCGACGGGGCCGGTCGGATGATAGTAGGTCAGCGGCCGGTCCGGATTCTGCGTGTCCTGCATCCCGTGCACGGTGGTGCCGTGGAGGAGCCGACGGAACCTGCCGTGGTCCGTCAGCAGGACCCGATGGACGGCGAAGAAGCTCCGCTCCGTCAGGGCAACCTTGCCGGCGAGCTGCGGCTCGGCCCAGGCCGAGACCAGGAACAACGCGCAGAGAGAGAGCGCGAAGCGCGCCGGCCGGTCCGAGGCGAGGAAGCAGAGCAGCACCGGAATGCCCACCGTCACCGCCGTGCGCATGGGGCCCGCGCCGAGACCCAGGACATCGCGCGTGAGGGCAATGAGCACGAGCGTGACGAGGCCGATGGCGATGCCATAGAGGAGGTCGGCGCGGCGCGCCGGCGTTCCCGACCGTCGGGGTGTCATGAGGGCGGCCGCGGCGGCGAGGGCCAGAGGGTACTCGAGGAGCGTGTCGAAGACCATGGGGGCGATGAGCCCGGTCAGCACGCTCCCGATGACCCCGCCCGTGGTCACCCAGAGATAGAACGCGGTCAGCCGGGCGGGCTCGGGCCTCTGGTCGTACAGACGGGCGTGGCACATCCACGCGGCAAGAAAGAAGGCGGCCAGATGGAGCACGGCGAACTCCGGCTGCGGCTGCTCGAGAATGAGCAGGAGCGCCACGGGCACGAGGAGAAGCGGCAGCAGCCGCGCGAGCAACGGCGTGGGCACGAGCCGGCGCGGCGAGAAGGCGAGGACGAAGCTCAGCAGATAGAGGGCGAGCGGCACGACCCAGAGCAGTGGAATGGGGGCGACGTTGCTCGTGAGATAGCTCGTGACGCCGAGGAGCAGGCTCGAAGGGACAGCGGCGAGCGCGATCCAGCGCAGCGGGCGACGGCCGTCGGGCGGGTCCTTGGCCACCGGCGCCGGCGGCGACTCCGGGCCGGTCTCTTCCGGTGACGGTCGATGCTTTCGGATCAGCAAGATCCCGCACGCCAGCACCAGCACGCAGAGCGCCGCATAGCCGCAGGCCCAGCTCCAGCTCTGATCGGCGAGCCGGAAGCGCGGCTCGAGCAGGAACGGGTAGGCGAGAAGCGCGCAGAGAGAGGCGAGATTGCTCACGCTGTAGAGGACGTAGGGCCGCGCGGTGGCCGCATCCTGGCCCGTGATGTACCAGCGCTGCAGGAGCGGAGTGCTGCCCGAGATCGCGAAGAAGGGAAGCCCGACCAGGATGGCGAGGGCGCCCATCACCAGGAGGGCGGGCGGCGCTGCCTCTGCGGCGGCGAGGACCTGGACGCGAGCGAATCCGGCGCTCCCAGCGCTGATGGGCAGGGTGCCGAGCGCCACGAGGAGCAGGCTCACGTGAAGAGCGACCTGACGTCCCAGCGAGAGGTGGGCCGCGGAGACGTGCGCATACGCGTACCCGAGGAGCAGCGTCGTCTGGAAGAAGACCAGCGAGGCGGTCCACACCGGCGGCGCGCCGCCGAAGGTGGGCAGCACCATCTTGCCCACGAGGGGCTGGACGAGGAAGAGGAGGAAGGAGCTCAGGAAGACGGTGAGCGTGAAGAGCGCGCGCATCTCGTGAGGGCTCACGTGACTCTAGACGACGGGCGCGCCGCGGGTCAATGTCCTTGAATCATGCCCGCCGCATCGGTGATAGGATGGCCGATCGATGCCGTCGGTCACCCGGATTCGCGTCCGCTACAAGGACACCGACACCATGTCGGTCGTCTACTACGGCAACTACCTGACCTACTTCGAGGTCGCCCGGGTGGAGTACCTGCGCGAGCGGGGGCTGCCCATGTCCCAGGTGGACAAGCGCGTGCACCTGCCCGTGGTGGAGGCGCTCGTCCGCTACGTCAAGCCCGCGCGGCTCGACGACCTCCTGGAGGTGAGCTCGCGCGTGAGCGAGCGCAGGCGCGCGAGCTTCACCTTCTTCTACGAGATCAAGAACGAGGGGCGTGAGCTGGTGGCCACCGGCCACACGCGCCACGCCTGCTGGGATCCCGCCACTGCCAGGATGATCGCCATTCCCGACTGGCTCAAGGAGATCATGCCGGATGCCGACCTCGATCCGACCGATCGCTGACATCGCCCGCGAGCTGGGACTCGCCGACGCGGAGTGGACGCCCTACGGCCGCACGAAGGCCAAGGTCTTGCTGTCCGCCCTCCAGGCCCGGCGCGATCGTCCCGACGGCAAGCTCGTCGTGGTCTCCTCGATCACGCCCACGCCGGCGGGCGACGGCAAGACGACCATGACCATCGGCTTGGGCCAGGCCCTCTGGCGGATCGGCGCCAAGCCGGTCATCGCGCTGCGCGAGCCGTCCATCGGGCCCACCCTTGGCATGAAGGGGGGCGGCACGGGCGGAGGGCTCGCCCAGGTCGTGCCCATGGATGAGATCAACCTCCACTTCACGGGCGACTTCCACGCCATCACCTCCGCCCACAATCTCCTGGCCGCGGCGCTCGACAATCACCTCCACCACGGCAACGCCCTCGGTATCGATGTGCGCCAGGTGCTGTGGAAGCGCGTGCTCGACGTCAACGACCGCGCCCTCCGTCAGGTGATCGTGGGACTGGGCGGCCGCATGGACGGCGTGCCGCGCGAGGCGGGCTTTCTCATCACCTCGGCCTCCGAGATCATGGCCGCCCTGTGCCTGGCCGAGGACCTCGCCGATCTGAAAGCGCGACTGGGCCGCATGGTCGTCGCCCTCCGGGCCGACGGGGCCGCCGTGCTCGCGGAGGAGCTCAAGGTGACGGGCGCCATGGCCGCCCTCCTGCGGGACGCCGTGCACCCGAACCTCGTGCAGACCATGGAGGGGACGCCTGCCCTCATTCATGGCGGCCCTTTTGCCAACATCGCGCATGGGTGCAATTCAGTGGTGGCCACGCGCCTGGCCCTCAAGCTCGGCGACATCTGCCTCACGGAGGCGGGCTTCGCCACCGACCTCGGGGCGGAGAAGTTCTTCGACATCAAGTGCCGGCTCGCCGGCCTCGTGCCCGACGGCGCCATGATCGTGGCCACCGCGCGCGCGCTCAAGTATCACGGCGGCATCCCCGTGCCGGAGCTGGGCAAGGAAAACCTCGAGGCCCTCGTGCGCGGGCTCGACAATCTCGAGGCCCACGTCGCCTCCGTGCGGCAGTTCAAGGTGCCCGTGCTCGTCGGGCTCAACCGCTACCCCACCGATACCGACCGCGAGCACCAGGCGGTGCTGGACTTCTGCGGGCGACTCGGCGTTTCCGCCTACGTCGCCGACGTCTTCGGCCGCGGCGGTGAGGGCGGGGAAGACCTCGCGAGGGGCCTGCTCAAGCTCCTCGGCTCCGAGCGCTCGACCTTCACGCCGCTGTACCCGCTGGATGCCTCGATCAAGGCCAAGCTCGAGACCATCGCCACGCAGATCTACGGCGCCGACGGCGTCGAGTATCCGAAGAAGGTGGATCGCCAGATCGCCCAGGCCGAGGCGCTCGGCTACGGCAAGCTGCCCGTGTGCGTGGCCAAGACCCAGCGCTCCCTGTCCGACGACCCGACGCTGCTCAACCGGCCCCGCGGCTTCAGGATCACCATCAACGACGTCAGGATCTCGGCGGGCGCGGGCTTCCTCGTGGCGCTGGCCGGTGACATCACGACCATGCCCGGCCTGCCGCGCAAGCCCAATGCCGAGGGCGTAGACGTCGCGTCCGACGGCACCATCACGGGACTCTTCTAGCAGGCTGCTGAAAAAGGCCCATCTGCTTCGTTGGCGCCCTCGGTCGCACGCTCAACGTACAGGGAGTACGCCTCGCGTGCGACCTTCGGGCGCCGCCTCGCATCTGGACCTTTTTGAGCAGCCTGCGAGTTTTTCAGTACGGCGCGCGCTGTTGCTGGTTCTCAGGACTGTTCCTAATCGTGTGCTATACTTTGCGACGGTTCGGGAGCGTCGCGGGCCCTCTCTATGATTCAAGTCGACCATCTCACGAAAAGCTATGGGCCGGTCACGGCCATCCAGGACGTCTCCTTCGCCGTCGGCAAGGGCCAGATCGTCGGCTTTCTCGGCCCGAACGGCGCGGGCAAATCCACCACGATGAGAATCCTCTCATGTTTCATGCCCGCCTCGGGCGGCACGGCCCAGGTCGCTGGCTTCGACGTCTTCACCCAGTCGCTCGAGGTGCGCCGTCGCATCGGGTATCTGCCGGAGAACGCCCCGCTCTACGCCGACCTGCCCGTGGCCGCCTATCTCGACTTCGTCGCCGAGGCCAAGGGTGTGTCGCGCGGGGCCCGCCGGGCCAAGGTCGCCGACGTGATGGACCGCTGCTTCGTCACGGAGATGCAGCACCGGCTCATCGGCAAGCTCTCCAAGGGCTATCGCCAGCGGGTGGGCCTCGCCCAGGCGCTCCTGGGAGATCCCGAAGTGCTGATTCTCGACGAGCCGACCATCGGCCTCGACCCGCGGCAGATCGCCGAGATCCGCGCCCTCATCAAGTCGCTGGGCGGTCAGCACACGGTCATCCTGTCGACGCACATCCTGCCCGAAGTCTCCATGGTCTGCGACAGCGTCATCATCATCAATCGCGGGCGCATCGTGGCCCAGGGAACCCAGGCCGAGCTGGTGCAGCAGGTCTTTCCCGCCGCGCGGCTCGAGGTGCAGGTGGCCGGCCCCACCGAGGCCGTGGCGGGCGCCCTCAAGGGGCTGCCCGGAGTCACCGCGGTCGAGACCCTGGACACCCGCGACGGCGCGCCGCGCTTCCTCCTCGAATCGCCGCGCGAGCGCGACGTCCGTGCAGAGCTGGTTCGCCTGGTGACGGGACGGGGCTGGGGGCTGCTGGAGCTGCATCAGACCGGTCTCTCTCTCGAGGAAGTCTTCATCCGTGTGGTGGCGGGCGAAGATCATGCGCCCCAGATCGAGGAAGCCGTGGTGGAGGAGGCGCAGTGATGGGCTGGCTGCCCGTGTTCAAGAAGGAGATGCGTCTGTACTTCGGCTCGCCCGTGGCCTATGCGGTGGCCACCTTCTTCCTCTTCGTGACGGCCTTTTTTTTCGTGCCCGCCTTCCGGGGCTTCGCCGATCTGTCGATGCGGGCGGCCATGCAGCCACAGATGGGTGGCAACCTGAACGCCACCGAGAGCATCCTCCGGCCGCTCATCTACAACATGGCCGTGGTACTGCTCTTCTTCATTCCCATGGTGACCATGCGCCTCATCGCCGAGGAGCGGCGGGCGGGCAACATGGAGCTCCTGCTGACCTACCCGCTGCGCGACGGGGAAATCCTGCTGGGCAAGTTTCTCGCGGCCCTCGCCCTCTACATGCTCATCCTGGTCCTGACCCTCTTCTACCCGGCCACCGTCGCCTGGTTCACACGGCTGGAATGGGGCGCGGTCGCCACCGGCTACCTGGGGCTCCTCCTCATCGGGGCCGCCTTCCTCTCCGTCGGGCTCTTCGTGTCCTCCACCACCGAGAACCAGATCGTCGCCGGGTTCGGCACCTTCGGGGTGCTCCTCGGACTCTGGCTTCTCGGCTGGTTCTCGGACACGACCCAGGGAGCGCTCCGTACGGTCGTCCAGCAGGCCGGCATCATCGAGCACATGGACAGCTTCGCCAAGGGTGTCCTCGAGACCAAGGACATCGTGTACTACGTGTCGGTGATCGGGTTCGCGCTTTTCCTGGCCCTGCGCTCGCTCGACTCCCATCGGTGGCGGGGATAACGCGATGAGCCTGCTCAAGCGCTGGGGTATGTCGGCCGCCGTCGTGTTCCTGCTCGCCGCCGCCGCCCTGGCGGTGTTCGTGCCGTGGCTGACCAGGCTGCGGTGGGCCCTCGTCATCGTCGCCGGAGTGCTCATCATCGCCACGGCCGCCGCCAACTGGCGCGAGGGCGCCTCGTTCCTGGGCCGTCGCGGCACGCGCTACGGGGCGAGCGCCGCCCTCCTCGTCGTGCTCGCGCTGGGCATCGTGGTCATGGCCAATGCCGTCTCCCTCCGCTACAGCGCGCGCTGGGACCTGACGGAGAACAAGCGGCACAGCCTCGCCTCCCAGACCGTCAAGGTGCTCCAGGGACTCAAGACGCCCGTGGAGGTCATCGCCTTCTTCCGCTCGGACCAGCCGGGCAAGCGCGTGGCCGAGGATCTGCTCAAGCAATACGCCTCGGCGTCGAAGGGCAAGCTGACGCATCGCATGGAGGATCCGGACCGATCGCCCGGCCTCGCCAAGCGGCTCGGTGTCGAGAGCTACGGCACGCTCGTGCTCCAGAGCGGCGAGAAATCCGAGAAGGTGCTCGACGCCGAGGAGGAGCGGCTCACCAATGCCCTCGTCAAGGTTACGCGCTCGGGCAAGCGCATTGTCTACGTGCTCAAGGGGCACGGCGAGCGCGAGATCGGCAATACCGAGCGTCCCGGCCTGAGCCGCGCCAAGGACGAGCTGGAGAAGGTCAACTACGAGGTGAAGGACCTCGTGCTCGCGCGCGATCCCAAGGTTCCCGCCGACGCCTCGGTGCTGATCATCGCGGGACCGCGCACGGACCTCTTCCCCCAGGAGCTCGAGGCCATCGACGCCTACCTCTCCAGGGGCGGCAAGGTCTTTTTCATGGCCGATCCCTTCCAGGCGGAAGGGCTCGCCAAGTACCTGACCAAGTACGGGATCACCCTGGGCAATGACGTGGTCATCGAGCTCAGCCCGATCGGCCGTCTCTTCGGCGTGGGGCCCGAGGTGCCGGTGATCAACCAGTACGAGCAGCACCCGATCACCAAGGACCTGGGGGGCGTGATGACGCTCTTCCCGATCACCCGCTCGGTCCAGCTGTCCAAGGCCCAGGTCAGGGGCGTCGCGCCGCAGGTGCTGGCGCGGTCGAGCCAGCAATCGTGGGGCGAGACGGACCGCGCCGGGCTCCAGCGGGGCGAGGTCAAGCCGGACGCCAACGACACGCCGGGGCCTGTGCCTGTGGCGGCGGTGGTCACGCTCGACGTTCTGCCGGGCGCCGGGGCCAAGAGCGAGGGCGCCACGGAGGCCGGCGCCAAGGCCGAGGACCAGATGCCCGCCAAGGCGCGCATCGTCGTCGTCGGCACCTCGAATCTCGCCACCAACCAGTTCCTGGGGGCCCAGGGCAACCGCGATTTCTTCCTGAACGTCGTGTCGTGGCTGGCCGACGAGGCCGACCAGGTTGCCGTGCGCCCCCGGGACACGCGGCAGAACCCCATCTTCATCAGCGAAGCGCAGTCCCAGGCCGTGCTCTGGCTGTCTCTGCTCGTGCTGCCCGGCGCCGTGATGGTCTGCGGCATCTTCGTCGTGGTGAGCCGCCGTCGCCAGAAGTAGTTCCCGATCATGAGCTGGAAAACCCTGGTCATCCTGGCCGTCGTCGCGGCGGGTCTCGGCGGCTTCCTCGTGGTAGACAACTACTGGCTGGTCCCCAAGCGCGAGAAAACCGAAGGCGCCAAGGGGCGCCTGTGGACCATCGAGCCCAAGGACGTCGAGACGGTCACCATCAAGCGCCGCGGCGAGACCATCCGTCTCAAGCGCGTGGCCGACGGCTGGGAGATGCTCGAGCCCGTGAAGGCCCGGGGCGATCGGGGCGCCGTGGACGAGGTGGTGACGAGCCTCGCCACCCTGCGCTCCGATCGCGAGATCGATCCCAACCCCGCCAAGCTCTCCGACTTCGGGCTCGAGCCGCCTGCGGCCGAGGTCACCCTCGAGGTCAAGGGCGGCAAGGCACCCCTGACCCTCTCCGTGGGAGGCAAGAACCCGACGGGCGTCTGGGTCTACGCTCGGGAGGGCAGCAAGCCCGCCGTGGTCGCCCTGGGCGAGTCGGTGTTCCGCGACACCGCGCGTCCCGTCTCCGACTTCAGGGACAAGACGGTCCTTGCCTTCGACCGGAAGAGCGTCACCGCCGTCGACCTCGATCTCGACGGCTCCAGGATGACGCTGGAGGCCCAGGAAGGCGGCAAGTGGAAGATCGCCAAGCCCGGGCCATATCCCGCCGACGCCGACGTGGTCGCGGACGCCCTCGACAAGCTCGCCGGCGCCAAGGTCAAGGAGTTCCTCGGCGAGCCCAGGCCGCTGACACCCTATGGCCTCGACAAGCCCTCGAGCGTCACCATCTGGCTCGGCAAGGACAAGGACCGCACCTCGAAGACCTTGCTCTTCGGCAAGGTCGACAAGGCGAAGAAGGGCGTCTACGTCGAGCGCCAGGGCGAGCCGGAAGTGCTCATGACGGCCGACGAGGTCTGGGACAAGCTGCCCCGCACGGTGGCGGCCGCTCGCGACAAGGTCGTCTTCACCTATGCCTATGACAAGGTGAGCCGCGTCGAGCTCGACCATGCCCGCGGCAAGGTGACGCTCGAGCGCGACGGCATCACCTGGAAGATCACGGCGCCCGAGGCCCTCGCCGCCGACACGGGGGTGGTCAACGGGCTCCTGTGGCGCCTGCGTGACCTGCGCGCCTCGGGCTTCCTCGACGAATCCGCTTCCGGTATCGCCCGCTATCTCGCCAAGCCCGCCGTCATCGTCCGCGTCTGGGAAGAAGGCGCCAAGGAGCCGCGCACCTTCCTGCTCACCCAGTCCAAGGACCTCAAGGCCGGCGAGACGACGGGCGTGGCGGCCACGGCGGGACAGGGGCCCGTGGTCATGGTGGAGTCCAAGGCGGTGACCGACCTCGAGAAGACGGCCACCGACCTGCGCGACAAGACCGTCGTCGCCTCCTTCGACATGAAAGAGGTCAAGCGGGTCCGCGTGGTCGCGGGCGACAAGCGGCTCGTGGTCGAGAAGCGGGGCGAGGACAGCTGGCGCGTGGTGGAAGGCGGCAAGGGCGCGGCCAAGGACTTCAAGGTCACGGGTCTCCTCCTGGCCCTGCGCGCTCTGCGCTGGAAGGACATCGCGGCGCCGGATGCCTCACAGGCGCAGAAGTTCGGCCTCGACAAGCCCGAGGTGGAGGTGACCGTGCTCAAGGGCGACGGCACCGAGATGGCCAAGCTCGCCATCGGGCGCTCCGAGGACAAGGCCGCCTACGTCCAGAGCAAGTCCGCGCCGGGCGTCTACGTGGTCGACCCCGCGACGCTCGACGAGATCCGCAAGGCGCCCACCGATATCCCCGGCTAGGCGCCCGCCCTGATAGTGTCCAGCCCTCACGGGCAAGAATGTTCCAATTTCGAGCGCCGGCTTCGCCGGCGCAATCGACTCGGCGGGAGGCTTCGGAAGGGGGGCAAAGCCTCCCTCCGAGCTACCTAGAGTGGAGGCTCCTTCATGACCGCACCGTCGCCATCCCTCTACCTCCGTCAGATGGAGCTCGGCCCCATGCAGAACTTCGTGTACCTGATCGGGGACCCGGAGACGCGGGAGTGCGTGGCCGTGGACCCCGCCTGGGAGATCGACACGATCCTGGACCAGATCGCCTCGGACGACATGCGCCTCAAGGGCGTGCTCGTCACCCACACGCACCAGGATCATGTCGGCGGCCACCTCTTCGGCCACGACATTCCGGGCATCGCGGATCTTCTGGCCAAGGCCGCCGCCAAGATCTACGTCCACAAGGCGGAGCGGGAATTCCTCAAGGGCTTTGGCTCGGATCTGGTCAAGGTCGAGGGTGGCGAGAGCCTGGACGTGGGGCGCATGAAGATCACCTTCGTCCACACTCCGGGCCACACCCCTGGGTCGCAGTGCTTCCTCGTGGATGGGCGCCTCATCTCCGGCGACACCCTCTTCATCCGCTCCTGCGGCCGCACCGACCTGCCCGGCAGCGACCCGGGGGAGATGTACACCTCGCTGACCCAGCGGCTGGGCGCCCTTCCCGACGGCACGGTCGTCTTTCCCGGCCATAACTACGGCGGCACCGTCACCACTATCGGGGACGAGAAGCGCCATAATCCCATGATGCGCTTCCCCTCCATGACGGAGTTCCTGCGGGTGATGGCGCGGTAGGTGACTCGGAGGGGCCCGGCTTAGACCGCGGTGGCGCCGCCGTCGACGTAGAGGACCTGGCCGGTGATGTAGTCGGGGCAGATGGCGAAGAAGCGGACGGCCGCCGCGACATCCGCGGGGTCGCCCAGCCGTCCCATCGGGATCTTGGCCTGGAGCCGCGCCTGCGTCTCCTTCGGGAAGCCCTCCGGAAGCAGCACAGCGCCCGGCGCCACGGCGTTGACCTGGATGCGCGGGGCAAGGGCCGCCGCGAGTCCGCGCGTGAGCATGATCACCCCCGCCTTGGAGATGCCGTAGGGGATGTAGCCGGGCCAGGCCCGGCGGCCGCCGACGTCGGCCAGATTGATGATCCGCCCGCCGCGCCGGCCCATGACCCGGGCCGCCGCCTGAGCGCAGAAGAAGGCGCCTTTCAGGTTCACGGCGAGGAAGCGGTCGAATTCCGCCGGGGTGACCGTGTTCCAAGGGGTCCGGCGGAATATGCCCGCATTGTTCACCAGGAGGTCGAGGCGGCCGAGCCGGCGCACCGTCTCTCCGACGAGGCGCCGCGCCTCGGTCGGCTTCGCCACGTCGGCCTGGATGCGCACGGCGCGCGCACCCAGCCTCTCGATGTCGGCCACCGTCTGGCGGGCCGCCGAGGCGGAGCGATGGTAGTTGACGGCGATGTCGAAGCCACCGCGCGCCAGCTCGAGCGCGATGGCGCGGCCGAGGCGGACGGCACCTCCCGTCACCAGCGCGGACTTTCGGGGCGATTGTTTGACTTGTTTCAACCCCTGTGGTGTCATGACTTGACCATGTCTGGAACGCTCCGCAACTGGATCAAGGTGCGTTTCATCACTGGTTTCTTCGTGACCGTTCCCGCCGTCGCCACCGCCTGGCTCCTCTACGTGTTCTGGGACGCCATCGACAAGTTCTTCTCGCCGGGCTACGAGCGCATTTTCGGCCAGCGCGTCCCCGGCCTCGGCTTTATGACCGCGGTGCTCCTCATCCTGTTCATGGGCACGCTGGCCACCAATGTCGTGGGCCGGCGCATCCTGGCCCGTGTCGAGCGTCTCTTCATCCGGGTGCCCATCTTCCGCAATATCTATCCGTCCATCAAGCAGCTGCTCGAGGCTTTCTCCCCGGAGAAGCGTCAGGCTTTCAAGTCGGTGGTGCTCGCCGAGCACCCGCGCAAGGGCGCGTTCGTCTTCGGCTTCGTCACCTCGGAGGTGCTCGTGGAGACCCCCGACGGCAAGCGCGAGATGGCCACCGTCTTCGTGCCCACCAACAATCTCTACCTGGGCGACGTCATCGTGCTGCCGCGAGAAGAGATCATCACGACGGGGCTCACCGTCGAGGAGGGCATCCGCATCATCCTCTCCGCGGGTACGGCCACCCCGGCCCGCCTGCCTCGCGACCGGATGTGATCAGCTCGCGCGGCCGGGTGTCCAGCCGCGGAGCCAGCCCTCGACGGTCGTACCCAACGGAAAGAGCTTGCCGAAGAAGAAGTGGTCCGCGCCCTCGATGATGCGAGGCTCGGTTCCCACCCGCTCGGCGAGCTTCACGAGGTCCTGAACGGGGCAGTAGGGGTCGCGGCTGCCCGCCACGAGCAGGAGGAGGCGCCCCGCGTGCAGGCCATCGAAGCTGTACATGGCGATGCGGGCGCCGAAGGAATAGCCCAGGAGACCCAGGGCGCTCGCCGGCGGTAGGCGGCTTCGCAGCAGGGCGAGCGCGGCGCTGCAGTCGTCCTGCTCGCCCCGGCCCTCGTCGTGCGTGCCAGTCGAGTCCCCCACCCCGCGGAAATTGAAGCGCAGGGTGCTCACGCCCAGCGCCTGGGCGACCTCAGCCGCCCTGATGATCACCGGATTGTCCATGTCGCCCCCATAGAGCGGGTGAGGGTGGCACAGGACGAGGCCGGCCGTGGCCGCATCGGGAAGATCCAGGTGGGCCTCCAGCCTCGGACCACCCGGAACCTCCACGACCACAGGGGTTTCCACGCCCCGACCTTATGGCCGGGCAGGGGAATATGCAAGGCTGGCTGCCGTCCAAACGGGAGAGGTATACTTCTGATCATGCGAAGCTTGCTGTGTCTGTGGGTCCGGCCTCGAGTCGAG
>QHSC01000003.1 GCA_003220345.1 Candidatus Rokuibacteriota bacterium | reverse complement strand
AGCGCCTCCACCACCACGGGCATGCCGCCGTAGGTCACCTGCTGGAAGATGACCTCCGCCACCTCCTGGCGCGTGGCCCCGACGTTGAGGGCAGCGTGGATGTGGGCGTGCACCTCGTGCTCGCGGTTCAACACGGTCAGCGAGGCGACGGCACAGAGCTCCCGCTGCTTCTGGGAGATGACCTCGCGACTGTACAGCGTGCCCGTGAAGAACATGGACAGCTCGCGGGCGAGATCCTTGTCGAACTTCTTCCACGTCTCGAAGCCCGTGCCCCCCTTGAGCGTGTGGAAGAGCATCTGGGCAGTCTTTCGCGTCTTCTCCTTCCGCGCCTCGTCCATCATGGGTCTCCTGTTGGGACTACGACGGCTCCGCCTGCCCCTCCGAGAGGGCCCGCGCGACGATCTCGCGGATCTCGGGCACCGAGAAGGGCTTGGGCAGCCGCGGCCGGGCTGCCTCCGAGAGGAAGGCGGCCATGGAGGAGCTCAGAGCATCGCCGGTGATGAATACGAGCCGGCGCACCAGCTCCGGTCGCCGCTGCTGGAGCTCACGGTAGAAGCCCGGGCCGTCCAGGACGGGCATCCGGAGATCGCACAGGATGAGATCGTACTCGCGCCCCTCGACCAGGGTCAATGCCGCTGCCCCGTTCGGCGCGGTGTCCGCTTGATGTCCCTCCCGCGTGAGGATCTCGACGAGGAGGTTCACGATGTCGGCCTCGTCGTCCACCACGAGGATGCGGCGGCCCTTCCCGTCTCCCGTGGGCATCTAGACGCCTCCCACGGGCAGAGCCTCGGGTGGATCCGCACTCGTCATGAAACGACTCCTCGGGGATGCTCGAATGGGCCGCGGGGAAGATACCATACGCGCGCCCGCAGCTGCGCCGGACGATCAGGAGTCGACCCGCTCCAAGATCCGGCAAAGCTCCTCGGGACGGGCCACCTCTTCCCAGCACCACGCGCCATGACAGGCGCCGTGCACGAGGAGGAATTCCTTCGGCGTATGGGTTCCCTGGAATATGGGTTGACTCGAGCGGCGCGCGCCTCTAGCGTAGAGACCGCCACACGCGAACGGCGTCGTCATATTCGCCATTACCCAGGAGCCCTCAAGGAGATTCACATGGCAGAGATCCAGCGGTACTGCGCCCCCGGCGTGTTCGATCCTCCCACGTACTCCCAGGGCATCAAGGTCTCCGGCGCCCAGACCATCCTCTTCATCGCGGGGCAGGTCGCGTATGACGGCAAGGGCCAGCCCGCTCACCGCGGGGACTTCGCCGCTCAGGCGCGGGAAGTCTTTCGCTCCGTCAAGGCCCAGGTGGAAGCGGGCGGCGGCACCATGGCGAGCATCGTCAAGATCAACACCTACCTGACGGACATCCGGCACCGGCAGGACCTGATTCCCGTGCGCGAGGAGTTCTTCGGCAAGAAGGGCCCCGCCTCGACCCTGGTGGCGGTGGCCGCCCTCGCCCAGCCCGAATGGCTCATCGAAGTCGAAGCCATCGCTGTCGTGTGAACCTGGAGAATTCGTGACTGACATCAACCCGTACATCTTTCGCGCCTACGTGGCTGTTCGAGCCGAAGCGTGCCTGCGAGCCGAAGGCGAGCGGCGCGATGAGGCGAGGGCTGAATAAATCATGACCGAGATCAACCCTTATATCTTCCGGGCGTACGATGTTAGAGGCAAGGTCGGTATCGACATCTTGCCGGAGGTGTTTTCGGAGGTCGGCCGCGCCTACGGCACCCTCGTGCGCCGCCGGGGTGGCCGCACCGTCGCCATCGGGATGGACAATCGAACCACCTCTCCGCCTCTCAAGGAGGCCTTCGCCGAAGGCATGCTCTCCACCGGCCTCGACGTCGTGGACATCGGCGTCAACCACACTCCGCTGCTCTACTTCGCGGTGGCGCACTGGCGGCTCGACGGCGGCGCCACCGTGACGGGCAGTCACAATCCCGTCTCCGACAACGGTGTGAAGATGGTGCATGCCGAGGCCGCGCCGCTCCGCGAGGAAGAGATCCAGGGATTGCTCGCCACCATCCGCGCCGGAGACTTCGAGCGCGGACAGGGCAAGCGCACGGCCCGGAGCCCGCGCGAGGACTACTTCGCCGCGATTGCCGAGCGCGTGAAGCTGGCCCGGAAGCTGCGCGTGGTGGTGGACGCGGGCAATGGCATCGCGGGCAGCTTCGCTCCCGAGCTGCTGCGCCGGCTCGGCTGCGAGGTGACCGAGCTCTACTGCGAGTCGGACGGAACGTTTCCCAACCATCTGCCCGATCCCGAGATGGAAGAGAACGTGCGCGACCTCGTGGCCAAGGTGGTGGAGACGCGGGCCGACGTAGGGATCGCATACGACGGTGACGCGGATCGCATGGGCGTGATCGACGATCGCGGGCGTCGTCACGAGGCCGACCTGATCCTCGCCCTCCTCGCGCGCGATCTTCTCACCCGTCACCCGGGCGCCCAGGTGGTCTTCGACGTCAAGTCCTCCCAGGTCCTCGCCGACGACATCCGGGCCCACGGCGGCAAGCCGATCATGTGGAAGACCGGCCATTCTCACCTCAAGCAGAAGATGCGCGACGACGGCATCCTCCTCGGCGGCGAGGTCTCGGGGCACATGTTCTTCGGGGAGAACTGGTACGGGGTCGACGACGGTATCCTGGCCTCGTGCAAGTTCCTCGAGCTCGCCGCACAAACGGGCGGATCGATCTCGGCCCTCTTCGACACGCTCCCCCATCTTGTCTCGACGCCGGAGCTCAAGGCGCCCTGCCCCGACGACAAGAAGTTCGCCGTGGTCGCCGAGCTCGCGGCGGAGTTCAAGGGGCGCTACGAGACCATCGACATCGACGGGGTGCGCATCCTCTTTCCCGAAGGCTGGGGGCTCGTGCGGGCCTCGAAGGAGGCGCCCGAGCGAGGTGGCGCGCGAGGCGAGGAGGTTGAGCGGACGAGGGCATGCCTGCCCCCCTGCCCCACCCGTCGCCGCGCGCCGAGGATCCGCGATAGTGATCTGGACGCCGTGTCGGCTCACGGGCCCGGGGCGACGTCGATGATCATCGTGAGGCCGCCCCCGCCCTTCTCCTCCACGTTGTTGTTAGTCGTGTGATGGGGAATGTGGCAATGCACGAGCCATTTGCCGATCCGACGCGCCTTCCAGATGACGTCCCAGCGCTGGCCGGGCCCCACGTTGACAGTGTCGGCGAGGTAGCGTGCCGTCGGCGGGAGGGTCACGCCATCGAGAGCAACGACCTCGAACGGACCGCCGTGGACGTGCATGGGGTGGATGAAGTTATTGTTCGTGCCGATGAAGCGCAGCTTGACCGTCTGGCCTACTTTCATACGAATCACGTCGGTCGACGGATACGCCTTTCCGTTGATCGTGAAGAAGTTCGGCAGTGCGCCTTCCATCAGCATGGCGGGATAGGTTAGCCATCGCCGCTTGAGCCACTCCTGCAGCTGTATCGTGTACTCGAGATCCGCGCGAGGCTCCGTGCTTCCTCGTGGCTCGATCAAGAGGGCGCCATAGAGGCCGAAGGCCTGCTGTCGATCGGCATGGTCGTGGGTGTGATAGAAGAACGTGCCCGACTGCTGCACCGTGTATTCGTAGCGGTAGCTCCCGCCGGGGGGAACGGGCTTTTGCGTGGCGGTCCCCTTCGACGAGCTGCAGGCGAGGCCCAGGCACCAGGCGGTTGAAAGCGTACGCGTCCACCTCCACTCCATCGAGAATCGTCCACCGAATGACTGACGCTTCGATGTCGAACACCTTCACGCCATTCTCGATCCGTGCCTCCAGGACCGTGTCGCCGCGGGCATCCTTGCCTGCTCGATAGGCGACCTGCCTCGGGTGGATTGCCGACATGTCCCGCATGGCCGCGGCCGGCGTGTCGAAATCCATGATCATGCCGGGCGGCATGATGCGGCCGCCCACGTCGCGGGCGCTCAGCGACAGGTTGACGTGGAACCCCGGGACGACGAGGCCGGCCAGGAGCATCAGCGCGGTGACGCCGGCCACGGCGGTCAGCTGGGGCGCGGTGATCTCGCTCTCGATCTCGTGACGTCGCGGGTGCTCTTCCGCGGCGTCCAGCGCGTGGCCTGTCCCGTGGCCTCCGGCGTGGTGTCCCGTCTGCTCATGGCTCTGCTGGAGGTCGAACCGCGAACCCGGCCGGCGCTCGGTCATCAGCCCGTGCTTCAGGCTCCGCTCGACCATCCACACATTCACCGGGTAGGCGACGATGAACCCCGCGATCACCCCGAGGGACATGACGCCCCAGAACAAGAGCTCGGTCGGCACCATCGCCCGCATGTCACGGCCCATCATCAGGAAGCTCATGACTGGCGCCATGCCTGCCATCATCGCGTTCATGCTGATGAATTCGGGGAGAAAGGTCTTTCGGACATTCTCCAGGTAGCTCCCGCCCATCATCTCCTTCATGAAGAGCGACTGGAAGATGAAGAGACCGAAGGCAAATCCCGCCGCGTACTCGACCACGAGGTCCACGCGCATGGGAAGGCCGAGCGTGGCCGTGATCGCCGCGGCCAGAATGATGCCGGTGGCGTCCCCCGCCACGCAGTGAATGGTGCTGCCGACACCCTGCTTCCACAGAGCGGCCGTGAACCGCTCGTGTGTCCCGGGCCGTGGCTCTTTGTCGGCGAGCACGTAGAGGAGGAGTCCGAGCGGGCCCATGTAGAGCGTGACGAGGATGAAGCCCCACTTCATGACCGTGGGCTCGGGGTTGTTGCGAAACTGGTCCCAGGCCACGTACGCCGTGGACACGGCGGCGAGCAGGAACCAGGCGACCAGGAGGTAATCGATGGGCTGGATGATCACGGCCATGCTCTCCCCGACCGCAGCTTGTCCTGCTTTCCCTAGGGCTTTTCGATCGGATTGCGCCGGACGGTGGGAACCGCGATCTTGATGAAGGCGTGCTTCTCGGCAGCGTGGCAGGCCGAGCAGGAGGCGCGCAGCGTCTCGATGCGCTCCTTGAAGAGGGCGGCGTCCTTCTTCTGGATCGCCTCCCCGATCTGGACGAAAGCCCCCTTGAGGAAGAGCTGCTCGGCGCTCTTGCGGTAGACGGGCCGCCGCTCGAGGCCTAGCTCGAGCGCCTTGCCCATCTCCCCCTGCATGTGCGCGGCATACTCCCAGTTGCCGTCGATCCCGCCCCAGTACATCTCCGTGTACCGGTACGCCACCTCCGCCATGGTCGTCTCGAAGCCTCGGAGCTGACGCTGGATCGCTTCTGTGCGCGCTGCGGGGGCAAGCTTGACCAGCCAGTCTGGCTTCTGCATCCCCTCCATCGAGGGCGCGTGCTGGTGCTGCGCCATGGCCACCGTCCACGCCGCGACGGCGCCCACCGTCACGAGTCCGGTTGCCGCGATGAGAGCCCACACGAAGCGGACGAAACGCCGTGAGCCACGCATTGCCGTGCCCCTTTTGTGAACGAAGTGGACGACAGCCTAGCTACCGACTGGACCGAGAACCATGAGGATCACCTCGCGCCCGGGCGCCCAGGACGTCGACCGAGTAGAGATCGCCCACGTAGGCCGCCTCGTGCGCGGCCACGCCGGCCTGACGGACCGCCAGCTCGAAGATCCGCGGATCGGGCTTCTCCACGCCGACCACGGCCGAGTCGATGACGAAGTCGAGATCGGCGCCTATGCCTGCCTGTTTCAACAAGGCGTGAGCGTTTCCGTTCGAGTTCGACACCACACCCACCACGAGCCCCGCCGCCTTCACCCGACGGATGGTCGACTGCGCCTCCGGAAAGGCGCGGTCGAAGAGCCCGGCAGGCGCGTTGTAGCTCTGACGAAAAGCCGCGGCGGCCTCGACTTCGGCCGGATCGGTGATGCCGAGGCCCTCGAGGAGATAGGCCAGATAGCTGTCCTGTGCCGCGCGACCTTCCGTCGAGACGCCCCGCGCGAGGTCGGCGTCGAGCCGCACCCGGGCGCGCAGCTCGGCCTCCTCGATGGCTTCGGGGGCGGCGCTGTGGCCTCGGCTTCCCAGGTGCCCCGCGATGGCCGGGTAGTTCATCCTGAGCAGCGTATTGCCGGCGTCGAAGAGCAGGGCCCGGGTCACGGGAAGCGCTGAGGCGGGCCGCATGCGCCCATTATAATGTCGACGTGACGTGCACCCCGCTTGCTTTCGCCGCCGCCCTCATCGTTGCGCTGCCCATGGTCGCCGCCGCCGATCACGGCGGCCCGCTCAGGGCCGCGCCCATGAACCCTCTCGTCCTGGCCCTGCTCGCGGGAGGGCTGACCCTGCTCGCGGGCATCCTGCTCGTCGTCATCATCACGCGGCTGCGCGGGCCGGCCGGCCCGGACGAATGATCCACCGCCGGGTGGCCATGGCCGCGCTCTCGGTCGGGCTCCTGCTTGTCCCTGGGCCGACGCTTGCGCATTCGCTGCTCGTGCGCTCCCAGCCCGAGCGCCGGGCCACGGTGACGCGCCCGCCCGAGGAAGTGCGCCTCTGGTTCAGCGAGCGCATCGAGCCCGCGTATGCGCGGGTGAGCGTCTGGGACGCCGGAGGCAAGCAGGTCGACGCGGGCGATGCGGCCGTGGATCAGGCCGGCGCGACCACGCTGGCCGTTCGAACGCCGGGGCTGCGCGCGGGCCGTTACACCGTTCGCTACCGCGTGCTCTCGGTGGACGGGCACATCGTCGAGTCGAGCTTCGATTTCACGGTCAGGCCGGCCGCCGCGCCCACGGGCATCCAGAAATGAGCGCAATCGGCATCGCCCTCCGCGTCGCGCATCTGGGCGCCGGGCTCGCTCTCGTCGGGATCTTCGCGCTGAGTCTCCTCGCGGGCCGAAGCGACAAGCCCACGGTGCGCGCCTGGCACGACAGGCTCAGGCGCATCACGCTCGGACTCGCCGCTTTCGTCCTTCTCTCGGGATTGGCGGTGCTCGGCTACCAGCTCACAGTGGTGACGGGACACTCCGTCGCCATCCTCGAGTCGTCGGCCTGGCTGCGGCTTCTCGGTCAGACTCAGTTCGGCACGGTCTGGCTCTTGCGCCATGCCCTCCTTCTCCTCATGGCCGCCCTCGTGCTTCTGCGCGAGCAGGATGAGGAGCGCCCCGACTGGCTCGCGTGGCGGCTCGAAGCCTGGCTCCTCGCCGTCCTCGGCACGGGCGCGGCCGCGTGGGCCGGCCATGCCGTCGGCGTGAATCCGGCCAGCGCCGTGCCTGCCCTCGTGAATGCCCTCCATCTCGTGTGCGTCGGTCTCTGGCTGGGCGCCCTGCCACCTCTGGCTCTGCTCTGCGCGGCAGCCAGCGGTGAGGCGGGCGCCGACGCGCGCCCCTTCGCCGTGCTGGCGGCGCGGCGCTTCTCGGCGTGGGCGCTCGTGGTCATGCTCGCCATCATCGCGACGGGGATCTGGAATACGTGGAACGAGGCGGGTGACCCGGGCTCGCTGCTCGGAACGCGCTACGGGCATCTGGTGCTGCTCAAGAGCGCGCTCCTCGCTCCCGTTCTCGCGCTGGCGGCCTGGAACCGGCGGCGCTTTCTGCCGCATCTCGGGGGAGACGCCGCCACCGTGGGTCGCCCGGCCATGCGAGGGCTCGCGCGCTTCATCGGACTCGAGGCCCTCGTGGGGCTCGCCATCCTCGTGGTGGCCGGCACCCTCGCCGTCACGCCGCCCGGCCGCCACGAGACGCCTCTCTGGCCCTTCAGCTTTCGTCTGGCGCCCGAGGTGACGTGGAGCTTGCCCGGCGTCAAGACGCAGGTCATGATCGGCGCCCAGATCGTTCTGATCGGCATCCTGGCCGTAATCGCCGGAATTCTCGTGAGGCGCTGGCGCCCGCTCTTGCTCGCGGGCGCCGCCATCGCGCTCGTGGCCGGCTTGCAGCAGGCGCTGCCTCCCCTGGCCGTCGACGCGTACCCGACGACGTATCTGCGCCCCGCCGTGCCCTACACCGCGGCCTCCGTCGCTCACGGAGGAGCGCTCTTCACTGCGAGCTGCGCCGCCTGCCACGGCTCGACCGGGCGCGGCGACGGACCAGCGGCGGCCGGCCTGCCCAGACGAGTAGCGGATCTGACCGCGCCGCACACCAATGACCACACGGCGGGCGACATGTTCTGGTGGCTGACGCATGGTTTCGCCCCCGCCATGCCCGGCTTCGGCGATCAGCTCTCCGTGGAGGACCGCTGGGACCTGATCAACTTCACTCGCGCGCTGTCCGCGGCCGAGCAGGCGCGGAGCTTGACCCCGATCGCCGAGCCGGGCCGCTCGCGTCTCACCGCCCCCGATTTCACGTTCGCCACGGGGCCTGCCCAGAGCAACCTCAAGATCTATCGCGGCCGCCAGCCGGTGCTCCTCGTGCTCTTCACCCTGCCGCATTCGCTACCGCGCGTGCACCAGCTCGCCCGGGCCTACGGTGATCTCCAGGCCTTCAACACCGCGGTCATCGCGGTGCCCATGGGCGGGAGCGATCGAGTGCTGACCCGCCTCGGTCCGAGCCCGCCCGTCTTCTTTCCCGTGGCGACGGAGGGCGCGGCGGACATCGTCGCGACCTATGGTCTCTTCCGGCGCACCTTGACGCCGGCAGGTATCCTTCCCGATCCTCCGTTGCCCCCTCACATGGAATTCCTCATCGACCGGAGCGGCTATCTGCGCGCCCGCTGGATTCCCGGTGCCTCCGGCCCCGGGTGGCTCGACATCAAGGCCCTCCTCGCGGAGCTGCAGGCGCTCAATCAGGAGAGCGTCGCGGCGGCGCCCGCGGACGAGCACGTGCACTGATGAGGCTCTGGCGTGCCGTGATCCTGCTCAACCTGGCCGTGGGGGTGGGCCTTCTCCTCGGCTGGCTCGCCTGGGGTCAGCAGATCCCGCGGCTCGAGCAGCAGCTGCGCGATGCCCAGCAGCGCGTGCTCCTCGTCGGTGTCGAGCGGACCTGGGTGGTGTCGGGCGTCGTCCGCGCCGTCATCCCCGAGACCCAGCTCATCGTGGTGACGCACGAGGAGATCCCGGGCTACATGCCGGCGGGCATGACCATGGGGTTCAAGGCGGCGAGCACGAAAGTGCTCGAGCAGGCGCGGGTGGGCGACGTCGTCAAGTTCATCCTCAAGGGCGTGCCCCCCGACGTGGAGATCACCGATATCGAGCGGGAAGGCAAATCCTGAAAGCTCTCGACTCGGGTCAGCTCCTGCTCGAGAGAGCCTGCAAGCCTGGTCCTTGTGCTATTTGCGAAACCGTCTGAACGACACACCCAGCATGACCTGAATACGACAGTGCGCACTGGGACTAGAACGCGACTTTCAATCCCGGTCGACGCTGGCCTCCAGCTGCGAGTTGCGCTCGTAACTCGTATCCGGTCGGACAAGTGCGTTCTAGCCTCCACCTTTCAGGGAAGCACGGAATCCGAGCTTGTCGATAGCCTGGATGAGCTCATCGGTGGTCACGCGCGCGGGATCGAATGTCACCCGCGCCTCCTTGTCGCGGAAGCTCACGTCCGCTCGCTGCACCCCCGGGAGCCCTTCCAGGGCCCGCTTGACCGCCACCGGTCAGGCCCCTCAGGTCATCCCTTCAACAGCCAGCACTGTCGTCGTCGACTGTGCGGCCAGCACGACTTGCGCCGCCAATAGCAGTGCGGACGCAGCGACCCCGAATCTGTGTCTGCGCATCATCGCCTCACCTCCCGCTCATGCCCTTCATGTCATGTTCGGCTGCGCCGTGACCGCTCGCGCCACTCAAGCGGGCCAGGAGGTCGGAGGTCGCCTCGGGGAATCGGTCTAGCACGATGGCGGTGACCACGACGAGGCCCGCAAGGACCAGCAGGACCAAGGTGGTCCGGCCGCCTGCCATGCGGCAGGCGAGCGCCTCACACCGACGACGCTCCCGGACGTAGAGGGCGAAGCCCGCCAGCACGCCAAGAATCCCTGTTGGGATCAAGATCCATCGGTATTGCATGGTCACCGCCATGAACGCGCCGCTCCCGAGGCCCAGGGCGATGACGGTCAACGGCAAGAGACAGCAGAGCGATGACAGCAGGGCACCAGCCCAGGCCGCCGCCCCCGCGCCTAGCGAGCCAAGTTTCATGGCCTTCTCCTCCGAACCTGTCTGTACCGGTACACGGCAAACGCGGCGAAAGCGATGAAGAGAGGAAGTACCAGCAGGTCGAGGCGGCCCGTGAGCGCGCCGAGGCCAATGACTCCCAGCAGTAACACCAGCGCCGGGGTGAGACAGGCCAGGCACGTCAGCGCCGCCCCAATCACGCCGAGGACCAACCAGCGATCACGCCACATCGCTCCTCCTAGGAGGCCTCCGCAGCGTAGGCTCCGTATTCAAAGGTGAGCCGATACTTCCGCCCGCAGCAGTCGATCAGGTCTCCCGCCTTGACGTCTTCCGGGAGCGTCAGCACCGCGTCGCAGTCCGGACAGCTCACCCGATACGCGAGAGTTGCCGACCACTGCCCTCCTTCCTCCCTGATGCGCAGGGCATGGCCCGCACAGTTCGGACAGTCGAGCAGGTCCCCAGACGTGGCTCCCGGGAGCAGCCCAATCTCTTCCCCGCAGTCGGGGCATCGGACCGTCATCGCGGCGAGAGCCCCAGGAGGCGCTTGAGCCGGCCCCGGTCGAAGCCGACGATCACTTGATCGTCGACCGTGATGACGGGCACGGCCATGCGGCCGGTCTTGGCGACCAGCTCCTCCCGAGCCGTCGCGTCCTCCGCGACGTTCTTCTCGACAAAGGCGATCCCCTGAGACGAAAGAAACTCTTTCGCTGCGTGGCAGGACTGTCAGGTGGACGACCAATAGACGGTGACCTGCCGGTTTGTCATGGCCTCTGGGCCCTCAGGAGCCCTCCGAAGGCCCGCTCGCCGAGCTTGAAGGCCTCGGACACCGGAGTCCCCGCGCCCTCCATCGTGGGATTGGCCTCCCACCATGCCCTCATGTGTTCTTCCGACCGGAAGAAGTTGAGGGTCGTTCAGGTTGAGGTCGAGGCCCGCCGCTCGCCAGCGCACC
>QHSC01000047.1 GCA_003220345.1 Candidatus Rokuibacteriota bacterium | reverse complement strand
CGGGGAGGGACTGAATGTGGGTTGGGCGATCGACGTCCTGCACCCGCTCGCCCAGGGAGCGCGACCTTGTCCGCCATCTGAGCACGGACCTGCGGCTGCCGGCCCTTCAGCGACTGCCCGGGGAGCCGGGCCCCCGCCGATTCTCGAGTAGGTGGCCCACGGTCCGCACAGGCGCGCTACAAGATGCTCTCGATCTGCGGTACCTTCGTGTCCTGGCTCGCTGGCGAGTCCACCAAGGAGCGAAACAAATGCCGATAGCATCCCAGCTCGCACCCCAGATCGAACAGTTCATCCATGACAACCCGCAGGGCGTGTTGACCTCGTTCCGCCGCAACGGGATGCCGCAGCTCAGCATCGTCACCGTGTACCCGCGCGATGGCGGCGTGGGGATCTCGATCACGGAGACGCGGATGAAGTTCAAGAACCTGCTCCGCGACCCTCGCTGCTCCGTGCTGATCTCGCATGTGGACTGGTGGTCCGGGTTCCTGGTGTTCGAGGGTAAGGCGGAGCTCACCCACTCCGGCAACACCGACCCCGACACGCTCCGCATCGCGCGCCGGCACATCTTCAGCGCCACCACGAGACGGCGCAGCGCGGACTGGGACGAGTACGATCGGATTGCGAACGAAGACAAGCGTGTGGCGATGCTGCTGCGGCCCGACCACGTGTACGGCTCAGCGCTGGCCCGCATGCGCGCGGCGCTGGCGAAATGATTGCAGCCCACCTATAGGGAGGAGAGCCCCATGGCAAAGTACATTCCCAGCCCCAGGGATTGGGTGCGTGAGCAGGTCGAGCTTTACGAGGGCAGCGGCGGCACCAAAGGCACCACGCTTCGCGACACCGGACTGCCGGTGATCATCGTGACCAACACCGGCAACAAGACCGGCGGGATCCGGAAGACCCCGCTCATGCGCGTCAAGGACGGTGCCAACTACGTCCTTGTGGGGTCGCAGGGCGGGGCACCGACGAATCCCGTCTGGGTGTACAACCTGCGCGCGAACCCGGCCGTGGAGATTCGCGACCACACGGTGGTGCAGCCGATGCGGGTGCGCGAGGTCCAGGACGAAGCCGAGCGGGCACGGCTCTGGGAGATTGCCGTCGCGGCGTTTCCGCCGTACGCGGAATACCAGGGGAAGACCACTCGGAAGATCCCGCTCTTCGTCGCCGAGCCGGCGCGCTAGCGGGACGCGCGGGTGATGCCGCCCGCAGGCTTCACCGAGCGCTTCGCCAAGGTCAACGGGATGCCGATGCTGGTCCTGTCGGGCGAGAAGGTCGGCGGCACCTTCCTCATCGAGCAGGCGAAGCTGGTGGCATCCGACGTCCGCGGCCAGGTGGTGGCGGGCGCGGGTCACTGGCTGATGGAGGAAGCGCCCAAAACCGTGATCCCCGCTATCACCGACTTCGTCGGCTGATGCCGATTGGGGTCAGGTCTTGCAATCACACACTGTCGCTCAGAGCTAGCCGGGATGCACCGCTCACTTGCCGAACCATCAATCGGATTGTAAGACCTGGCCCCATTTGCGTAGGACTTGAGCTCGTGCTCGGTGGCCATGCGGGTACCCTTCCCCCGCGGGATTCCATCTACGGATTGCACCGATCTGGGAGGCCATGAAAGGAGATCAGGTCATGGAAACACGTCCCGGGAGTTTGGCCGAGCGCCGCCACTTTCGATTCCACCAGCCACATGTCCACCTCGCGTCCGTCTTCGGCGATACCTGGTTCGGAGAGAAGGCCGAGGGTTTCGCGCGCTTTTTCGGGACGCCAACCTTTCTGGTCGGGCAGACGCTGGTCGTGGCGATCTGGATCGCAGTCAACGTGATCGGCTGGACCCGGTTCGACGTATACCCGTTCATTCTGCTGAACCTCGCGTTTAGCCTGCAGGCAGCGTACGCCGCACCTCTGATCCTGCTTGCCCAGACCCGGCAGGCGGATCGCGACAAGGCGCTTTCTGATGCCGACGCGCAGCACCGCGAGGCGCTTGCGCAAGCGGCCACCGAACGGCAAGAGCTGGCGGCAAAGCAGTCCGCGCAGATACTCCAGCTCTTGGACCAAAACACCGAGCTCACCCGGCTGACACAAGAACTAAGTATGATCATCAAGACCCTGACCGACGAAATTCACAGTAAGGTGGTCAGGCCATAGCCTGGGACGCAGGCGGCGGTAGCGTGATCGGGAACGGCACGTTCGGGTAGCGGGCCACGAGCTCTCGCCACACCCGGCGGCCGATCTCCTCCGCGCGGCTGACCACGTCACCCTCGTCGATCGTGAGCACGCGGCGGTCGCGCATGAGCCAGCGGCCGTCTACCATCACGGATTCGACGTCGCCTGCCTGGCCGTTGTGGATCCAGGCCGACACGATGCGCAGCGTTGGCACCAGGTGCGGGCGGCGGGCGTCGAGGATGATGAGATCGGCCTTCTTGCCGACCTCCAGGCTGCCAACGTCGGCGCCGAGGCCGAGGGCGGCGGCGCCATTGCGCGTGCCCCACTCCAGCACGTCCTCGGGCCAGGGGCGCTCGCCGTCCTGGCGGGAGATGCGCTCCACGAAGAGGCCGGTGCGCATGGCCTCGAGCATGTCGTGGGCCATGTTGTCGGTGCCCATGGCGATGTTGCAGCCGGCCGCGGCCAGGGCCTGGATGGGCGGCGCTGCTGCGCGACGGGCGGCCATGGCGGCGTTGTGGGAGACGGAGGCGCGGCTCCGGCCGAGGTGGGAGATCTCCCCGGGCGACATGAAGCGGCAGTGCGCGGCGACGAGACGCGATGAGAGGAAGTCGTGCTGGAAGAGATACTCGGCGGGCCGGACGCCGCGGACCCGCATGACCGACTCCACCTCCCAGTGACTCTGGTCGAGGTGGATCGTGGTGCGCACGTCGCGCCGCTCCGCGAGCTCGCGCGCGCCACGCAGCAGCTCGGGTGAGCACGCCTCGGGGGCATGCGCGGCCACCACGCAGGTGATCCGTCCCTTCTCGGCGCCGTGCCAGGCGGAGATGACGTCGTCGGTGCCACGCAGCGTCTTCTCGGCCAGGGCCGGGGAGTACACGAAGCGGTTCTCGGGGATGCCTGCGGGCTCGAGGTCGCTCGAGGTCTGGCCGAACACGACGCGCAGCCCCGTGGCCGCCACCGGCTTGACGTAGTCCGGGACGCGCGTGCCGATCTCGAGCAGCGTCGTGTTCCCGCCGCGAAGGCACTCGAGCGCGCCGAGCATCGCGAACACCGCGTTCTCCTCGGCGCTCAGCATCGCCTGCGCCGTCGTGGGAAAGCGAAGGGTCGAGGGGAAGCCGAAGTCCTCCTGGATGCCGCGGGCGACGGTGAGCCAGAGATGCGTGTGACAGTTGATGAGCCCGGGGAATACCGCTTTGCCGCGCCCGTCCATGTGCTCGGCGCCGGGCCACTGGCGATTGATCTCCTCGGTCGGGCCGATGGCCACGATGCGGTCGGCGTCCACGGCGATCGAGGCGTCGTGGTGCACGGTGCGGGCGGCGTCGGAGGTGACGATGGTCGTGTTGTGAATGACGAGCGCCATGCGGCTCTCCCTCTTCCCGGCGTCGGGGCTGCGCTGGCCGGGCTCTCACACGATGCCCGAGCCGTTCTGTTCCGGCAAGTGCAGACACCGCCCCCTCACCCTGCCCTCTCCCCCGATGGGGGAGAGGGAACAGCGGTGATACACTGCCCGCTGTCGTCATTCGTGGGCACGCCCGATCCCGCCGTCGATGCCGGGATCGACGAGAGGTTCCAATGAGAACAGTCATCCACGGCGGGGATGTGATCGCTTACCACGACGGGGGCCACCGCCTCCTGCGTGGCGGCAGTCTGGTCTACGAGGACGATCGCGTCGTGTTCGTCGGCCGGAGCTACGCCGGGGCCTCGGACCACCGGATCGACGCGACGGGCAAGCTCGTCATTCCCGGTCTCGTCAACCTGCACTGCCATGCCACCACCGAAGCCAGCGGCCGGCTCATCGCCGATGCGGGCCGCCGCGACTTCTTCCACACGGGCTTCCTCAACTATCAGAGCGCGCCGCGCGGCGTGACACCGCTGGCTGCTCGCGAGAATCTCGACATCGGCAATCGCTTCGCCCTGGTCGAGCTGCTGAGGAACGGCTGCACGACCATCGTCGAGCTCGGCGCCGTCAACGACGCCACCGTGGCCTTCGCCGGCCACATCGGCATCCGCGCCTACCTGACGCCGGGCTACCGGTCGGCCTCGTACCGCGTCGGGCCCGAGGGCCGGCTCGAGTACGAGTGGGACGAAGAGGCGGGCATGCGCGGCCTCGAGCGGGCGAAGGCCTTCATCGGCGCGCATCAAGGAGCACACGCCGGGCGGATTCGCGGAATGCTGTATCCGCTCCAGGTGGACACCTGCAGCCCCGAGCTGTTCCGCGCCACGCGGAAAGCCGCCGACGAGCTGGGCGTGGGCATCTCGACGCACGTCGGCCAGAACCTGGTCGAGTTCCACGAGATGCTCCGGCGCCACGGCAAGACCCCGGTGGAGCTGCTGGACGAGACGGGCCTGCTCGGGCCGGACACGATCCTCGGCCATTGCCTCATGACCACGTCCCACAGTCTCGCCGCGCTGCCCGGGGGCCGGGATCTCGAGATCCTGGCGCGAAGCGGATCAACCGTCGCCCACTGCCCCCTCGTCTTCGCCCGGCGGGGCAACGCGCTCGAGTCCTTCCACCGCTATCGGACGGCCGGCGTGAACGTGGGGCTGGGCACCGACACCTATCCGCGCGATCTCGTCAGCGAGATGCGGTGGGCGTCGCTCCTGTGCAAGGTGGTGGAGCACGACTTCACCGTGGCCGCCGCCGCCGACGTGTTCAACGCGGCCACGCTTGCCGGCGCCCGCGCGCTGCGCCGCGACGACCTCGGGCGTCTGACCCCCGGCGCCAAGGCCGACATCGTGATCCTCGACATGCAGTCACTCCGCATCGGCCCCTACCGCGATCCGATCAAGGCGCTCGTCAACTGCGGCACCGGTGACGACGTCGAGACCGTGATCGTCGACGGCCGCACCGTCGTCGCCGACGGCCGCGTGGTGGGAGTGGACGAGGAGGCGCTGCGGCGGGAGGCGCAGCAGGAGGCCGAGCGCCTGTGGGCCACCGTTCCCGAGTGGCACTGGGAAGGATTGACGACGGAGCAGCTCTCGCCCACGGCGTTTCCACCCCTGGACATGGACCTTCAATGAGAGGAGCAGTCATGGCCCGACTCAGCCGGCGGAAGTTCCTGATCGGGGCGGGCGCCGCCGTCGGCGCCCTGCGGGGCGCGCCCTTCGTTCACGCCCAGAAGCGCGGCGGGACCATCCGCATCATTCCCATCGCGGACCTGAAGGTCCTCGATCCGATCTGGACCACCGCCTACGTCACGCGCGACCACGCCTACCTCGTCTACGACACGCTGTTCGCCAGCGACGCGAGCCTCCAGATCAAGCCGCAGATGGTGGACAAGTACAGCGTCAGCCGCGACCACATGAAGTGGTCGTTCACGCTCCGTGACGGCCTCAAGTTCCACGACGGCCAGCCCGTCACCGCGGAGGACTGCGTGGTGTCGCTGCAGCGCTGGGGCCAGAAGGACTCGCTCGGCAAGCTGCTGATGGCCGCCACGGGCAAGCTGGCCGCGTCGGACAAGAAAACGTTCACGCTCGACCTGAAGGAGCCTTTCGGCGCGGTGCTGGACGCCCTCGGCAAGCCGTCGAGCAACGTGCCGTTCATCATGCCCGCCCGCCTCGCCACCACCGACGCCAACGAGCAGATCAAGGAGGTCATCGGCTCGGGACCGTACAGGTTCGTCAAGGCCGAGTGGCAGCCGGGCGACCAGGTGGTGTACGAGCGCTTCGCCGACTACGCCCCCCGCAACGAGGCGCCGAGCGGTGCCGCCGGGGGGAAGCGCGCCAACGTGGACCGGGTGATCGCGCGCTACATCCCCGACGCCGCCACGGCGTCGGCGGCGCTGGAGAAGGGCGAGGTGGACTGGTGGGACAACCCGCCCGTCGACTTCTCCACGCGACTCGAGAAGAATCCGAGCATCACGGTGTTCGTGAAGAACCCCGGGGGGATCCAGGGCTGGGTACGACCCAACCATCTGTTCCCACCGTTCAACAACAAGAAGGCGCGGCAGGCGCTACTCCACATGGTCGATCAGGACCTGTACCTGCAGGCCGTCGTGGGCAACCCGAAGTACTACCGCGCGTGCCCGAGCTATTTCATGTGCGGCCTGCCCACGGAGACGGCAGCGGGTGCGCCGGGCAAGCCCAACCTCGAGCGCGCCCGGCAGCTCATGAAGGAGAGCGGCTACGACGGCAAGCCGATCGTGCTGCTCGACGCCGCCGATAATCCTAGCCTGCACGGCTCCGCGCTCGTCACGCGCGAGCTGCTGTCGAAGATCGGCGTGAACGTCGACCTCCAGGCGCAGGACTGGGCGAGCGTCATCGCCCGCCGCGGCAAGAAGGATCCGCCGCAGGCCGGCGGCTGGAACCTCATGATGGCGACCTGGATCTCGCCCGACGTGATGACGCCCGCGGTGAACGCGGGGCTGTCGGGCGGGTGCGACAAGGCGTGGTTCGGCTGGTACTGCAGCGAGCAGATGGAATCGCTGCGTCGCGAGTGGATCCGCGCCACCGAGCCCGCAAAACGCAGGCAGATCGCGGACCAGGTGCAGACGCTCGCCTATGACGAAGTACCGTACGTCCCCTGGGGCCAGTACACGCAGCCCACCGCGTACCGGAAGAACGTGAAGGGAGTGCTGACCTTCCCGGCCAGTCTCTACTGGAACGTCTCGGTCGAGGGGTAGGTAGCTGCTTCCTCTCCTCATCCGGCGGCTGGCGGCCACCATCCCCGTCATGGCGGTGGTGGCGCTGGTCGTGTTCGGCCTGCTTCGTCTCACGCCGGGCGACCCCGCGGCCGTCATCGCGGGTGACTACGCCAGCCCGCAGGACGTCGCCAGGATCCGCGCCAGCCTCGGCCTCGACCGGCCGTTGCACGTGCAGCTCGGGCTCTGGTTCGGCAACCTGCTCCGCGGCGACCTCGGGACGTCGATCTTCTCCGGACTTCCCGTGACTACGCTGATCAGGCAGCGCGTCGAGCCCACGGTGGCGCTGGCCACGCTCACGATGATCGTGGCGATCACCATCGCGGTCCCCCTCGGGGTACTCGCCGCCTGGAAGCGGGGCTCGTGGATCGATCGCACGGTCATGGTCTTCGCGGTGTCCGGCTTCTCCATGCCGGTCTTCTGGCTCGGCTTCCTGCTCGTCTGGGTCTTTGCCCTGCAGCTCGGCTGCCTGCCCGTGCAGGGCTACTCGCCGCTGTCGCGCGGCCTGTGGCCCTTCCTGCGGCAGCTCATCCTGCCCGCCCTCACCCTGGGATTCGTCTACATGGCGCTGATCACGCGCATGACCCGCGCGAGCATGCTGACCGTGCTCCGCGAGGACTTCATCCGCACCGCCTACGCCAAGGGTCTGCCTCCGGCCGCCGTGCTGTTCCGCCACGCGCTCAAGAATGCGGGTCTGCCCGTGCTCACCATCATCGGCGTCGGGGTGGCGATCCTGATCGGCGGCGTGGTGGTGACGGAGACGGTGTTCGCGCTGCCGGGGATCGGCCGGCTCACGGTGGACGCCATCCTGCGCCGCGATTACCCGGTGATCCAGGCCGTCATCCTGATCGTCTCGGGCGTCTACGTGCTCGTCAATCTGGCCATCGACCTGCTCTACGTCGTGCTCGATCCGCGGATCCGGTACTGATGTCGACCGCGGGCGCCGGCCTCGTGCTGGACGTGCCCGTCCCGCGCGGGCGCGCCCATGCCGCGCGCGTGCTCGTGACGCGCAATCCCACGCTCGCCGCCGGCTGCGTCGTGCTGCTGCTTCTCGCGCTCAGCGCCGTTGCCGCCCCCCTCTGGACCGCGACCGATGCCCAGCAGATGAATCCGAGCGTCCGCCTGCGCCCCCCCGACGCCGAGCACCCGTTCGGCACGGACCATTTCGGCCGCGACGTCTTCGCCCGCACGCTCTACGGGGGTCGCATCTCGCTGCGCGTCGGCCTCATCGTGGCCCTGCTCGCTCTCACCGCGGGCACGGCCGTCGGGCTGGTGAGCGGCTACTATCGGGCGCTCGACACGGTCGTCATGCGCGTCGTCGACGGGCTCATGGCGATCCCGTCCATCCTGCTCGCCCTGGCCTTGATGGCCCTCGTGCGCGCCAGCGTGGAGACGGTGATCGTCGCGCTGGTGGTGCCGGAGATCCCGCGCGTCGTGCGGGTCGTGCGGGCCCAGGTGCTGAGCCTGCGTGAGCACACCATGGTCGAGGGGGCGCGCGCGATCGGCGCCGGCACCCCGCGCGTGCTGCTCTTCTACATCCTGCCCGCGCTGGTGGCGCCCCTCATCGTCCAGGGCACCCACATCTGCGCCCTGGCCATCCTCGTGGAGTCCTACCTGTCCTTCCTCGGCGCTGGCACGCCGCCCCATATTCCAAGCTGGGGCAACATCATGGCCGAGGGCCGCGCGTACGTGCAGATCGGCGTCTGGATCATCCTGTTCCCCGGGCTCTTCCTGATGCTGACGGTGCTGTCGATCAACCTGATTGGCGACGGCCTGCGTGACCTGCTGAAGGTGTGAGGGAGTACTCGGCCGCTTCAGGCGGGGTGGATGGCGAGGCCGACTGCCCGGGCCGCGGCGGCCAGCCGCGCGTCGAACGACGCCAGCGATGCCGCCCGCGCTGAGGTCGCGAGTGCCAGATGTAGAGCGTCGGCCGCGCGCAGCGGAGTCTCCGGCAGGCTCAGGAGGAACTGTTCCGCCCGGCGGTGGACGTCGCGAGTCAACTCGACGCGATGGTAGACCTCCTCGTCGAGACGCCCGAGGATGGCATGCTGGAGGCGTCGCGCAGCCTCCCGCGCGAGTGACCCCTGCCGCAGACGGCGGGCGAGCGCCGAGATGAACTCGGTCACCGCCAGATCGGACACCAGGACATCGTCTCGCCCCTCCACGACTTCATTGAACTCGTCGCTGCCTGGCTCCGGCAGGTAGAGCTTGATCAGGGCGCTGGTATCGCAATAGAGGGGGCCGGGCAGCCCCGCTCGATATGCCGCGCGCTGCTCGAGGAGTCGCGCCGGAACGCGCCTCCTAGATGCGATCCGCGCGGTCCTCGGCAACGGTCGTGGAGAGTGGAGGGTCGAACACCGGCATCTTCCGGCGGAACGCTGCGAGGTTCGGAACGCCCTTGCCGCGCGGGCGATCGGGCGGCACGAGCTTCGCCACGGGACGTCCGCGTTCGGTGATGACGACTTCGCGCCCCTTCCGGACCTCGTCCAGAAGCGCCGAGAGGTTCTGGCGGGCCTCGCGGACTCCAGCGGTGCGCATGACGTGATTGTGCTACATGTAGCACATGGAGTCAATAGGTCGGCTTACGGCGTGTGGCGCGCCGGTAGATCTTGCGCTACGGCAGGAGATCGGCGACTCGGATGGTCGCCGCAGGCGCGGCGAGCGGCGTGACCGCGGTGTCGGCGCCCAGCGTTTCGATCGCCGCGTAGCCCCAGTTCCGGCGTGCCGGGCCCGGGCGCGCCGGCTCACGATGGACCTCCAGCACGCGGTCGTCGAGGTTGAGAATCCAGTAGTCCGCGATTCCCGCGCGGGCATATGCCGCGGCCTTCCGTCCGCGCGCGAGGGCCAAGCCCGACTGCGCGACCTCGACGATGAGCGCCGGACGAGTCGGGTGCGCGGCGGCGTAGTCACGCGGCGAGCCGCGAACGACGCAGACATCCGGCTCGGGCTCGGACCGGTCATCGAGGATGATCGGGCTCTGAGTCTGAACGAACCAGCCCTCTCCGAATCCGCGCTCCCGCGCCTTCGCCACGAGGAGCACCGCCGTCCGATGCGGGCTGTGCTGTGGCTCCTTGACGAGCAACAGGCCGTCAAGCAGCTCGATCGGATCATCTTCGTCGAGGAAGCCGTGATCGATCAATCGCCCGTACTCGTGGCGAGACCACCGATGCAGACCGGGCCGCTCCGCTTGTTTCATGGCCATGAGTTACTCCGATGCTATCGAGGTCTCCGGGAGGCGTCAATGCATCCGGATGAATACAACCGAGTATGCTGCGCGACCTGTTGAAGGTGTGAGGGCGATCACTCGATGAGGTGATCGGCCCGGTGCAGAACCGATGGCGGGATCGCGACGCCCAGCGCCTTGGCGGTCTTGACGTTGATGACCAGCTCGAACCTCGTCGGCTGCTCAACGGGCAGGTCGGACGGTTTTGCGCCGCGCAGCAGCTTGACGGCTTGCTGAGTCATCAGCTCTCGAAAGATCTGCACGATGCGTGGGCCGTACGCGGCGAGTCCACCTTCCTCGGCCATCTCCGGCCATTGGTACATGCCCGGCAGGCGCAGCGCCGTGGCGCGCTCGAAGATGAGCCGGCGACTGTTGAAGAAAAGGGGCGTGGCAAGCACATTGAGCGCCGCGGCACCCTCCTTCTTCGCCGCCTCGATGGCGGGCACGATCCCTTCGGGGGTGGCGATCCGATGGATGGAGAGCTTGACGCCCCGTGCGCGCGCCGAATCCTGCAGTGCCTGGAACTGGCGCGGCGCCGTGGTGGCGGGATCGACGAGTGCCGCCATGCGCCGAACACGGGGCAGCATGTCGATCAGGATTTCCTGCCGCTTGCCGTCGAGTTGATTGGCGAGGATGCTCACGCCGGTTGTGTTGCCGCCGGGCTTGGAGAGCGAGCGGATCAGCCCTGATCCAGCCATGTCGTCGGTGACCGCCAGAATCGGAATCGTCGCCGTCGCCTGCTGGGCGGCGCGAATGGCAGGGTCCCCTCCGCACATGATGATATCGACCTTGGCCTGGACAAATTCCCGCGCGAAGTCAGCAAACCGCTCGGTGCGAAGGCCGAAGCCGTCGACCCTGACATCGACGAAACCTGCCCGGCGCAGCTCGTCGAAGAAGGCGACATTCTGCGGAGCATCGCGTGGGCTGTTGAACAGCGCGCCGAGGCGATACGTCCGGCCAGGCTCTTGCGCGTGCGCGACGAGCGGCCGGGTCGGGATGCCGAGGACGAGCGGAATGCTGCGCAGGACGGCGCGACGGGAGATCACGCGATCACGTGGCCTCTATCCCTTGACGGCGCCGGCGGTGAGGCCCGCGACGTAGTACTTCACGAAGAACGAGTAGATGAGGGCGACGGGAATGGAGCCCAAGAGCGCCCCGGCCATCAGCTGGCCCCAGTAGAAGGCGTCCCCGCGGATCAGCTCGCCCACCACACCGATCGGCACGGTGCGCACGCTCGACTTGCTGAGGAAGAGGAGGGCGTAGAGGAACTCGTTCTGTGACAGCGTGAAGGCGAAGATGCCGGCGGACAGGAAGCCGGGCATGCAGAGGGGAAGAATGATCCTCGTCATGGCGCGCCACCGGCTGGCGCCGTCGATCATGGCCTGCTCTTCCAGCTCCTTCGGCACCGTCTTGAAGTAGCCCATCAGAAGCCAGGCGATGAAGGGGACGAGGAGCGTCGGATAGGTCAGCATCACGGCGGTGAGCGTATTGCCCAGCTTCATCCGGCCGATGAGATCGGCCATGGGCACGAACAGCAGAGTCTGGGGAATCAGGTAGGTGACGGCCACGGTGATGGCCAGCAGCGCTCCCCCGCGGAACCGCATGCGCGCCAGCGGGTAGGCGAGCATGGCCCCGAGCAGAAGGGAGATGCCGGTGGCGATCGCGGCCACCAGCATCGTGTTGGCGACCCAGACCAGGAAGTTGGTCTCCCGGAGCAGGTCGATGTAGTGGACCAGCGACGGGTGCTTGATGGTCAGCGGCATGGCCTTGGGGTCGTACAGCTCGGCGTTGGTCTTGAGCGACGTGGCCGCCATCCACGTGAACGGGAAGAGCGCAACCACGAGGAACCCCGCCAGCGGCAGCCAGAGACCCAAGAGGCGCTTCTGCCAGGTCAGCTCGCCGACCATCGATCAGTCCTTGCGCACGAAGAGGGTGAGCGCCACGAGCAGGAGACCTAGCACCGGCACCATGCTGAGCGCCACCGCGGAGCCCAGCCCCATCTGGCCCGCGCCCATGCTGAGGCTGTAGGCATAGGTGGCCATCAGGTGCGTGGAGTTGGCGGGGCCGCCGCCCGTGAGCACGTAGACCAGCTGGAAGTCGAAGAAGGTGATGACGATGGAGAACGTGGTGACGATGAAGATCACGGGCAAGAGCGACGGCAGCGTGACGTAGCGGAAGCGTCCCCACGTGCCCGCGCCGTCGATGGTCGCCGACTCATGCAGGTCCACGGGAATGGTCTGCAGGCCCGCGAGGATCGAGATGCCGAAGAACGGCAGGCCGCGCCACGTGTTGACCATGATGATCGAGATCATCGCCATGGTCGGAGTGCCGAGCCAGGAGGGCCCCCTCTCCGCCAATCCGCTCACCATCAGCAAGCGGTTGAAGAGGCCCATGCCGGGGTCGAGGATCCACTGCCAGGCCACTGTGCTCAGCACCGTGGGCACGATGAACGGCAGGAGCAACATGGCGCGCGCGAAGGACTTCATCTTGAAGCTCTGGTTCATGACGAGCGCCATGCCGAGCCCGCCGGAGGCCTTCAGCACGGTGGCGACCCCGGTGAAGATGATCGTGTTTCTGACCGCCTGCCAGAAGATCGGGTCGTTATAAAGCTTGACGAAATTGTCGAAGGCCACGAAGGTGGCGACGCGGGCCACCTCCTTGTGGAAGAAGCTCAGGTACACCCCGTAGAAGAACGGGTAGCCCAGGAAGGCCAGCAGGAACAGCATGGGCGGCGTGAGCATGAGCCAGCTGAACACGGACTCGCGCTCCATGAACGCGGCCAGCCGGAACGGCCGGCGGGCGGGCGCCGGCAGCGCGCCCGCCCGAGCGGCCTCGAGAACCTTGCTCATCCCTACCCGTAGATGGTCTTGATCTGCGACACGGCCTCGGCGATGGCGGCCTTGGTCGGCGTGCCCGTGATGGCCTTGGTGAACATGTCGATGACGATCCAGCGGTTGATCACTTCCCCGTGCTGGCGGTTGGCGGGCGCCGGCCACGACGTGAGCTTCCCGGTCTCCAGCACTTTCTGGAACGGCTTGACGCGCGGCTCGATGTCCCACTCGGGCGCCTTGTCGAAGGCGTGCAGGTACGGAGCGAAGTACATGTCACCCGAGGCGATCCACGGACGGTACTGCTTGGGGTCCATGGTCCAGCGGAGGAAATCCTTGGCGGCCTGCGGGTCTTTGCTGTAGGCGAACACGCCGTGCGTCACGGGCACGAGCGCGTGGTAGCGCTGGCCGGTGGGTCCCTTGGGATTGAGGCCGTGGTCGATCACCTTGCCCATCTCCGGCAGGTCACGCTTGGCGGAGACCATGATGCTGTAGGCGTTGTTGGTGCAGGAGATCTGGCCGGTCAGGAAGGCCTTGTTGTTGGCCGGGTCCAGCCACCCGATGCAGTCCTCGATGCAGGCTTCCTTGTAGAGCTTCTTGACGTACTCCACAGCCTTCGCGGTCTCACTGCTGTCCAGCGCCACCTTCTTGCCGTCCTTGTCCATGACCGTCACGCCGTAGGACCACAGGAGCGGGTAGAGCCAGGAGTAGTTGTCGGCAAAGCCGTGACCCATGGACATGCCGAAGGGATGCCCCTTGGCCTTGAGCTTGATGCCGGCTTCCAGGAACTCGTCCCAGGTCTCGGGGAACTTCTTGACCCCGACCTCGTCGAACCAATCCCTCCGGTAGTTCATCAGCTGGCCGATGTTGGCCTGGGGCACGGTCTTCCACTTGCCCTTGTCGATGGACAGGCGCTTGATCTCGTCGTACCAGCCGCCCTGCTGCTTGCCCACTTCCTCGGCAATGTCGGACACGTCCACCAAGGCGTCTCGATAGAGCCACTCCTGCTGGGTCCAGGCCACGTCGGCGCCGGACTTGTTCTCGACCATGGAGACCAGCTGGGGCACCGCGCTGCCGCCCGCGGCCTGGATCTGGTACTCGATCTTGATGCCCGTGGCCTTTTCGTAGGCGGGCGCCATCACGTTCTGGAAGTGCACGTCGAAGTTCTTCACGTAGGAGCTTTCGCGCGCGAACGTGATGGACACCGGCTTGGCCTGGGCATTGCGGGAGACCCAGGGCCCCGCGGCAGCGCCCGCGGCCCCGGCGGTAAGCTTCAGAAAATCACGACGGGTGGCCTTTGACTGTGCTGGCTGCGCCATTCATTTTCCCCTTATGTGTGAAGTCGATGGCCCATAGGAAACATCGTCGACCCTGGAGCCAGACTGCCCGGCTCGGATCCCGCTCCTGCGGCGATGATCCTGCTCCCGGAGCAGGGGCGTCGTCAAGGACCGCGTGAGCGGCGGAGAGGGCTGCCCACACGCCGGCTCATGCGGGGCAACACACCGCCACTGCTACCGAGTCTACACGAAGTATGATGTGTCACGTGAGGGTCGCTCGTCCACGGGGGACACCGTGAAGCGCGCCGCGCGGCGGCTGAGGCAAGCACCGTGCATCATCGCGCTCGCGCTTGGCCTGGCCTCGTGCAGCCTGCCCTATATCCCGGGCGTGACCTTGCCACCTCCGTCTGCCGGCACCACGCTCAGGGACGCGAGCGGCCGGGTGGTCGGGAGCGCCGTGTTCCTGCAGGAAGACGACGGCGTCCGGATCCTGCTCGACGTGAAGGGTCTCCCGCCCGGAACCAAGGCCGTCCACATCCACGACGTGGGCCAATGCACGCCACCGTCGTTCGAATCCGCGGGGCCTCACTTCAACCCGACGAAGGCCCAGCACGGCCTTGAGAACCGGAAAGGTCCGCACGCGGGCGATCTCCCCAACATGACCGTGAACGACACAGGGCAAGGCCATCTCGAGGTCACCAATTCTCGAGTGACCCTCAAGGCGGGGCCGACTTCTCTGTTCGATGAGAACGGGAGCGCCCTCGTCGTGCACGAAGGCCCGGACGACATGCGCAGCGAGCCGGCCGGGAACAGCGGCGCCCGCATCGCGTGCGGGGTCATCGTTCGCGGCGGATAGAAGCCGGGGCCCCGGAGCTACGAGGCGCGCGTGGCGCTCAGGACGGCGCGCGGTGGACGAAGAGGTCGCTCGCCTTGGGCCGCGCGAGCTGCGCCGCGGGCGGACGCATGGCGTATGTGACGGGCCGCGCGTGGTCACCGCACTGCCGGTCGGCCGAGTACACGCGGCTGAACTTCCAGAGGCTTCGCACGAAATTGGTCTGACCCCGGAGCATCAGGCGCCCGGCGATGCCCGCCACCTCGCGGAGCGCGGCCCAGCCGAGGTGCTTCTTGTTGATCACGGCCTGCGTGCGCACCAGCTCTTCGTAGAAGCGCCGGAGCGGCAGCCGCGTGGGCAACACCGCGTGCTGCACGTCGAAGAGCCGATAGTCCAGGGACGTGAGCCGGCGCGACTCCGTGAACCAGCTCTCCGTGCCCGGATACGGGGTGTTGACGGTGAGGTGGACGATCTCGGGGCGGCTGAGCGCCCACTCGCGCACGATGGCGAAGCGCTGCTCGTCCCAGTCGGGGTCGGCGATAATGTTGACGGCGACCATGATGTCGAGCGAGCGCGCGACCTCCAGCGCCCGGAGGTTCTCGCTCGGGGTCACGCGCTTGCGGTGCAGCTTGAGCGCCTCCTCGTCGAGCGCCTCCAC
>QHSC01000046.1 GCA_003220345.1 Candidatus Rokuibacteriota bacterium | reverse complement strand
ACAGGTCCCTGGTCAGCGCCACGGCCGTCGTGAAGGGCAGACTGTACTGCCCGCCGAGGACATCGTGCGGCGCGCGCGCCGAGTGCCGCTCTTCCATGATCCTCGGCGCGCCGCGGATCGCCACGCGCGTGATCGTGCCGGGATCGAGCGGATGCTCGCTCTTGAAACGCTGGATCGCGTCGACCACTGCCTGGTGCGTCACGTGGGTCGCATACGATTTCAGGCACGGCGGTTCGATGGCCCAGTCGGTCCCCAGTCCCTCGAGGAGCTTCTCGATTCGTGGAGACGTTGAAAACGCGTTGAAGTAGCCGGAGCGGCCTTCGAGGACCGTCTCGGGACCGCGCACGCCCGCTCGTGCCAGCAGCGCGCTCTCCAGCCCGAGCTGGCTGGCGCGGCCGAGATGCAAGCGCTTCGTGTCGCCGCCGCTCCACGCGAACTCGAGGAGGCCGGCGCTCGACGACCCGGCGATGCCCAGCGCGCTGGTGAGATGCTCCTCGTCGAAGGCGTACAGCCGGCCCACCGCCGCGGCGGCCCCGAACGGTCCCTGCGTGCCCGGGTTGTGGAAGCCCCGCACGGCCTCGAGCCCGACCGCCGTGCGCGCGATGCGGGCCGACACCTCGAACCCCAGCGCGAGCGCCGCGAGAAAGCGGGCGCCGTCGAAGCGCTCTCGCTGACAGATTGCGAGCGCCGCCGGCAGCACCGTGCCGCTCGCGTGCGATCCGGTGAGCGGCTCACACTCGAACGCGCCGATCAGGACGCCGTTGGCGAAGGCCGCCCGCGAGACGTCCGTCCGCCAATCCTCGTGGATGACCGAGGCGTCGGGTGGGCCGCCGAGGGCCTGGACGACCGACACGATCCGCCGGGTCCACGGCTGGACGGATCCCACGAAGCCCGCGCCGATCGCGTCGAGGACGGCGATCTTGCAGTTGTCGACGAGGCGGGTCGGCAGATCGGCGAACCGGGTCTCGACGACGAAACGGGCCAGCGTGCGCGTTTCGTTCATCGGCGGGTCAGGCCCGCCGCACTCTCGGGAAGACTTCCTCCGCCAGCATGTGCAGCTCGTCGAGGGCGAGGCTCTGCGCCATGCCCGGCCACTGCACGCTCATGATCAGGTGGTTGATCCCGGTCTCCCGGTGCAGGCGGAGGATCTGCCCGGCGACTTCGTCCGGCGATCCCAGCAGGAACCGGTCGCGGATCAGCTCGTCGAACTCGACGCCGAGATCGTTGTCGCCTTCGGGCATCACCTCGTTCTGCCCCCACTGCTGATAGGCGCGATACTTCGCGCCGAGATGTGGCGCGCACAGCCGGATCGCCTCGTCGCGTGAGCGCGCCACGAACACCTCGCGCCGCGCGGGAAACTCCGCCGGGAACGGCTTGCCGCATTCATCGAGCGCGCGCCTGTAGACGCCGACCTGCCGCACGATCGTGTCGATGCGGTTGTGGGGGTTCACGTACCAGCAGTCCCCCAGGCGCGCCGCGCGACGGATGGCGGGGTCGGCGTTGGCGCCGATCCACACGGGCGGGTGCGGCTTCTGCACCGGCCGCGTCCCGACCGACGCGCCGGCCAGGGTGAAGTGCGAGCCCTTCATGTCGACGACGTCCTCGGTCCAGAGCCGCTTGATCGCCTCGAGGTTCTCCTCGAACCGCCGCACGCGCTCCTTCTGCGTGGTGCCGAAGGCGAGGTATTCGACGTCGCGATAGCCGAGGGCCACGCCCAGGATGACCTTGCCGCCGCTCATGACGTCCACGCTCGCGATCTGCTCGGCGATGTCGAGCGGCTTGTGGAGCGACAGGAGCACGAGGCCGAAGTTGAGCCGGAGGTTGGGCGCGTCGGCCATGATGCGCGACAGGAACGGGAACTGCTGCAGATCCCACCACGGGGCGGCGCTGTAGTGCATGCCCTTGGTGATCGAGGCGAAGCCGAGCCGGTCCGCGAGGCGCGCCTGCTCGACGAGCTCCGCGAAGCGCCGCTGCATGTCGTCGCCCGCGGGGAACTGCGCCCGCAGCATCAGACCGAACTGGATGTCCGTCATCGGTCCGCGGCGGCTACGGGCGCGCCGGCCATTTCGGCTCGTGGTGGCCGAGCGGCACCGAGGGCCGGGCCCAGCGCGGCGGCGTTTCGGAGAGACGCACCACCGGCCCGAGATGGTGGAGCCGGCCCATCGGCGTGTCGCTCGTCATCGACCAGCGCTGCAGCTCCGCCGGCGCGAATTCCTTCGGCACGTCCTTGAGGAGCGCCTCCGGCACCTGGCCGCGGCCGACGAGCCAGCGCCCGGTCTGGGCGAGCGAGATCCGCACGAGCCAGCTGCCGCCCTCGCGCGCGCGACGCGCGAGGGCGACCATGGCGCCGAACGCCATCAGATAGCCGGTCAGATAGTCGATCGCCGACACCGGATAGAACTGCGGGCCCGGGGCGGCGCCGGGGAACAGCTCCCCCTGACGGCTGGTGATGCCGCTGACCGTCTGCACCACCGTGTCGAAGCCGCGGCGCGACGCCCACGGCCCGACATGGCTGAACGCGCACAAGGAGACAACGACGATGCCGGGCCGCGATTGTGCCAGCGCCTCCGGCGAGAACCCGCGGTTGCCAAGGGTACCGGGCCGGTAGCCTTGCGAGAACACGTCGGCATCGCGCACCAGCCCGCGCAGGGTCTCGATGTCCTTCGGCTCGCGCAGATCGAGATGGGCAGACAGCTTGCCGTGGCCGGTGTCGAATTCCTGGTAGCCGAGATTCGGCAGGTGCGCCGCCGTGATCTTCAAGACGTCGGCGCCGTGCTCGGCGAGCGTGCGCGCGCAGGTCGGCCCGGCAAGGACCCGCGTCAGGTCGAGCACCCTGATGCCCGACAGGGGCCGATCCCCGTCGGGGAGCTTCTCCGGCGGGCTCTCCCCGATCTTGACGATCTCCATCAGGGGCAGCGAGGCGACGGCGGCGGCCTGCGGGTGCTGGGCCCATTCGGCCATGGTGCGCACCATGCCTCCCGCGCCCTTCGCGGCGATGATCGCCTCCTCGAGCTCGAGCGCGTCCCACTTCGCCACCGCCTGGCTCACCGCCTCGCGATCTTCCGGCACGCCGAGCACGCTCAGGGCGGCCGCCCGATGGTTCGGGAAGTTGCAGTGGAGATAGCCCCAGCGCCCGTTCTTCGCCGGATAGACGCCCATCACCGTGTTGCGCTCGGTGGAGACGGGGGCCCCGTCCAGCTTCATGTAATGGCCGCTGCGGAGCGAGGCGGTCGCCTGGCGGGCATCCACCGCGACCTCCTGCCCTCGCCCGGTGCGCAACTCCCACAGATCGGAGACGGCGAGGCCGACGGCGGCGAGCGCGGCGGCGCTCGTCTCTCCGATGCGGAACGGCGTCGGCAAGATCGGATCGCCGTCGCCGGTGATCGCGACGGCGCGGGCGCGCTCCTCTGGCCAGTCGGCGATCGGCACGATCGTGCGCAGGGCATCGTGGCTCATGGTCGGGGCTCCTTCCTCGTTCGAAGCGTCTATACTACGCGCTCAAGGGGGAGGACCGCCATGCTGATCGTCGATTCCCAGATCCACCTCTGGCAGAACGGCAAGATGAGCGCGCACCATCGCCAGATCCCCACGTACTCGGTCGACGACGCGCTCACCGAGATGGCCTCGGCCGGCGTCGATTGCGCGGTGATCCACCCGCCCAGCGCGCTCGGCGAGGCGGTCAACGCGCTCGCCGTCGAAGCGGTGCGCAAGCACCCCACCAAGTTCTGCATCCTCGGGCACTTCGACCTCCAGAGCCCGGAGCGCGAGAACATCGTCGCCCGCTGGCGCGAGCGGCCGGGCATGCTCGGGTTCCGGTTCACCTTCAACCAGCCGCACCAGAAGGCGTGGTGGACCGATGGCTCGCTCGACTGGTTCTGGGCGGCGTGCCAGAAAGCGGGACTGCCCGTCGGGCTCCTGGCCGGGGGGAACATGGCGGCGTTGAAGAAGATCGCCGAGCGGCATCCCGCGCTGAAGCTGCACATCGATCACCTCGGACGGCCCGGCGGCGGCACCGGGCAAACCGACGACGCGGTCTTCGCCGATCTTCCGGACATGCTCGCGCTCGCCCGGTTCCCCAGCGTCGCGGTCAAGATGTCGGGCGCGCCGAGCTATTCGAGCCAGCCCTACCCGTACCGGAACATCCACGGCCATCTCCGCCAGATCTTCGAGGCGTTCGGGCCGGACCGCTCGTTCTGGGGCACCGACATCACCCGCATGCCGTGCTCCTATCGGCAATGCGTGACGATGTTCACCGAGGAGCTGCCGTGGCTTCGAGGCCGCGACCTCGAGCGCGTGATGGGGGGCGCCATCGTCGACTGGCTCGGCTGGAAGCGGCCCGCGGCCTGATCGCCGGGCCGCCGCTTGATCGTCGAGCGGAGCGAGCGGCGCGTCAGGCCGGCTCGAGCGTGGAGGCGTCCGCGAACGTCGGGCGCACCTCGCGCGCGAAGCGCCGCAGGGACGGCGGGCCGCCCGCGCTGTTGAGCAGCACGTACTCCGCGCCCGCCTCGCGCAGGGCCTCGAGCTTGACCGCGATCGCGTCGGGCGTGCCGTAGAGCGCGCCCGCGCAGATGGCCTCGTCCGAGATCACGCGCTTCTGATTCGTCCCGTCCGGACGCAGCGTCAGCCGGTCGATGCGTCGGCGCGCGGCGATGCGGGTCTCGAACGCCTTCTGCAGCTCGGCGGGCGTCCCCACCACGTTGATGGACCGGGTGACCGCGACGCTCATCGGATCGAACGCGCGCCCCCGCTTCTCCACCTCTGACTTGAACAGCGCGATCCGCTCGCCGATCTCTTCGATGGAGGCGTACTGGTCGAGCAGGAGCTGGTGGCCCTGTTCCGCGACCTTCGTGATGGACTCGGGGCTCCCCGCGCCCATCCACAGGGGCGGATGCGGTTTCTGCGCCGTCGGCGGCTCGACGACCACCTCCTCGAACTGCCAGTACTTGCCTCGGTGCGACCACGGCGCGTCCGACGTCCAGGCCTTGAGGATGACTGCCAGGGATTCGTCGAAGCGCTCCGCGGCCTCCTCCATGGGCATGCAGAAGCCGGCGAACTCCCGGTAGCGATAGCCCATGCCGATCCCGAAATCGAGCCTGCCCTGCGACAGCAAATCGAGCGTGGCGGCTTGCTCGGCCAGGAGCACGGGATTGTGCCACGGCAGGACGATCACCGCCGTGCCCAGCCGCAGCGTCTTCGTGCGCGCGGCGATGAACGTGAGGAGATTGAGCGTCGCCGAGATCTGGCCGAACCCGGTGAAGTGGTGCTCGACGAGGAACGTGCTGCAGAAGCCGAGCGACTCCGCCTCGACGTTGTAGTCGACGAACTCCCGGAATCCCACGCCGCTGTCCACGTCGGGGCCGCCTCGCTTCGCCTGCGCGCTGCCGAAGAGTCCGAATCGCATCGCGTCGCTCCTTGTTCCGCCCGAGGGTCTTCCGCCGCGGGGATCACATTACACGGGAAGCGCTGGACGTTCCGGAATTTTCCGGGCGGCCGCGGCAATTCGCGCCTATGCTACCCTCCACCGGTGGGTCGCCCGAAGGCTCACCCGGGGGCGAGGAGATCAGCATGGGCGAGCATTGCACCGAGCGCCGCGATTTTCTGAAGCGGGTCACCGCCGTCGGCGTGGCCGGCGTCATCGCCGGCATGCGGCCCCGCTCAGCGCCCGCCGGCCCGGGGCCAGAAAGGTCGGGAACGAAGATGTCCTACGATCCGGCGGCCAAGTTCGAGCTCAAGGTCAGCGAGGTGGAGTTCCGGCGCACGCCGGCCGGGCGGCAGCTGATGGCCCGCATCTACCAACCCCAGGGCCCGGGGCCCTTCCCGACGGTGCTCGATCTGCACGGCGGGGCCTGGCGCCGCAAGGACCGTCTCGCCGAGGAGCCGATGGACCGCGCCATCGCCGCGAGCGGCGTCCTGGTCGTGGCCATCGATCTGAGGCTCTCGGAAGAAGCGCCGTACCCCGCGTCGGTGCAGGACGCCAACTACGGCGTGCGATGGCTCAAATCGAAAGCGGCCGAATGGAACGGCGACCCCTCGAAGATCGGCGTGTACGGCAGCTCCAGCGGCGGCCACGTCGCCCAGCTGCTCGCGATGCGCCCGCGCGACACGCGCTACAACGCGATCCCCCTGCCCGCGACGCCGGCCCTCGATGCCACGGTGGCGTACGTGGCAACCCGGTCGCCCATCAGCGACCCCTACGCGCGCTTCCAGCAGGCGGAGCGGATGAAGCGCGAGGGAATGATCGAGAACAGCCGGATCTACTTCAACCCGTGGGACACGATCTACGAAGGCAACCCGCAGCTGATCCTCGAGCGCCGCGAGCCGGCCACGCTCGTCCCGATGCTGATCATGCAGGGCGGCCTCGACGACAACGTGCTTCCCGCCCTGCAGGAGAAGTTCGCGGCGACGTACAAGGCGGCGGGCGGCGTGTGTGAGCTGACGGTCTTCGAGGGCAGCGAGCACGAGTGGGTCGCCAAGCCGGGGCCGCAAACCGACCGCGCCCGCGACATGGTCAAGGCGTTCATCGCACGTCAGTTGAAGGCCTAGCGACGGAGGTGTGACATGGCACGCGACGGCTTTCTGATCCTGGACAGCGACCTTCACATGATGGAGCCGGACGATCTGTGGGCGCGCTACCTCGACGGGCCCCATCGGGCGAACCTGCCGCGGTTCTTCGGGGGGCAGCAGCAAACGCTCGCCGAAGCCTCCGACGACAAGGGCCACGCCGACACCATCATGGGGATGGAGGTGGCGGGACTGGCGATTCCCGCGCACGGCAAGGCGGCCGGCGCCACCGCGTCGAGCCGAGAGCTGCGGCGCCGGAGCCGCGCGCGGCACCCGCACTTCCAGGTCGCGCGCGGGCGCGGCTTCGATCCGGCATCGACCCTGACCGCCATGGACATCGAGGGCGTGGACGTCGCCGTCATGTACGGCACGCGCGGGCGGCAGATCCTGATGCACGACGACCTCGCCCCGGACTACGCGGCGGCGCTCGCGCGCGCCTACAACAACTGGGCGCACGACTATTGCCGCCACGAGCCGAGGCGGCTGAAGTTCGCCGCGCAGATCGCGATGCACGGCATCCCGGCCGCGATCGAGGAGGCCCGCCGGTGCGTCAGGGAGCTGGGCGCCGTCGCCATCATCGGCACCCCGAACCCGGTCAATGGCCAGCATCTGCACGACGAGGCGTGCGAGCCGCTGTGGAGCGCGCTGGAAGAGCTCGACGTGCCCATCGGCTTCCATCCCACCGGCAACACGTCGCTCAAGGACGATGCCGGGCGGCGCTTCGTCGGCCACGCGAACTTTCAGCCGATCGCGCATGCGATTCGCAATCCGGTGGAGCTGATGGGGGCCATCGCCAGCATGACCACCGGGGGCATCCTCGAACGCCACCCGCGGCTGCGCTGCGCGTTTCTCGAAGGCACGGCCGGATGGCTCTACTGGTGGCTGTGGCGGCTCGATGACCAGTGGGAGAAGTTCGGCCCCGGCTGCGAGCACCAGCTGTCGATGCCGCCCAGCGAGTACTTCAAGCGTCAGTGCTACATTGCCCTCGACGTGGACGAGGAGCCGGCCGTCGACGTCGTCAACAAGATGGGCGCCGACTATTTCGTGGTCTCGACCGACTATCCGCATTCCGACGGCGCGTTCCCCGAGGCGATGACGCAGTTCTTCGGGCTACCCCTCGGCGACGAGGTGCGCCGCAAGATCCTCTGGGACAACTGCGCGCGTCTCTACAACATCGACGCGCCGGCGGGCGGGCCGCCGCGGGGATAGCGCGCAAGTCAACCTCGGAGAAACCCGGCCAGCACGCCGTGGCTAGCCTTGGGGGTCAGGATGTCCCATGAGCGCCGCCGTTCTTGCGCGCGCCACCGCGGCATCATCGATCGTGCCGCTGCCGGGGACGATGGGCACGGGGCCGTCGACCAGATGCGGGTAACGCAGCCCGGTCGCCGTATTGAACACGACCACACGTGATGCCGGTCCGAGCTGGCCCTCGGCCACCATCCGGCGCACGCCGGCGATGGTCGCCGCACCCTCCGGCGAAAGGAAGAGCCCTTCGTGACGATTGACCCAGGCCATGAAGTGCCGAATCTCGTCATCGGGAACGCCGACGGCCCAACCGTTGGTGGCACGCAGGGCGCGCAGGATCAGGAAGTCGGAGAAGGGTTTGACCACCATGATGCCCGGGGCGATCGTGTCCACGTGCTTGGCCCCGGAGCATTCATCGAGGCCTTCGTGAAAGGCCTTGACCACTGCGCCGCCGGCCACCTGCACGGAGACGAGGCGCGGGCGCTTGCTTCCCATCCAGCCCAGCTCCTCCAGCTCGTCGAAGACCTTCCACATCCCCATGATGCCCACACCTCCCCCGGTCGGATACAGGATCGCGTCCGGCAGATCCCAGCCCAGCTGCTCGATGATCTCGATCCCCATCGTCTTCTTGCCTTCCACCCGGTACGGCTCACGGCCTGCGCCTGCGTTGAGCCAGCCGTAGCGTGTGGCGGCTTCGGAGAGGATCCGGAACGCGTCGCCAACGGTGCCGTCCACGCGGTACACGTGGGCGCCGTTGATGAGGCTGCCCTTCCAGCCGAGGTCGGGGCAGTCAACGGGCAAGGCGGTGTGGATCTCCACGCCCGCGCGCGCACCATACGCGGCCCAGGCGTGCCCGCCACTGCCGACCGTGGGCTGCGCGAAGCGCGTCACCCCAAGCTCCTTCCAGCGAGAGATGGACGCGGAGGCTCCGCGCGCCTTGAACGTCCCCGTCGGATTCACGCCCTCGTCCTTGACCCAGAGCTCGCCGACACCGACTTCCCGCGCGATCTTCGGCGCGGGAATCATCGGAGTGAACCCTTCCATCATGGTCACGATGGACGCGTCCTCGCGGACCGGTAGCAGCTCTCGATAGCGCCACATCGTGGGCGCGCGCCGCGCGATGTCCGCCGGTGTCACCGCGGCTCGAATCGCCGCCAGGTCGTAGCGGGCAAGCAGCGGGCCGCCACAGTCGCAGAGGGCCCGGGGCGTATCGCCCGGATAGAATGTCGCGCATCGGCCGCACTCGAGGCCCGTCAGGAATCCGCTCATGTGGCTCCTCCTCTGGGACGCAGCTCGCGGGCCCTGCCTCGCCTCAGACCAGTACGGGGGCTCACATCCGCCTCCCTGTGCTCGCGTCCCCACGGAGCAGCCAGGCGCGCACCCGCGCACGGACGAGCGCGGGCGCAAACGGTTTCGGGAGATAGTCGGTCACGCCGGCGGCGAAGCCCGCGGCAGTGTTCTCAGGTCCTGCCTTGGCGGTCATGAGCACGACCGGCACGGACCAGAAATAGGGATCTGAGTCGCCACGTAGACTTCGGACGATGTCCACGCCCTCGAGCCCCGGTATGTGCGAGTCCAACAGCATCAGCACCGGGCGCTCGCTCCGCGCGATGCGTAGCGCCGTCTCACCGTCGGCCGCCGTCAGCAAGTGCAGACCATCCGGCTGCAAGCTCTCGACCAACAGCTGAACGACGGTCGGATCGTCATCCGCGACCAGCACCGTCGGTGCCACCGCAGGCACGCCATCCGTTACTTCGGCCTTCACTTGCCGGTGGCGAGGCGCGGCGCGGCCTCCCTGTCCCTCCAGCTCCAAGACTTGACCTTCCGCGGCGGCAAACACCTCGAGACGACCGCCGGCGGATACGACGCGCTGGCGGCAGAGATCTACGAGCCGATCCAGAGCATCGTCGTCGCGAAGCGGATCGTGATGGAAGAGCGCGAGGCGCTTCGCCTCTGCGGCCAGGGCATAGTCCACCGCCCACTCCGCGGGGGTATGACCCCAGCCGATTTTCTTTGGATACTCGTCGACCGTGTACTGGGCATCGTGGATCACGAGGTCGGCCCCTGCGAGAAACTCGATGTGGCGCTGCTCCTCCCGGTGCATGGTCGGAACCCCCGCGGCGGGCGGGCCCACGTCCCCTTTTCCCGGTTGTGCGCGTCCGTGCGGCTCGTGATCAAGAGCGTACACGATGACCACGCCATCGGATTCCAGTCGGTAGCCCAGCGTGAGGGCCGGGTGGTTCATGTAGTGGGTGACTATCTGCGTTCGGGAAATGCTGAGCTCACCTTCAATCAGATCATGGAAACGGATGGCCGCGCCAAGCTGCTCGAGCGTCACCGGGAAATACGTGTACTCCATCTGCCCGGCCAGCGTGGCTTCCAAGTGGTGTCCCCGGCCGCCCGGCGCATAGAGATCCCACTGACTGCCAGGAATGAACAGCGGCGCGAAAAAAGGGAATCCTTGAATATGGTCCCAGTGTGTATGGGTGATGAGGAGATGCCCGCGCACGGGCGGCCCGGCCGAGGCAAGCAAGGCCTGCCCGAGACGATGGGCGCCGGTGCCGCAGTCGAGGACGATGAGCGTCCCGTCGGCTGTCCGCACCTCGACACAGGACGTGTTGCCTCCGTAGCGCAGTGTCGTCGGCCCTGGCGTGGCCAACGATCCCCGTGTCCCCCAGAACCTGACCCGTACCATGGCGTGTTCCACCCGGCCTGCGTGGAAGGCACATTATGCGTAGTCAGTCGGCCCGGAACAAGAGGGGCTTGAGGAGACGCCCACGAGCGCCGAGTCAGCTCGACGCTCGTGGGGCCGGGCCAGTCGGCGGCTAATACGTGAAGCGGTATCCGGCCTGAGTCATGCAGGCCTTGATGGAATGCACGTCAGACAGGAGCGTTGCTTGAAACGTGAACGATCCGTCGACGCCGAGCTGATCGAGTATCGCTCCGTGGGGAGCGCAGCTACGAAACGTGTCCCACGTATGCTCCTGGGCCTTGGTCAGTCCGAAGAAAGACGGAGCGGGCTGGCTGAAGGAGAATGTCCCCGTGGATGCCAGGCGCTTGCCGGTCTCGGCATCCCCGGCAACCCAGACATCTCCCGGAAGGACTCCCGCGCCGACCGAGACGGCACTACCTCCTCCACCGCCGCTATCACCACCACCAGCGCTCGCGCCGGCACCGCCGCCGCCGGTGCCTTCACCGCCGCCAACGCCAGCTCCACCGCCTCCAGCTCCACCTCCGCTGCCGCCTGCCCCACCGCCACTGCCGCTGCTGCCACCACTGCCGCTCCCACTCCCTCCACCATTACTCCACGCCCAGGAATCACTCAGAGACCCCGTCGTGCCAATCGTGATCGTCAGAGCCAAAACTATCGTTATCAAGAACGCCCTATTCCTCACGTGCGTGCCCTCCTTTCTTAATGGCCGGCTACGCGAGTAAGGGGGACTACAAGGCCGATGCCAGAACTCAGGCGTGCCCCAAGCAATCGACAGCGCGTTGATTTCCGGAAACCGCCTAGAAACCTGTCGGGAAGGATTTTCGATACTGGGAACGTCCCGGAGGAACGCTCTTCCGGATGGAGCGCGCATGATCCGCCAAACTTGGGATTAGCCGCCCTTCACGCCTCAGCTCGTCGGGGGCGGGCCAAACGTCATGACGTATGTGGGCCGCACCTTGAATAGCACGCGCACCTCGCCCTTGGGATCTCGCAGCGGGTAGGGCGTTGTGTCGATATAGCGCCGGGCCAGCTCGTTCACATTGTCCGTGGCCTCGCGGCCTCTCGCAGGGTCGGTCTCCTCGATCATCTCCACGACCTTGCCGTTGATCGCCATCCAGTGGTAGGGGTTCGTCGGATTGACGCACAGGATAGCCACGTCTGCTCGCGCCCGCATGTTCCGGTCTTTGAGACGGCCCTTCTTGGTGTTCACGAGGATGTTGACGCCATCATGGGCCACCCAGATCGGAGTCAGCTGGGGCAGTCCGTTTCGTTTGATCGTGGCCAAGGTTGCCGTCACGTTCTTTTCGAGCAGCCAACGGTAGGATTCGTCGAGTTCGGCGATCGACGATATCTGCCCACGCCGACCGGTCTCGAAGGCGTTCTCATTTCCGGGCATGATGACGTCAGCGGTTTGGATGGCCATGGAAACTCCCTCTTCCCGGTGGATGGTGTGCCCGAAGCATCCCGACTGGCAGAATCGAATGCGCTACGCGACAAACGGCGGGATCGGTGGAACATCCACCTGCTGGGTCTTGACGTCCCGCACCCCCGCCACGCCGCGCGCCACGTCCACCGCCTCGTCCAGGGCCGCCGTGCCCTCGAGTGTCACCACGCCCCCCTTGGCCTCGACGGTGATGCGGTACCTGCGTGTCTCGGGATTGGTGGCAAGCGCCACCTGCACCCGGGAGGCCAGGGCCCGGTCCGCCACCAATTGCTGCCCCGCGGGCGTCGTCGCCATGTCCGGGCGCTCGAGAGCCCGGGCGATGAGCTCGACCCCTCCGTCGAGCGACATTTTCTCGGTGTTGATGACAAGGTCGTAGAGGGCGGGGTCACGCAGGTCGACCTCGTAGAGATAGCGCATGCGCTTGAGCTTCTCTAGGTCGTCCCGGCGCGCCATGTCGTGCACCGCGCGTGGGTTGGTCGTCTCGCCCATCGGCCCCGAGAGTTGCTTGGCCAGACGCTTCACCCGGAGGTCGAACGGCGCGATGACCCGCACCCGGAGAGCGTGCGGGATGCCCCGAAGCAGCCACTGCCCGGCGCGGCCCTGCAGCACCACCCGGTCCTGTTCGGCAAAATCGTAGAGCGCCGTCTGGAGCACCGTGATGCACCGCCGGGTCTCGGCGTCGAAGCGCTCCAACAGCGAGGGCCTGGACTCGTCCAAGCTGGAGAGCTTCTCCTCGAGCAGGCCGTAGCGCAGCGCCGCCTCCGAGATGATCTCTTGATCGACGTAATGGAGGCCCAGGCGTTCCGCCACCTTCTGGCCGATCTCCGGACCCCCTGACCCGATTTCGTGGGAGAGGGCAACGATGGACATGGCCGCCTCCTTCCAGTATCTGCCCCGGAGCGCGGCGAGCGCAATGGGGATGCCCTTGCCGCTGTTTTGACCCAGAGCACGTCTCTGGGTGCGACTTCCTTACCAGCAAACCTGGGCGAGCACAAGTGAGGGCCTTGACCCACCCGTGAGGACGTGGGTCCGACTCGTTCGTGGCAGGAGGCCCAGGAGTAGACGTCCTGTGCTCCTTGGGAAGCATAGCCGGACCCGGGAGGGCTGCCGGCCGAAGCGTTCAGCTTCCGAGCCGACGGGGAGTTACCGACATAGATGAGAACTCGATGTCGAACTCGTGGAGGAGCGCGCGGTACGTCTCGGTGAGGTACGGCTCGAGGCGTGACATGCGCGCCAGGGCCGGGCGGGCGCGCGCGGTAAGCCGGCGACCAACGTCGTCCGCTTCCTCGACGAGCGCTGCCGCGTCGAATCGCGTCGGGTGGCCGTGCTCGAACACAACGGCGCCGTCGATGATGACGCGATCGACGGCAGCGCCCGACCCACCGTACACCAGCTGCCAGACGGGGTCGTTCAGCGGCACGAACTCTGGGGAGCGGGCGTCCAGCATCACCAGGTCCGCCCGCTTGCCGCCCTCGATGGAGCCGATCTCGCCGTCCAGCCCGAGCGCACGCGCGCCTCCGATCGTGGCCATGCGAAACACCTCGCGCGGACCGATCCATCGCTCGGCGTCGCGCTCGCCGGGCCGATGGACCAGCGCGGCGAGCTTCATCACCTCGAAGAGTGAGGTCGTCGAGCCGCAGTTCGGGCCATCCGAGCCGATGCCGACGGCAACGCCGCGCCGCAGCAGTTGGGGCACGCGCGCGATCCCGCTGCCGAGGTAGAGATTGCTCAGCGGATTGTGTGAGATCGCGGCGCCATGCTCGGCCATCAGGTCCAGGTCGCGATCCTCGAGCCAGACCGCGTGCGCGCCGGAGAAGCGCTCGCTCAGGAGACCGAGCGCCGCGATGTGCTCCACCATGGAGCGTCCGTACAGGCGCCGCGCCGCGACCGCCTGCGGTCGCGTCTCGAGCAGATGCGTGTGGATCGGGAGGCGATGCGTCGCCGATGCCTCGGCGACGAGCGTCAGCATCTCGTCGGAACAACCGAACGGCGCCCACGGGCTGAGGCACACCGAGACGCGGCCCTCCGCGCCGTGCCAGCGGCGAGCGATCGCGAGGCAGCGCTCCACCAGCTCACGTCCGGGCGGCGACGGCGCCGCACCCAGCACGTCGGCGCGCAGCGCGTCGGGCAGGCGCTCGAGGTACCCGGGCAGCGTGTCGCCAAAGGGACGATCGGACACCATGGGACCGACGACGGCGCGGACGCCGCTGTCGATTACCGCGCCGATCGTGGGGACCGTCGCCTCGATGCCCTGGGCGCCGTTTTCCAGCACCGTCGTCGTGCCGTTGCGCAGCATGCGCAACACGCCGAGCATGGTCGCCACCCAGGTATCCCGCTCCGTCCAGCCGTCAGTGCAGGCGCCCAGGAACGGCCGTCGAACGTCGAGGGGAAGGCGGTCGATCAGCCCGGGAATCAGCGTGCCGTAGAAGTGCGAGTGCGCGTCGACCAGGCCGGGGATGACGAGCGCGCGCGTCGCGTCGATGACCTGGTCACCCGGCGTGCTCTCGACCCGCCCGGCCTCGGAGCCCCAGGCGACGCGCGCGATGCGGGCGCCCTCGACGACGATCGTCGCGCGCTCGGCGCGGACATCGTCGCCCGCGGGCGTGACGACCATCCCATCGCGGATCACCAGCGCCATCGTCAGCTCCGAGCGGCCGCGGGCGCGGCGAGCATCGTGCCGGCGACCCCGCGTCCGCCTTGCACGACGAGGTTCAGCCGCTGGCGGTCCTGGAGGACGCGGATGTCGTCGAGCGGGTCGCCGTCGACGACCAGCAGGTCCGCGAACGCGCCGGGCGTGAGCGCTCCCACCACCCCCTCGCGGTGAATCGCGCGCGCCGCCACCCCGGTGGCCGCCCCGATCGCGTCGTGCGGGCTCATGCCCTCCCGCACCATGAACTCGAGCTCGCGCGCGTTGGTCCCGTGCTCGTACCGGTTGCCGATGTCCCCCCCGGCCGCGATCGGGATCTCCGCCTCGCGCGCCCGGCGGAAGCTCTCGAGCCACAGCGGCTTGTTGACATCCATCTCCTCGCGCTGCTTGGGGGCGAGGTTCAGCGTCGCGCCGAGCTCGATGACGCTGTAGAGCGTGGACAGCGTAGGCACCAGCACCGTCCGGCTCACGCGGAACAGCGCGAGGGCCTCTTCGTCCATGCGGGTGCCGTGCTCGACGGTGTCGGCCCCGGCACGCAGCGCGAATTTCACCGCCCGTCGTCATCCACGTGTGCGCGTGCGGGCTGCCCTCGGCGCCGCTGGCCCCGAGCTTGATGTTGTCGACGCCGTTCCGGATCTGCTGCCGGATCGCCTTGAGGATCTCCTGGGGGCCGTCGACGCGAAGGCCGAAGCCGCAGCACGTCTCCCACGGGATGGGCAGCGTGTCCGCGAGCCCGCTCGTCGAGTGCAGCACGCGGCCGCTCGCCACCACCCGGGGGCCGCGGATCCGGCCCTCCCCGACCGCGTCACGGACGGCGGCCGCCACGTTGCCGATGGTGCCGAGGTCCCGCACGGTGGTGTACCCGGCGTCGAGGATCTTCGACGCGTTGAGCACCGCGTTGATCGCCGCCGTCTCCACCGTGCACCGGTCGATGTCCTCGAGCTTCCGGAATCCGGAGTAGATGAGATGCGCGTGACAGTCGATCAGTCCCGGCATCACCGTCTTCCCGGCCACGTCCAGCCGGCGTGGCTCGTGGGTCCGCATGGGGCCGAGGTCGGCCATGGCGCCGACCCGCACGATTCGCTCGTTTTCGACAAGAACGAACCCGCGCTCGATCGGCGCGTGGTCCAGCCCGTCGATCACCCGGGCGTTGACGAAGCAGACGGGCTCGCCGGCGAGCGCGGTCACGCCTGCCCTCCGAGCACCTGCTCGAACACGCGCAGCAGATTGTCGCCGAGGATCGCGCGGGCCGCCTCGTCGTCGTAGCCTCGCGCGACGAGCCCGCGCGTGACGTTGAGGCACTTTGCCAGCGAATCGAACTCCGGCGGGTAATGAAATTCCAGCGACTGCGCCTCCGTCCCCGTCCACAGGGTCTTGTACACGTCGACGGGCCACTGCTCCATGCAGTCCGGACCGAGGCCGACGTGCTCGGGGCCCACGAGGCGCACGAAGTGATCGAGGTGATCGAGGAGCTGGTCGAGCGTCGCCGTGTTGGAGCCCGAGATGAACATGTTCAGCATGTGGACGCCGATCACGCCGCCGCGCCGAGCCAGCGCCCGCGCGAGGTCGTCGGTCAGGTTGCGCGGGTGCGCGCAGAGCGCGCGGGCGTTGGAATGCGAGGCGATGATCGGCATCGCCGACGTCTCGATGGCATCGCGGGTGCCCTCGTCGCTCATGTGCGAGACGTCGATCACGATGCCCAGGCGATTGAGCTCGGCGACCGCCGCCTTGCCGAACGTCGTCAGCCCGCCCCCGGCGCCGACGGAGACACCGTCGCCGAGGAGGTTGCGCCCGTTCCAGGTGAGCCCGATCGATCGGATGCCCAGTCGGTGGAACATCCGCAGGATGCCGAGGTCGTCGTCCACCGGCATGGCCCCCTCGAAACCGAAGACGACCGCCACCTTTCCCGCCCGCTCCGCCCGGCGGAAGTCGCCGGCCTCGAGCACGAGCTGCCAGTCCGGCGTCTCCTCGAGCTCGGAGTACCAGTAGTCGAGCGCCTGGAGCGCGAACTTCGTGGCCTGCAGCGGCCGGATGTTGCGAAAGGCGAAGGTGGAGAAGTACGGCGTGTCGCCGGCCACGTGCTCGCAGACCGCCTTGACGCCGCCCGCCCGCAGCAGCGGCAGCTGTCTCCGTCCCGCCACGCCCTTCTCCCCGCGGCTGCGGCCCTCGCTGACCCCCGCGATGAAGTCGGTGTGGGCCGCGAACACGAAGGCCTCCGCGTGGAGCCGTCGCGCGCGCTCCTCCTCGGCCGCTGACAATGCACGCATGGATCGCCTCGTCGCGAGTGAGCCGTCAGTGGGTGGGCGCGTACCGCCCGGCGAGCCGGTGAATGAGCGCCTGGAAGATCCTGTCCGTGAGGTAGCCGAGGGTGCCGAGGGTGATGATGCCCACGAACACCACGTCGGTCTGGAACCACAGCCGCGAGTTGATGATCAGATAGCCGAGCCCGGTGTCGGCGGCGATCATCTCGGCCGCGACCACCGTCGTGAACGACAGTCCCATGCCGACGCGCATGCCCGTGAAGATGCCGTGCAGACTCGCGGGCAACATGACGAGCCGGAACAGCTGCCAGCGCGTGGCGCCGAGGCTCTGCGCGGCCCGGATCTTGTTCCGCGGCACGCTGAGGACCGCGGCCAGCGTGTTGAGCAGCACGATGAACGTCGTGGTGTAGGTGATGAGGAAGAGCTTCGAGCCCTCGCCGATGCCGAACCAGATGAGCGCCGGCGACAGGAGCGAGATCGAGGGGACGAAGCGCCCGAACTGGATGAAGGGGTCGAGGCTGCGCCGGGCCAGCCGGACGGCTCCCATCAGCAGTCCGAGGCCGGCGCCGATGGTGCAGCCGAGCACGAACCCCGCGAAGATCCGTCGCAGGCTGACGACGCTGTCCTTCAGGAGGCGACCCGAGACGATCTCGCCGACCAGGGCCTTGCCGACCATGACCGGCGTGGGGAACAGCACGGGAGGGAAGAACGTCGCGCTCACGACCTGCCAGAGGAGCACCAGGGCGCACACCGACAGCACCGGCACGAGCACGGCCGGGATGCCGAGGCGCCCTCGCGCCGCCGTGGTCTTCGCCGATGCCTCCGCCACCTTCCCCGCCGAGGCCACGCTCATCGCAGCGCTCCCGCCCGGCGCACTTCCTCGCTGACCATGTCGGCAAGCCGCTCGTAGAGCGCGCCCACGGCCGGATCGCTCCGCCGGCGCGGGCGTGCGAGATCGACGGGCACGATCGTCTTCATGCGCGCCTCGGGCCCCGCCGTCATGAGCCCGACGCGGTTGGCGAGCAGGATCGACTCGCCGATGTCGTGCGTGATGAAGAGCACCGTCCGCCCGGTCTGCTGCCAGATGCCGATGAGCTCGTCCTGAAGGGTACTGCGCGTCTGCGCGTCGAGGGCCGCGAACGGCTCGTCCATCAGGAGGATCGGGGACTCGCACACGAGGGCGCGCGCGATCTGGATCCGCTGCTTCATGCCTCCCGAGAGCTGGCTCGGGTACTTGTGCCCCTGGCCGCGCAGACCGACGAGGTCGAGGTAGCGCTCGGCGGTGGCGCGGCGGCGCTCGGGCGCGACCCCCGCGAGCCGGAGCCCGAACTCCACGTTCTCGACGGCGGTCAGCCACGTGTAGAGCGAATCGTCGCCCTGGAAAACGACGGTGCGCTCCACCCCGGGCGCCGTCACCGGCCGCCCGTCGACCTGGATGGCTCCCCCCGCCGGCTGCTCGAAGCCGGCGAGCAGATTCAGCACGGTGGTCTTGCCGCAGCCGCTCGGCCCGAGCAGGCAGAAGAGCTCGCCACGCTCGATCTCCAGGGACAGGCCTTTGAGCACGAGGGGGTGCTCGCCGGCCCGCCCCGGGAAGCCGAAGTCGATGTCGCCGAACCGGATGTACGCGGCCAGGGCTTACAGGTCCGTCTGCCCCGGCGCGACCGCCTTGAGCAGCGAGGCGTCCACCAGCTCGCTCCAGAACTTGTCGATGTCCGGAATGCTGACGCCGCCCTTGCCGACGATCCAGCGCGTGCTCGCCTTGTACTCGTTGATGCTGGCGCGCTTGAGCTCCACCACGTAGTTGAGCGGCGCCATCTGCTTCTTCATCTCTTCCGGCGCGATCCGAAACGCCTTGGCCGCGATGGCGGCGGCCTCGTCCGGTTGCTCCTTGATGAACTTGATCGTGTCCATGAGCGCCAGCAGCGACTTGCCGACGAGATCGCGGTTGGCCTTCAGCGAGTTGGCGTTGAAGATCAGCGACTGCTTCTGGATGTACACGTTGTCGTCGCCGGAGTAGGCAATGACACGCGCGCCGGGGACGACCTCCGGTCCCTTGGGCACCCAGTTGCCCCAGAGGAAGAATGCATCGATGTCGCCGCGGAACAGGGCGGGCGCCGTCTCGGTGGGGTTGATGTTCTTCACGGCCACCTTGCCGATGTCGACCCCGTGCTTCTCGAAGTACTTGTACATGAAGTACTCGGCCGAGGTCCGCACGGCGGTGCCGACGGTCTTGCCCTCGAGATCCTTCGGCGACTTGATGTTCTTCGACACCACGGCGCCCAGATCCTTGCCGGTCACGGTGAAGAGCGACACGAGGCTGATCTGCGCACCCTTCGCGCGCGCCGGGACGAAGATGAACTCGGAGACCATGCCCGCGTCGAGGCTGCCCGCCACCATCGCCTCGAACGCCGGCGCGCCACTCTCGAACATCTTGTACTCGGCGGGCACGCCGCGCTTCTCCATGAAGCCCTTCTCGACCGCGATGACGAACGGGGCGAAGGGGGCGCTGATGCCGATGCCGAACGTCAGCTTCTTGTCGGCAGGACGCCCCGTCCCCACCAGCGCCAGCGTCGCGATGAGGGCCGTGAACACCACGAGTGTCGTCCGTCTCATGTCGACTCCTCCCTGTCACTTGTAGATGTCCACACGATCGCAGGCGGCGGATCAGACGCTGCGTCTGTCGCTCCCCCATCGCTATCTCCGTTCGACGAGCCCCTTCCGGGAGACGCACAAGAATAGCCCTCCCCGCTCCGAGAGTAAACGACCCGGCCCCGCTCTGCCGCGACGGCGACGGAGGCACCGCCACCGCGGGTACCACGATCAGGCCGTCCTTGACAGTACGGTGCCGTCACCGCAGTATCCCGTCGGGGAGGACGGCCATGGCGATCATCGGCACGGGAAAGTACCGATACGAGCTGATCGAGAACTGGGCACGGCTCCCCGCCGGGCAGACATTCGGAAATGTGAGCGCCGTCGCCACCGATTCAGCAGATCGCGTGTACGTGTTTCAGCGAAAAGACCCGCCGGTGCTGGTCTTCGAGCGGGAGGGCGCCTACCTGGGCGGCTGGGGCATCGGCGCCTTCGCCAACCCACACGGCATCCATATCGCCAAGGACGTGGTCTATCTCACCGACCGCGACGATTCGGTGTGCCTCACGTACACGCTCGACGGCAAGCCGCTCCAGGTCCTGGGCACGCGCGGGCAGCATTCTGACACCGGGTGCGAGCGCCCCGGCGAGCTCGTGCCCCGCTCGGCCGGCCCCTTCAACTATCCGACCGAGATGGTCCCGTCCCCTTCGGGTGACCTCTACGTGACCGACGGCTATCGCAACGCCCGCGTCCATCGCTTCACCGCCGCCGGCCGGCTCATCGCGTCGTGGGGCCAACCCGGCAAGACCGAGCCGAACCAGTTTCACCTGCCGCACAGCCTCATCGCGGGCGACGACGGCAACATCTACGTCTGCGATCGGGAGAACAATCGCATCCAGGTCTTCGCCCCGGACGGGCAGTACCTCACGATGTGGACCGACATGCGCCGACCGCTCGACATCTCCATGGACCGCGACGGGCTCTTCTGCATCAGCGAGGGCGGCGTGAGCGGGCTGTCGCCCCGGATCAGCCTGATGGACAAGCGGGGCCAGGTGGTGGCGCGCTGGGATTCCCTGTCGGCCCACGGGAGCTGGGTGGACGCCCACGGCGACATCTACCTGGCCCTGGGCACCCGCGAGCGGGTGGACAAGTATGTGCTGCAGAACTGAGCCGTAGGGGAAGCATCCTTGCTCGACTGGAAGCTGATCTCGTCGGACTCCCACATCGTCGAGCCGCCCAACCTCTGGACGGATCGCATGGACCGGCGCTTCCGCGATCGGGGGCCGCGCGTGATCAGTGAGCCCGACGGGGACTGGTGGATGATCGACGGGACACGCGGGAACTCCTTCCAGGGCGGCGCCCAGGTCGGCAAGCGCTTCGAGCGCCCGGAGGAGCTCCGACCGGCTGCGCGCTTCTCCGAGGTCCGGCCGGGCGCCTATCAGCCCGCCGAGTTCATGCGCGAGAACGAGGAGGACGGCGTGTGGGGGTCGGTCATCTATCCGACAGCCGGACTCCAGCTCTATCGCGTGCCCGATCTCGAGCTGCTGTCGGCGTGCTTCCGCGCGTATAACGACTGGCTCGTCGACTTCTGTCGCGCGGCGCCCGAGCGGCTGCGCGGCATCGCCCTCATCAACGTGGAGGACGTTGACGAGGCCGTCGGCGAGCTCGCGCGGGTGCGCAAGCTGGGATTGGCCGGGGGCATGATCACCGTCGCGCCGCCCGAAGAGCGAAGCTACGACCACGCGATGTACGAGCCCTTCTGGGCGGCGGCGCAGGACCTCGACGCGCCGATCAGTCTCCACATCGACACCAACCGGCCTGCGCCGCACGTGGTGGCCGAGAGCAATCGCACCTCACGGGCGGCTCTCCTCGCCAACGCGGATTACTGGGTTCGCGTGGCCCTGGGCCATCTCATCCTGGAAGGGGTGTTCGAGCGCCACCCGCGCCTGCGCGTGGGTTCGGCCGAGCACGAGATTGCCTGGGCGCCCTACTTCCTCGATCGGCTCGACTACACCTACACGCAGCGGGCTCGGCGCGCCCACTGGCATCGCTACCAAGGGGACGCGCTTCCCAGCGACTTCTTCCATCGCAACGTCTTCCTGAGCTTCCAGGAAGACGCCATGGGTATCCGCGACCGCGCGCTCATCGGCGTCGGCCTGCTCCTCTGGGGATCGGACTATCCGCACACCGAGTCGACCTTCCCGCGCTCGCGGATCATCCTCGAGCGCATCCTGGACGGCGTGCCGCCCGAGGAGCGGCGGCAGATCACCCGATCGAACGTGGCGCAGCTCTACGGGTTTGCGGAGCCGTCGTGAATCACGAGCTGGTGGTGCGCGGGGGGACCGTCGTCACCGCCGCCGACTCCGTCCGGGCCGACGTCGGAGTCGACGGCGGCCGCATCGCCGCGATCGAGCCATCCCTGGCTCCGGGCCGGCGGGAGATCGACGCGACGGGGCTGCTGGTCCTGCCGGGCGGCGTGGACGTGCACACGCATCTCGACGCGGAGGTGGGCGGCGTGCGGAGCGTCGACGACTTCGAGTCGGGCACGATGGCGGCGGCCTGCGGCGGCGTGACCACCATCTGCGACTACGCCTGGCAGGCGCGAGGCCAGACGCTCACCTCGGCAGTGGAGGCCTGGAAGGCCAAGGCAGCGGGCCGCGCCCACATCGACTATGGCTTCCACGTCATCGTCAGCGACGGGAGCGAGGGGACGCTGGCCGAGATCCCGCGGCTCGTCGACATCGGCTATCCGAGCCTCAAAGTTTTCATGATCAACGAGTTCGGCATCGGAGACGACGCGCTCGTCCGGGTCCTCGACGCGGCGCGGAAGGCGGGGGCGGTGGTGAACGTCCACGCCGAGAACGGCGACATGCTCGACCACTGCACGCGTACTCTCTTGGCCGCGGGCCGGCACGACCCGCGCTACTACGCGCAGAGCCGCCCCACCCTCGCGGAGGCGGAGGCCACCCGGCGCGCCATCGACTACGCGGCGCTGGTCGACGCCGAGATCTACATCGTGCATCTCTCCTGCGCCGACGCGCTCGAGGCGGTGAGCGCGGCCCGCCGGCGGGGGCTGCGGGTGTGGGCGGAGACGCGCCCGATCTACCTGGCCTTGACCGAGGAGCGCTACGAGATCGGGGGCACCGAGGCAGCCAAGTTCGTGGGCGCCCCGCCGCTCCGCACCGCGCGGGATCAGGCCGCGCTGTGGGACGGACTGCGCGCGGGCGACATCCAGGCCATCGGCAGCGACAACACCTCGTGGACGGTCGAGCAGAAGGCGGCGGGAGCCCAGGACTTCACCAAGGTGCCGTATGGCGTGCCCGGGCTCGAGACCGAAATGCCGGTGATCTACTCGGAAGGCGTGAGCCGGGGGCGGATTCCGCTGCAGACCTTCGTGGCCGCTTTCTCGACCAATCCCGCCCGCATCTTCGGGCTCTACCCGCAGAAGGGCACGATCGCGGTGGGCAGCGATGCCGACCTCGTCCTGTTCGATCCGGCCCGCGCCGGGATAGTGGACGAGCGGCGGCTGCACTCGCGCGCGGGCTACGACCCGTTCAACGGCTTCGCGCTCCAAGGGCTGCTCGTGCTGACCCTGGCGCGGGGCGAGGTCATCGCGCGCGACGGACAATTCGTGGGTCAGCTCGGGCGCGGGCGGCATCTCTTGCGCCATCGGAGCCACACGGGCGCCTAGCGCCCGGGAATGCAGTGCACCGCTTCTCGTGAGGAATGGAGGCTCGGGAATGAGGTACCGGAGTGGGGCGGTCGTGGTGGGGCTGGTGGCGGCGACGATACTAGGCTTCGGGGCGCAGCCGGCACAGGCGGCATGCGAGCCCGACAAGGTGGCCACCAAGTATCCGGGGCTGGCCGGCAAGACCCTCAAGGTGGGGCTCGACCCGACGCTGCCTCCGATCATGTACCGGGATCCGAACAACCCGAGCAAGATCGTCGGCCAAGATCCGGACATGATCGACGCGGCGATGAAGTGCCTCGGGCTCAAGTACGAGCTGGTCGGGCTCGATTTCGGCACGCTGGTTCCGACGCTCCAGGCCGGGCAGATCCAGCTCATCTGGTCGAACATCTACTACACGCCGGCGCGGGCCCAGGCGGCCGACTTCGTCATCTACGCCACCACCGGCACCGCGGGCATCGTGAAGAAGGGCAATCCGAAGGGCATCAAGAGCATCGACGACACATGCGGCACGCGGGCCGCACCCATCCTGGGCACGGTGGAAGACAAGGGCTTCCAGGACGCGAGCGCCAAGTGCGTGGCCGCGGGCAAGCCGGCCATCCAGATCACGCCCTATCCGAACGCGCCGGCCACCTCACGGGCGATCGAGAACGATCGGGCCGACATCTCCATGTACGACCTCGTGCTGGTGGACCAGGTGGTGAAGAGCAACCCCGACAAGTTCGAGCGCGCCTTCTCCTTCCGCACCAACATCAAGATCGGCGTCGCGGTGAAGAAGGGCAACGAGGAGCTGGTCAACGCGGTCAAGGAGGCTATCACCGCGCTGCAGGAGAACGGCACCCAGAAGGCGCTGCTGCAGAAGAACGGGATGGACCCCTCGCTGGCCATTCCCGTCGAGGTCGGCCGCTAGGGGCGGGCGAGAGCGGCAGCCCGAGCGTCGGCCCGTCGGCGATGGAGGCGTTCCTCCAGTACCTGACGCTACCCTTCCTGCTGGAAGGGCTGTGGCTCACGCTCCGGATCTTCGTCGCCTCGATGGTGGGCGGGCTGACCATCGGCCTGCTGATCGCGCTGATGCGTCTGTCCCCCTACCGGCTGTTCTCGGCGCTGGCGTGGGCGTACGTCTGGCTGTTCCGGGGCACGCCAGTGCTGCTCCAGCTCGTCTTCCTGTTCGACGCGCTGCCGTTGATCGGCATCGTGATGCCCGCGATCACCACCGCGATCATCGGGTTCTCGCTCAACGAGGCGGCCTTCGCGGGGGAGATCATCCGGGGGGGCATCCTCTCGGTCAGCCGGAATCAGACCCTGGCCGCGGCCTCCCTCGGTATGGGTCCGCTTCTCACGCTGCGTCGGATCGTCTTGCCCCAGGCGATGCGCGCCATCCTGCCTGCCGTCGGCAACGACGCGATCAGCGTGCTGAAGGGGACCTCGCTGGCCTCGGTGATTGCGGTGAACGAGCTGACACTACGGAGCCAGCAGATCGTGGCCCAGAATTTCAAGTTCTTCCCGGTCTTCGCGGCGGCCGGGCTGATGTACCTGGCCGTCACCACCCTGATCGCGGGTGTCCAGTTCCTGCTCGAGCGGCGGGTGAGCCCCGACGTGGACCGGGGGCGGCGACCGCGGCGCGATAACGCGCTCGGCCGCTTCTTCGGGTTCCGCTTTCGTCAGTCCGAGCCGGAGACGAGGCCCGCGTCGGTGGCCACCTCCGCGGGAGCCGCCGACCCGTCCGCGACCGCGCGCGTCGACCTCGTCGAGCTGGTCGGAGCCCAGGCCGCGCGCGCGGCGACGGACCACGCCGGGCCCTTCGTCCGTTGCGCCGGCGTCTGGAAGTCGTACGGGCACCGCGCCATCCTCCAGGGCATTGATTTCACCGTGCATCGCGGCGACGTGGTCACCATCATGGGACCGAGCGGCTCGGGCAAGAGCACGCTGCTGCGGATGATCGCGCATCTGGAGCCGATGGACCGCGGGGAGATCACCGTGGACGGACATCACATCGGCTATGAGCGCGTGAACGGCGGCGCGCTCCGTCCCTCGCGCCACGTGGCGCGGGAGCGCGCGCGGGCCCGCATCGGGATGGTCTTCCAGCAATTCAACCTGTTCGAGCACCTGACCGCGCTCGAGAACATCTGCGAGGCGCCGGTGCGCGTGCACGGGGAGCGGCCCGACGTGGCGCGGGCGCGGGCCATCACGCTACTGTCCAGCGTGGGCCTGGCCTACCACGCCGACCACCTGCCCTCGCGGCTCTCGGGCGGCCAGCAGCAGCGCGTGGCCATCGCCCGGGCGCTGGCCATCTCGCCCCGGGTCATGCTCTTCGACGAGCCCACCTCGGCCCTCGATCCCGAGCTGGTCTCCGAGGTGCTTTCGGTGATCCGCCGCCTCGCGGAGGGGGGCATGACCATGATCGTGGTCACCCACGAGCTGCGCTTCGCGCGCGAGGTGGCCGATCGCATCGTGTTCATGGCCGACGGCCGCATCATCGAGGAAGGCACGCCCGAAGAGATCCTGGAGCGCCCGCGCGAGGCCAGGACACAGCAGTTCCTCAAACTCGTGGGGCGAGCATGAGCGCCCGGATTGCCATGTCGGCCTCCATTCGCGCGCTCAGGTACTCGAGCCGCGCTTGATTGAACTTCATCGTCGCGCGGCTGACCTCTGACATCGGAACGCTCCTAGGCGGACCGTAACATCGGGCGGAAAGTCTCGAGCACCAGCGCGCGGTCGTCCGGTGTGAGGTCCGGCCGGAGGAGAAGGGTCGGGAAGTTGGCACCAGCCTCGTGCCAGCGTCCAAGTCTCCGCCGCGCCTCGCGCGGGGTACCGTAGACGATCAGTTGCTCGAGCAATTCGTCAGCGTCGGCAGGGACGGCACCCGTGAACTTCGGCGCATTGGCCTCGAGCACCGCCTCCACAACCTTGCCGTAGCCCTGTCGAATGAGCGAGTCGCGGTAGAACGTCCCCGTCGTCACAAAGAAAGAAACGAACCACGCCGCGCCCTCACGCGCTTTCGCGTCGGTGGCGGCCACCACGGTCGGCACGCAGGGATGAATCTCCGGGAGACGATCCGGATGGCCCCCCCGCGTCGCGCCCTCGCGGAGCCGTTCGACACCGGTTGCGAGCTGCGACCACGGATAAAGGAACGGCGCCCACGCGTCGGCCAGCTCGCCTGCGAGCCGCGTCATCGCATCGCCGAGCGCCGCGATGTGGATCGGAAGCGTGGGCGCCGGCTGCACGTTGAGCTTGAGCGCGCGGGCACTCGTCGTCACCGCGAGCGGGATGCGCTCGCCACGGAGCAGGGCCCGAATCTGCGTGACCATCTGGCGCATGCGCGGGACCGGTGGCTCAAACGGTGTGTCGTGCAGGCCTTCCGCGAGCTGTGGGGTGCTGGCGCCGAGGCCGAGCACGAAGCGTCCGCCCGAGATCGCGTGCAGTGTCGCCGCGGCCATCGCGATGGTCGCCGCGCTACGGTTCCAGATGCCGATGATGCCCGTTCCAAGCATGATCCGCGTCGTGCGGACCGCCGCCTCGGCAAGCAGCACGGTCATGTCGTGCCCCCACGCCTCCGGCATGAAGAAGCCATCGTAGCCGAGGCGATCACCCTCCGTGGCGAGATCGATGATCGCCTCGCGCCGTGTCTCCAGCAACATGATGGAAAGACCGATTCGTGGGCGCACGCGCTATCTCCTGCTCAGGACAGTGGCACAGTGCATATCGGTGTTCCGGCCGTTTCCGGACCCGATTGACGGCAGCTGCACGGCGGACAGGAAACGAAGTGAGGTCCTCGAGCTTCGTCGCCGTGTGCGCGACGGCGCCGTCCTCGCTGACGGAGAAGTCCCCGCTCCACGCCCATCTGATCTCCTCAGAGAGCTATACGAAGGACCGGAGCAAAAGGGTGGAACCAGAAACGAGTGCAAACTGGGGGAGTGCGGTCACCCACGAGTGTCCGCGGACCGGATCTTCCGCATAGCGTCCGGGTGAGCAGCTGGAATGACAGGGAGCATTTCGCGCGCCGGGAAAATTGTTCCCGCTCGAGCGATGGGGTATTGGCTGCACGCGTCGCCTCGGCTTGGCCAGAACGACGGTCGCGCCCTTCGTGGGCGGTACAGCCCTGGACCATCGTCACAATTCTGACGTTTAGCGCCCGCGCGTCACTTGGCACACGCCATGCTGAGGTTCCTCACAGGAGGGCACAATGCGAAAGGTATGCGCTCTGCTTCTGCTGGTCATCACCGTGGCCTGTACTCAACCCGCAAACGCTCAGATCAGCATCGGGATCAATCTCACTGTGTTCCCCAACTTGGTGATCGTGCCGGGCTATCCCGTCTACTACGCTCCGACCGTCACTGCCGACTACTTTTTCTACGATGGCTTCTATTGGGTCTTCAACGTCGAGGACGGACAGTGGTACTCGAGCTCCTGGTACAACGGGCCATGGGTCTTCGTCGAGCCCCTGTACGTGCCTCAGCCCATTCTCGTGATCCCGTTCCGCTACTACCGGTTACGCCCGGCATATTGGGGCGGATGGGCCTACGACGCACCGCCTCGCTGGGGGCAGCATTGGGGACATGACTGGGAGTCCCGGCGGGCAGGATGGGATCGCTGGGATAGGGGTCGCGCGGCTGCCGCCGCCCCTCTGCCGCTCTACCAGAGGGAGTATCCACGAGACAGATATCCGGCCCCCTCACAGCAGGTGATCATCCACAATGAACGCTACAAGTATCAGGCCCACGATACGGTCGTTCAGCAGCAGCGCGCCTCGATCTTCCGCCAGCAGTCATCCGGTGGCATGAAGGCGACCGCAAAAGCCGAGCGCGTCGACCATCCCCAGGGTTCGGCGGCGCGCGAGCGCCCGCAACGTCAAGAGTCCGCGCAGCCGCCGCCCGCTCGCTCCCCACGTCAGGAGACGACGCAGCCTCCGGCGGCTCCCCGGCACGAAGCTCCGGCCATCGAACGTGCCCAGCCGGAGCGCGGACGCAGACCTGAGCCCCAGCGGGTCGAGCCTCAGCCCAACGCTCCGAGAGAGCAGGCGGGTCCACAGCAGGCTCCGCGCGGCGAGCGGCCCCCGGCTCGCCTGCCGGCCCAGCCCCCGCCTGTCCAGCCGCAGCCTCCTCAGCATCCCAAAGAGGAGCGCCAACAGCCGGAGCGGGGACCCGAGGGTCATCCCCAGGAGGGGCAGGGCCAGGGGCACAGGTAGTCCGGAGTGCCACCCAGGTGACCCGCCGGCGCTCCAGAGAGTGCCGGCGGGGTCTGCTGAGACGGGCCCTCAGACGGTGAACACCGGGAGCGTGCTCAGCAATTTGCTACGAGAGAGCGGGGATCCTTCTTACCGAGTAGCCTCTTCTCGAGAGAGGCCAAAGAACCCTTGAGCAACTCCATGATATTTGCAACGTCCAGCGTCACAACCGTCTCCTGACATGAGCCTGCGTAGCGATTTCAGGCTCTCATTCCAGCTCCCGCATCTCCGCCTCCGCCTGGTCCAGCCAGAAGCGCATGTCCATTTCGCGGTACATCGTCGTCCCCGTCGTCAGATGCTGTCGAGCCTGCTCGTGCTGGTCGGTCTTTCGGAAGAGCTTGCCCAGGTGGAAATGGCAGTGGGCCGCGAGCGGACGCATGCCGAGCCGGCCAGCCAGGGCCAAGGCCTCGCGGTAGTAGGCTTGTGCCGTCTCGAGAGCCGGAGGATCACGATGGGAAGCGATTTCACCGAGCAGGCGGAGGCTCCACGCCTCGTGCCCGCGCTCCTGGTGACGCTGCGCCAGGGACACAGCCTGTTGTGCCCGTTCCAGAGCGTCGTCGAGCCGGCCCTCCAGCAAGTATGCCTCGCCGAGCCACGCGAGCTGCATCGCCCGCCCCACGCCCATTGAGCTCATCGTCGTTGCGCTCTGTATCACCGCTTCGAGAAGGTCCCGACCCTCGACCGGACGGGCGGAAAGCGTGTACGCATATCCGAGACGAGCAAAGACTGCCCAGGGCTGGAGATTCCATTCACGGATGAGGACCCCCGCACGCTCCAGCGCATCGATGGCTCGCTCGAAATCACCCTGAGCGAGGCACACGCTACCGACGCCCGTCAAAGTCTCGGCAAGAGTGAACGGATGGTCAGCGCCTTCCGCAATCCTGAGTGCCTCCTGAGCATGCGCGCTCGCATCAACCAATCGCCCCAGACTCGAGAGGGTGAGGGCCAGCCAGCTGTGTGACCAGGAGGCGAAGAGCGGAGACGGCTGGTCGCGGCCCTCACCCGCGCCCTCCGTGCATCGTGAAAGGAAGTCAAGGGCCTGACGGAAGTCGCCGATGGCGAAGTAGGCCTGGCCGGTGCGGTACTGAGCCTCGCGCTCCAGCTCTCGATCGCCACTCTCGGCCGCAATCGCCAGGGCACGCTGTCCGACCTCGACGGCCTGAAGATGCTCGCCGGCGACGTTCCTGAGCCGCGCGCAGATATCGGTGAGGACCCGCCCCAAGCGAGCACGATCGCCGAGCCTGGTCGCCAGGCCTTCAGCTTCGCGCATGACAGCCAGGGCATCCTGGTATCGCCCGAGTGGTATGTGTGCGAGCCGCAACTCGAACCTGGTGTCGATGGCCTGCGCGAGAGTGTCAGGGGTCTCGGGCAGCCGCTCGAGTGCCCGCAGCGCTTCCCGGAGCAATCCGGCAGCCGCACCATACGAGGACCGGGCCATCGTCCTTTGGGCTGCCTGCCGAAGGTACGTGGCCGCCTTGTCCCACGCCTCGGCACCGAGCGCGTGGCGAGCGCGGCGCTCGACCTCCTCACGCGGCTGGTCGGCGTGTTGCCGCTCTAGCGTTTCCAGAATGCTCAAGTGCAACGCCATCCGTCGCTCCCGTAGAAGGCTCGCGTAGGCAACCTCATGCGTCAGCGCATGCTTGAAGGTGTACTCGAGCTCCGGGAAGAGGTGCGCTTCGTAGAGGAACTCGGCAGCCTGAAGGTGCGCGAGACCGCGACGGAGATCCCCTTCGTCATCCTCGATGATGGTTTGGAGCAGAGCGAACGGCACGTCCTTGCCGATCACGGAGGCAGCCTGGATTAGGCGCTTCTCCGCCGGTGGGAGCCGGTCGATGCGCCCGGCCAGCAGCGCCTGCACCGTCGCCGGGACTTGGATCGTCAGGGCATCCTTGATCACGCGGTAGCTGCCGCGCTCGCCCGCGATGGCACCGGTCTCCACCAGCGTCCGGACACTCTCCTCGAGGAAGAACGGGTTGCCCTCGGTCCGTTCAATCAGCAGACGCTTGAGGGGGGCGAGCTCGGCGCCGTCGCCCACCAAGGCCCGGAGCAATTCCTCGGCGCTCTCAGGCGGCAAGGGGTCAATCCTGAGCTGGCGGTAGTAGGTCTTGCCACCCCAGCCGTGGCTGTACTCGGGGCGATAGTTGACGAGGAGCAGCACTGGTGCCGCGGGCAGGCTCTCCACCAGGCTGTCGAGCAGGGCCTGCGTCTCCGAGTCGATCCAGTGGAGATCCTCCAGTACCAGGACGAGGGGCTGGACCTGGCTCTCGCGGAGGAGCAGCCCCTTCACCGCGTCGAGCGTGACCTGGCGCCGCTGGGGCGGCTCGAGAACCCAGAGGCCGTCCTCCTCGGGGAGAGCGTCGAGGAGCCAGAGAACGGGCGGGACAACGTCCTTGAGTGCCTCGTCCAGGGTGAGCAGATGTCCGGTAACCTTGGCGCGTATCGCGCGGGTGTCATCACGCTCGTCGATGTGGAAATAGGCCTTCAGGAGATCGATGACGGGGAGATAGCTGGTGGCCCGG
>QHSC01000045.1 GCA_003220345.1 Candidatus Rokuibacteriota bacterium | reverse complement strand
GAGGGGCTGGACCTGCACGAAGTTCTCGGCCAGGCGGAGGGTTTCGGCGGTGATCCAGATGGCGCCCGGGGGGGCGAGCTGCTCCATGCGGGCGGCCAGGTGGGTGGTCTGGCCAACGGCCGTGTAGTCCATACGGAGGTCCGAGCGGATCGACCGCACAACGACCTCTCCGGAGTTCAGCCCCACTCGTATCCTGACCGCGACACCGAGAGTGCGGAACGCCTGCTCGGCGTAACCCTTCACCAGCTCCTGCATGCGCAGGGCGGCGTAGCAGGCCCGCACGGCATGGTCCTCGTGGGCGACGGGCGCGCCGAACAGCGCCATGATCCCGTCGCCCATCACCTGGTTCACGGTCCCCTCGTA
>QHSC01000044.1 GCA_003220345.1 Candidatus Rokuibacteriota bacterium | reverse complement strand
TCAAGCGGAAAAGCATTGCGGCCCTACATGCGCACGTGCGGCGGATGCGGTCCCGCTCGTCCACGAGGCCCGCGCGCTGCCGCAGGACTTCTCTGTTATCGTTAGTCCCCATGTATGGAAAAGGAGACATCGGCTTTCCGCAGCGCATCGCGTGCCTGAGCACGGAGCACGTGGAGATCTGCTATGCGCTCGGGGCGGGGGATCGCGTGGTCGCCGTCCCGGGCACGGCGCATCGGCCTCCCGAGGCGCGCGAGAAGCCCAAGATCGGCGGCTTCACGACCTTCCGTGTCGACAAGATCCGAGAGCTCGAGCCCGACCTTGTGCTTGCCTTCTCCGATCTCCAGGCCGATATCTGCGCTGAGCTGATCCGCGGCGGCTTGCCCGTCTTCTGCTCCAACCCGCGCTCAGTGGACGACATCCTGGAAAACATCCTCCTGGTGGGCGGGCTCCTCGGGCTCGAGAAGGCGGCGCGAGACCTCGTGCAGGACATGCGCGATGACATTCGCCAGATCCGGGAGTTCTCGAGCGTGTGGCCGGACCGGCCGCGCGTCTACTTCGAGGAGTGGCACGACCCGCTCATCGCGGGAATCCGCTGGGTGTCGGAGATCATCGAGCTGGCGGGCGGCCGGGATATCTTTCCCGAGCTGCGAGACAAGCCCTCGGCGAAGGAGCGCATCGTGGATCCGGGCGAGGTCGCACGCCGGGATCCGCAGATCATCCTGGCCTCCTGGTGCGGCAAGCCCGTGGACGTCGACGCGATACGAGGACGGGCTGGTTGGTCGAGCGTCAGCGCCGTGAAGGAGGGACGAATCCACGAGGTGGACGGGGCTGATATCCTGTCTCCAGGACCATCCGTCATGGCCGGCCTCCGGGTCATCCACGAGATCGTCCAGCAGGGTCTGGACCGTTAGCAAAATCCCTCAACGAGGGTCTTCGCTCAGGTAGCCTAAGTGACCGGAAGTTCGGAAGCCGCGGCTCCTGTGTTCGGATATCGAACACAGTGAAGTTTCTCGCAGAATTACTACAGTCCCCCTCGGCAGCCGATGCTAGGATCGAACCCTTCGCGCCCAATGGAGAATCAAATGCTGGCCCGTCCGGAACGGTTCTTCGAAGACAGGTTTGGTCTCTCCGCATCAGCCCTCGATCGTCTTCTCGGCTCACAGCTGGCAGGGAGGGTCGATCACGCCGATCTCTTCCTCGAGTACCGCGTCAGCGAGGAGCTGGTTCTCGAGGAAGGCGCCGTCAAGAAGGCCTCGCGCCATGTGAGCCAGGGCGCGGGCATCCGCGCGCAGTCGGGAGAGCGCACGGGCTACGCGCACACCGATGATCTGGCGCTGCCCAATCTCGAGGAAGCGGCCCGCCAGGCCCGTGCCATCGCGGATTCCGCCTCGTCCTCGGCCGTGGTGGCGGTGGGCGGCGGCAAGCCTCACGATCTCTACACTCTCGCCGAAACGCCCATCACCGCGGCCCTCGACCGCAAGATCGAGCTCCTCGGCCAGATGGATGCCGCCGCGCGCGCGGCCGATCCTCGCGTGCGGCAGGTCATCGCGAGCCTGGGCAGCGAGGACGTGGTGGTGCTCATCGCCACGCCTTCCGGCTGGACGGTGGGCGATGTCCGGCCGCTGACCCGGCTCAACGTCACCGTGATCGTGGAAGAGAACGGCAAGCGCGAGATGGGCGGCTATGGCGGCGGCGGTCGCGTCCCCTTCGACTTCTTCCTCGAGCAGGAGCGCTGGCGCCACTACACCTCCGAGGCCGTGCGGCAGGCCGTGATCAAGCTCCACGCCGTCGAGGCGCCCGCGGGCGAGCTCACGGTGGTGCTGGGCCCGGGCTGGCCGGGCATCCTCCTCCACGAGGCGGTGGGGCACGGGCTCGAGGGCGACTTCAACCGCAAGGGCACCTCGGCCTTCTCGGGACGGCTCGGTCAGAAGGTGGCCTCAGACCTCGTGACCGTGGTCGACGACGGCACCATCGCCAACCGGCGCGGGTCGCTCAACGTCGACGACGAGGGCAACGTCACCCGGCGCAATGTCCTGATCGAGAACGGCATCCTTCGCGGCTACATGCAGGACCGCCTCAATTCCCGGCTCATGGGCATGGCCGCCACCGGCAACGGCCGGCGCGAGTCGTACGCGCATCCGCCCATGCCGCGCATGACCAACACCTTCATGCTCGCCGGGCCGGACGATCCCGCCGACATCATCCGCTCCGTCTCCCGCGGTCTCTACGCCGTCAACTTCGGCGGCGGGCAGGTCGACATCACCAACGGCAAGTTCGTCTTCTCGGCCAGCGAGGCCTACCTGATCGAGGACGGCCAGGTCACGAAGGCGGTCAAGGGCGCCACCCTCATCGGCAATGGCCCCGACGCGCTGACGCGGGTGAGCCGTGTCGGCCACGACCTCAAGCTCGACGAGGGCGTGGGCACGTGCGGCAAGGACGGCCAGTCCGTCCCCGTGGGCGTGGGGATGCCGACCACTCGCATCGATGGCATCACCGTCGGCGGGACCCAGGTCTAGGCCGTGCTCGATCTCGTCCATGATGTCCTGAAGCGGGCGGGCGAGCGCGGAGCGACGGCGGCGGACGCCTTTCTCCTCGAGGACCAGTCCTTCTCGGCGCAGGTGAGGCTGGGGCAGGTGGACACCGTCAAGCACGCCCGCGAGCAGCACCTCTCGCTGCGCGTCTTCGTCGACCAGTCGGTGGCGGCCGCTTCGACGTCTGATCTCTCCCGCGCTTCCGTGGAGCGCCTCGTGGAGGAGGCCGTCTCGCTCGCCCGGGTGACGGCGCCCGACGCGCTCGGCGGGCTGCCCGAGGCCGGCGAGCTCGCCCGCAGCATTCCGAACCTCGACCTCCACGACCCGACGGGGCACGACCTCGCGCCCGAAGACAAGATCACGCTGGCCCGGCGCTGCGAGGCGGCGGCGCTCGAGACCGACCCTCGTATCACCAACTCCGAGGGCGGCGACTTCGCCGATCGCCAGGCGCGGTATGCCTACGGCACGAGCCACGGCTTTGCCGGAGAGTACGAGACCTCGTCCTTCAGCCTCTCGGCTTCACCCGTGGCCTCGCAGAATGGCCAGATGCAGCGCGACGGCTGGTATCACGCCACCCGCAAGCGCGAGCGCCTCGACGCTCCCGAGGAGATCGGGCAAACCGCGGCCCGCCGCGCCCTCCGTCGCCTCGGGGCCCGGCGCGTCAAGACCTGCGAGGTGCCAGTGATCTTCGATCCCGAGATGGCGGCGAGCCTCATCCGTCACATCGCGGGTGCCGCCGCCGGCCCCTCGCTCTATCGCGGCGCGTCCTTCCTGGTGGGCAAGCTCGGCGAGCAGATCGCCTCGCCCGCGGTCACCCTCGTGGACGACGGGACTGTCCCCGGCGCGCTGGGCTCGCGGCCCTTCGACGGCGAGGGCCTCCCCGTGCGCCGGACGGTGGTCGTGGACAAGGGCGTGCTCACCTCGTATCTCCTCGACACCTACACGGCCCGCAAGCTCGGCATGACCTCCACGCACCACGCCGCCCGCGACGGGAGCGGGGTCACCGTGGGCACGACCAACTTCTACCTGGCCGCGGGCCCCACGGATCCGCGCGTGCTCGTGGCCGGCGTCAAGCAGGGCCTGTACGTCACGGAGCTCATCGGATTCGGGGTCAACGGCATCACGGGCGACTATTCCCGAGGCGCCGTGGGCATGTGGATCGACAATGGCGAGCTGGCCTATCCCGTGGAAGAGATCACGGTGGCGGGCAATCTGCTCGAAATGTTCCGCGCCATCGAGGGCGTCGGGAATGACCTGGTCTTCCGCGACCGCACCGCGGCGCCCACGGTCCTGATCGGCAAGATGGTCGTGGCCGGAGCCTGACAGGAGCCGTCATCGCGATGCTCATAGACAGCCACTGCCACCTTCACGATCCCGCCTACGAGGACCTGCGCGGCGCGCTCGCGCGGGCCACCGAGCACGGCGTCTGGGGCGCCATCGCCGTCGGCTGCGACCTCGAGACCAATGTCCGCACGCTCAGGGCGGCCACCGCCTCCGGCAAGGCCGTGTGGCCGGCCATGGGCTTTCATCCCGAGTGGCACCACCTGACCGATGAGGACCTGGCGGGCGTGGAGTCGCAGCTCATGGCCAACCACGCGTGGCTGGTGGCCCTGGGCGAGGTCGGGCTGCCCTGGTACAGCCTCGAGGGCGCGAGCGACGCGGCGGAGCGTATGACGCGGGGGAGACGACACCTCGGGCGGCTCCTCGATCTGGCGCGTCGCTATGACCTGGCCGTCATTCTCCACGCTCCCCACGGGGCGGCGGTGGGTGCCCTGGAAGCCCTCAAGACCCACGGCATCGATCGCGCCGTCTTCCACTGGCACAAGGCGCCCGCCGAGGTGACCCGCGACATCGTGGAGTCCGGCTACGTCGTGTCGGTGACGCCGGAAGTGATCTACCGTGAGCGAGACCGCGAGATGGTCGAGGCGGTGCCCCTGACCTCCCTCCTCGTGGAAAGCGACGGCCCGTGGCCGTACAAGGGCGAGTTCGAGGGGATGCCCTCGGGCCCGTGGCTCGTCACGCGGGTGGCCGAGGAGATCGCCAAGATCAAGCAGACGCCCGTCGACGAAGTCATCGACCAGATCGGCGCCAACACCTGCGCCCTCTTCGATCTTCCCTGGTCGTGATCAGCGAGCCCTTCGCGCTGTCCATCGCCGGCGCCTCCGTGGTGGGCGTGCTGCATCTGCCTCGGCGCCAGCCCGCGCCCTGCGTGATCGCCTGCCATGGCATGGGCGCCTCCAAGGACAGCGACAAGTACCTCCTGCTCGCCCAGGATTTTCCGGAGGCCGGCCTCGCCCTCGCCCGCTTCGATTTCCGGGGCAGCGGCGAGTCGGGCGGGCTCGGCCGCAATGCCACCATCGCCTCGCGCATCGCCGACGTCGAAGCCGTGCTCGAGCATCTCGAGGGTCACCCGGCGCTCAACGGGCGCTTCGGCCTGCTCGGCTCGAGCCTCGGCGGCTATGTCGCGCTGTGGGCGGCCTCCCGTCGACGCGCGGCTGGCCCTGTAGTGACGTGGAATGCCCCGGCAAACCTGACGGGGCTGCCGCCCTCCGATCCGACCGATATCACCGCGCCCGGGCCCGCGCTCGTGGCCGAGGTGCGCGCAGGCCGCAACGCGGTGGCGCCCGCGGGGGTGGCCAGCCTGCTCGTCATTCAGGGCGGCTGTGACGACGTGGTGCCGCCCGAGCATGGGCGCGCGCTCTTCGAGCGGGCGGGGGAGCCGCGGGAGCTCTGCATGCTTCCGGGGGCCGATCATCGCTTGACCGATCCGCTCCACCGGCACGAGGCGGTGAAGCGAAGCCGCGACTGGCTGCTCCAGCACCTTCACACGGAGCCCGCGTGATCAACCCCGCCCGCATGAAGGACGAGTTCCTCGACCTCGTCTCCATCTCGAGCCTGTCCAGGCGCGAGGGGAGCATCGCGAAGCGCCTGGAGACCATTCTCAAGGGCATGGGGGCCACGATCGAGGTGGACGATGCCGGCGAGAAGGTGGGGGGCGAGACGGGCAACGTGCTGGCACGGTTCGCGGGCACCAGGCCGGCCGTGGCGCCCTTCCTGCTCTCCGCTCACATGGACACGGTGGGGCCCGCCGAGAAGATCCGCGTCCAGGTCGAGGGCGACATCGTGCGCACGGACCGGACCACGGTGCTGGGCGGTGACGACAAGGCCGGGATCGTGGCCATCCTGGAGGCCATCCGGGTCCTGCGCGAGACGAGCATTCCTCACGGCGATATCGAGCTGGTGCTGAGCATCTGCGAGGAGACCGGTCTCCTCGGGGCCAAGCACTTCGACACGGGGCGCCTCAAGGCTCGCCGGGGCCTCGTGCTCGATGTGGATGGCGTCTGCGAGCTCATCACGCGGGCTCCCGCGGCCAACCGGCTCACTTTTACCGTGACGGGCCTCGAGGCGCACGCCGGCATCTGCCCGGAGCGGGGCCTGTCGGCCATCCAGATCGCCAGCGAGGCCATCGCGGGCATGAAGCTCGGTCGGCTGGATGCCGAGACCACCGCGAATCTCGGGGTGATCGAGGGCGGCCTCTCCACGAACATCGTGCCGACGCGGGTGATCGTGAAGGGGGAGACGCGAAGCCTGTCCGTGGAGAAGCTCGAGGCGCAGACCGAGCACATGCGGCGCCGCTTCGAGGAAGCCGCCGCCCGTCACACGGTCACGCTGGAAGCCGGCGTGCGCCGGGCGCGCTTCGAGGCTCAGATAGACCGGCAATACGAGCGGCTCGACGTTCCCGACCACGCGCCCATTGTCGGCCTCGTCAACCAGGGAGCGAAGAAGCTCGGCCGGACCCTGACGACGCGGGCGACGGGCGGCGGCTCCGACGCCAACGTCCTCGCCGCGCGGGGGCTCGAGATCGCCAACCTGGGCTGTGGGATGCGCGACATCCATACCGTCAACGAGTGGGTGGACCTGAAGGACCTCCACACGACGGCCGCCCTTGTTCTGGAGACCCTGCGGGCCCACGCGGAGACGACTGCTGTAGGATAGGCGCCGTGGAGCGCATCGGAGATCTCCTCCTCGAGCACGCTCCGGCCGTCGGGCCGGTGAAGCCGTATCCGCTCCTCCTCGTCCACGGCATGAATGGCGGCGCCTGGTACTTGCGCCCCTGGCTCTACGCCGCCGCCCAGTCGGGCTGGGACTCCTGGGCCGTCAATCTTCGCGGGCACCACGGCAGCCGGCCCGTGACCGACCTGGGCCGCGTCTCGGTCTCGGAATACGTCGAGGACGTGGAGGATTGCCTGCGCCAGTTCGGGGAGGCGGTGGTGATCGGGCACTCCATGGGCGGGCTGATCGCGCAGAAAGTGGCCGAGGGCGGGCGCGTTCGCGCGGCAGTCTTTGCCACGAGCGCCGCGCCGCATGGCATCCGCGTGGTCACGTGGTCGCTGCTGATGACCCTGCCGCACTATGCCCTGGCCATCCTGCGAAGCCGCGAGTTCACCCCCACCCGTGAGGACGCCCTCAACTTTATCGGCAATCGGCTCTCGCCCGAGCGGCAGGCCTGGGCCTTTCCCAACCTGGTGCCCGAGTCGGCGCGCGCGGCCCGCCAGATGGCGCTGGGCCGGATCACGGTAGACACCGCGGCGATCCGGTGCCCGACGCTGGTCCTCGGCGCCGCGGACGATCGCATCACCCCGGCCGCCGTCCAGCGCAAGATCGCCGCGCGCTACGGCTCCCGATATCTCGAGGCGCCCGGACACGGCCACCTGCTCATGCTCGAGGAGGGCGGGGAGCAGTACTTCGCGGATGTCCTGAACTGGCTCGACGAAGTAACCAAGCCCGCCTAGGCTATCAGCAGCCTAGGCGCGGCGGATCTGGATGATCGAGGCGGCGTGGAGAAGCCAGGCGAGGGGGACGAGGAAGCCGGGCAGCCAGATATAGGGCCAGCCGCCGATGAAGGTGACGGGCGGATCGGTGAGGAAGACGCGGAAGGGCGACGGCGTCGAGAGCTGGGCGTGGACGACGACGTTGAGAAGAACCAGGACGCTGATCGCGTTCCACCAGAGCGCGACCTGCCTCGGCCACGCCTTCCTGACGAAGCAGAAGTAGGCCACGGGGATGGCGGTCAGGCCCACCAGGATGTCCACGTTGCGCCCCTCGAAGGTCATGATCGCGGGCGCCCGATGCTGGACGAAGAGCAGCCAGAGAATGATCTCCATGAGGATGCGGAAGGACTGCAGATAGATCGGCCACTGGAGCGGAGTCGCCGCGAGAAGGGCGCGCGTCTGTCGCGAATACGTGAGGAGGAGCAGGCCACCGATCAGCGGCACGAGCAGGGCGGGCAGGAGCCGGGGCGGCAGACGGCTCCAGTCCTCGAAGAACCCTTTGATGGCGAGCGAGCCCGTGACGGCAAGCCAGCCAATGAGGCCGAGCCCGGCCACGCCGGGGACACGCCGGCGCGCCGACCAGCGGATCAGGATGGCGGCCAGGATCATGACCTGGGCGATGAACAGGAAGTCGGTCAGCTTCTCCATCGCCGGGCTTCAGCCCCGCGCGGAGCCGAGATCCCGTGCCGCTGATTCGCCGGCGATCCTGCCGAAGACGGAGCCGGCCATGAGCCCGGCGCCGCCCGGATAGTTGTGGTAGAAGAGCCCGCCCACCAGCTCGCCCGCGGCATAGAGGCCGCGAATGGGCTGATCCTCGATGTCCTGCACCTGCGCGCGCAGATCCACCCGGAGACCGCCGAACGTGAAGGTGATCCCGCACGTGACGCCGAAGCCCACATAGGGCGGCGTGTCGAGGGCCTGGGCCCAGTTCGTCTTGGGGGGCGTGATGCCCCGCGTCCCCCGCCCATCGAGGATGGCGGGATTGAAAGGCTTGTCCTGCACGGCGGCATTGAATTCGCCGACGGTGCGGACGAGACCCTGGGGGTCGATCTCGAGCTTCCTGGCCAGCTCCTCGATGGTCGGGGCCTCCGCCTTGGTGATCTCGCGGATCCGGTACTCCTCGCGAAGGAGGGGCAGGGTCTTCTGATCGAAGATCTGGAACGCCGTCTGCTGGGGCTGCCGGATGACGGCCTGCCCGTACTTGACGTAGGTGAAGTTGCGGAAGTCCGCGCCCTCGTCGACGAAGCGCTGGCCGTGGACATTCACGATGATGCCGAGCGGGTAGGAGTGCTTCTGGAACATGTCCCCGACCTTGCGATCGCCGAAGGGCGGCGCGTTCAGATCCCACTGGACGGCATGACAGGAGGACCAGTGGCCATAGGCCTGCGCCCCGATGTCCAGCGCCATGCGGATGCCCTCGCCCGTGTTGTGGCGAGTGCCCCGCACGCGGGCGAGGTCCCAGTTCGGCCCGAGATAGCGCGTCCGCATTTCCGGGTTCGCCTCGAAGCCGCCACAGGCCAGGACCACCGCGCGGGTCGGGATCTCGACGAGGCCTTCCGGGGCGCGCACGACGAGCCCCGTGATGCCGCCCTGGTCATCGGTGAGGAGGCGCCGCGCCCCGTGGCCGTAGCGCACCTCGATGCCCACCTTGCGCGCGCGATCGAGCTGCATCTCCACGAGGCCGGGCCCGCCGCCCACCGCCTCGACATTGAGCCCGCCCCAGAATTGATGCTTGCCCTCGACCTGATAGGACTGGCGGGCGAACATGAGGATCCAGCGGAGACCCTGGCTCCGCATCCAGGCCACGGTGGGACGCGAGCGCTGGACGAGGTGCTGGGCCATGTCGAAGTCCGCGCGCCCCTCCGTCACCCGCATCAGGTCGTCGTAGAACTGGTTCTCCGTGTAGGGAGGGACCACGATGGCGCGCGCCTCCTCCTCGGAGATGTCGGGCAGGATGTCGCGCCGGAGATCCTCGAGCCCCTGATGGGCGAAACGAAACCCGCCCGCCGTGAAGAAGGAGTTGCCGCCGCGCTGGGACTCCGGCGCCTTCTCGACGATCAGCACAGAAGCGCCGGCTTCTCGCGCGGCAAGGGCCGCGCAGAGGGCGGCGTTGCCGCTTCCCGCCACCACGACGTCGTAGGTCGGACTCATCGATGAGCTCCCGTGAGGTCCTGCCGGTTAGCCGACGATCTCCTCGCCCCCGTCCACGCCGATGACATTGCCGGTCATCCAGTACGTGTCCGGATGCGAGAGCACGACGATGGCCTTGGCGACGTCCTCGACCGTGGTCAACCGCCGGTGCGGATTGCGCCGGAGGGCGGAGTCCTTGATGGCGTCGCTGCCGGGGATCTTCTGCAGCGCCGGCGTGTCCGTCACGCCGGCCCGGATGGAGTTGGCCGCGATGCCATGCGGAGCCAGCTCCACGGCGAGCTGGCGGATATTGGACTCGAGGGCGGCCTTGGCCGCCGAGACCGGTCCGTAGAAGGGCAGGGCGCGCGCGCCTCCCGACGAGGTCATGGCGTAGATGCGGCCGCCCCGACCCATGAGCCCGCGCCCCACGAGCTCTTGCGCCCAGTAGATGAGGCTGTGGGCCATCACGTCGACCGTCATGTCCATCTGCGCCTTGGTGACGGCCTCCTTCATGGGGTCGGTCATGAAGAGCTTGAGGGTGCCGAAGGCCAGCGAGTGGAGCATCACGCGCAGCTGGCCTTCCTCGCCCCGCTCGCGCAGGATGCGCTCCATGTCCGCCGCCGTCTCCGCGCGCCTCTCCTCGTCCGCGGCGTTGATGTTGTAGAACCGCGCTTCGCGGCCCAGGCCCTTGATCTCCCCCACGAGGCGCTCGGCATTGGGGAGGGTGGCCTTGCGATCGAGGTGCACGCCGAAGACATTGAGTCCGGCCCTGGCCAGAGCCATGCTCGTCGCCGCGCCGAAGCCGGAGGACGCGCCGAGGACGAGGGCCCAGCCGCTCAGCGAGATTGGTTGCGACTCCGTCGGCATGCCGTGCATCTCCTTGGCCGCTCGCGTTCCCGTCCCGCGAGCCGCCCGAGCATTCTATCATTGCGCGGCGGCATGCTACCATGAGGCCCCCATGGGCCGGACGGCTGGTATCATCCTCATCGGCAACGAGCTGCTCTCCGGCAAGGTGGTGGACGCCAACGCGGCCTACCTCTGCCGCGAGCTGCGCGCCCTCGGCGTGGACGTGCGTCGCATCGTGGTCATTCCCGACGAGGTGGACCAGATCGCGGCGGAGGTGGCGCAGTTCAGCGGGCGCTTCGACGTGGTCTTCACCTCGGGCGGCGTGGGGCCCACCCACGACGACGTGACCATCGAGGGCGTGGCGCGCGCCTTCGGGGTGCCCGTGGTGCGGGACGCGCGCATGGTCGAGGTCATCCAGCGCTTCTCGGGGGGCAACCTCAACGCGGCGCGCCTGCGCATGGCCGAGATCCCGGAAGGCGCGCTTCCCATGATGGGCGACGGGCTCGTCTTTCCCGCCGTGGTAATGAAGAACGTCTACGTCTTGCCCGGCGTGCCCGAGCTCTTCCGCCAGAAGTTCGAGGGGCTCAAGGAGCAGTTCCGCGACGAGCCCTTCCATCTCGTCAGCGTCTTTCTGAGCGTGGGCGAGGGAACGCTGGCCGAGCACCTCAACGAGGTCGTGCGCGGCTATCCGGAGCTCATGCTCGGCTCCTACCCCGAGCTCGCGAATCCCGAGTACAAGGTCAAGGTCACCCTCGAGTCCAAGGATCGAACCTACATGGAGCGGGCTCTCGGCGACTTTCTCGCGAGGCTGCCCGCCTCCGTGGTGGTGCGCATCCAGCAATAGCCAATCCACAGGAGAGCGCCCATGGCGGAGACGAAGAAGTCGTTCGGGGAATCGCTGACGGCGGAGGTGCGGGCGGGCCGGAGCTTCGGCGGCCATCCCCTCTGGTTCAAGATCCAGGAGGGACGGCTGTCGCGCCCGCAGGTGCAGGGCTTCGCCAAGCAGTTCTTCCTCCAGGTGCTCGAGTTTCCGCGCGCCGTCTCCGCGCTGCACTCGCGCTGCCCGGACCTGGGCGAGCGGGTGAAGCTCGCCGAGTCCGTCTACGAGGAGGAGACGGGACGCCTCTCCGGCTCGAAGGCCCACCCCGAGCTCTTCCTCGACTTCGCGACCGGGCTCGGGCTGCGTCGCGACGAGGTGTTGTCCGCGCCCGCGCTCCCCTCGACGGCGGCCCTCATTCACTGGTTCGAGTACTCCACGAAGATCCTCTCCTTCCTGGAAGGCGTGGCCGCAATCAACCTGGCCGCGGAGGGGCAGGTGGTGGGCGCCTTCGGCCCCTTCGCCCGCGGGCTCCAGAAGCACTACGGCCTGGACGAGGCGCAGGTGGCCTTCTGGGACGTGCACGAGCTGGCCGACGCCGAGCACTCGGACGTCGGCGATCACATCGTGATCAAAGGGGCGACCACCCCCGAAAGCCAGGACCGCATCCGCGGCGTCGTGCGGACCTCGCTCGGCATGTGGTGGCAGTTCTTCCAGGGCATGGATCAGGAGTATGGGCAGCTCTAGGTAGCTGCTCGGCCCGGATATTCTCGTGACGGCCCTCCGGGAGGCGAATGCTATCCTGGGGTCATGACGGACGAGACGGGACATCTGGAGACGGGCCGTCGGGTCGCCGCCATGATTTACGGCGCCATGATGGGGAGCGTCCTCCTCTACGCTGTCGCCGTCGAGGTGGTGAACCTCTCGCAGGCGCCATTTTCAGGGTTCGCGGGCACGGCGCTGGATCCCATGGTCCGCTACGCGCTCTGGGGCGTCGCGCTCGTGCAGGTCATGCTCATCCTGGTGGTGCGGCGCACCCTTCTCGCGAAGTCTCCCGGGCCCGCCCCGGGGGCATCGATCGCCAAGCTCATCACGGTCGCCATCGTCACCGCGGGCCTCGCGGAGATCCCGGCCATTCTCGGCCTCGTGCTATTCATGGTCTCGGGGCTGCGGGCGGACTTCTACGCGCTCCTGACCCTGTCCCTCGCGCTCCTCGCCACGTGGTTCCCGCGGCTCGAGTCCTGGCGCGAGTGGGCGGCGGAGCCGCCCGCCAGAGGTTGAATCCGTCGCGGCGCATATGAGCGCTTCGCCCTATCAGCTCAAGTCCGATCCGTATTCGAGCCATGCCCTCATCTTGAGGACGCTGGGAGAGGGACAGGGCCGGCGCGCCCTCGACGTCGGCGCCGCCGACGGCTTTCTCTCCGAGCTTCTCACGCGTCAGGGCTGGCAGGTCACGGCCCTCGAGCGCGATCCCGCGCAGGCCGCCAAGGCGCGCGGGCGTTGCCACGAGGTCATCGTGGCCGACCTGGACGCGGCCGCGCCCAAGCTCTCGGGCGCCTTCGACGCCATCGTCTACGGCGACGTGCTCGAGCACCTGACGGACCCGTTGCCCGTGCTGGTGGCCATCAATCGCTCGCTCGCGTCCGACGGCCGCGTGGTCGTCTCCGTCCCCAATGTCGCCCATCTCTGGGTGCGCCTCCAGCTCCTGCGCGGCCGCTGGGACTACGGCGACCGCGGCATTCTCGACCGGACGCACCTGCGCTTCTTCACCCGCCGGACCTTCGTCGGCTTCCTGGAAGACGCGGGACTGACGGTGACAGAGCTCGCCTCCACGCCGGTGCCGCTGCCCCTGGTGGTGCCTCCGCGGCTGCACGGAGCCCTGCTGGACGCCATCCACGCGACCAGCGCCGCGGCGGCGCGCGTGTGGCCCGGCGGGCTCGCGTATCAGCTCGTGGCCGTGGCGCGTCGGGCAGCCGCCGTGGGAGGGCATTGATGGCCCCGCCCAAGGTCGTGGTGGTCATGCCCGCCTACAACGCCGGGCGCACGCTCAAGCTCACCTACGAGGAGCTGCCCAAGGAATCGGTCAACCTCGTCATCCTGGTGGACGACGGCTCGCGCGACCAGACCCTCGAGATCGCGCGCGAGCTGGGCCTGGAGATCTTCGTCCACGACAAGAACTACGGCTACGGGGCGAACCAGAAGACGTGCTACACGGAAGCCCTCAAGGCGGGGGCGGACATCGTGGTCATGGTCCACCCCGACTATCAGTACGATCCGACCCTCGTGCCCAAGATGATCGAGCCCATCGTGAAGGGCGAGGCCGATCTCGTCCTGGGCTCGCGCCTCAAGGGCGGGGGCTCCGCCATCGCCCAGGGCATGCCGTGGTGGAAGTACATCTCGAACCGCTTCCTGACGGGCGTGGAGAACGTCTGCTTCGGCCTGCATCTGTCGGAGTACCACACCGGGTATCGGGCCTTCAACCGCGAGGCCCTCGAGGCCGTCAACTTCCGGATGAACTCCGACGGATTCGTCTTCGATCAGGAGATCATCGCCCAGGCCGTGTCCGCGGGCATGCGCATCGGGGAGATCGCCGTGCCCGTGCGCTACTTCGCCGAGGCCTCGTCCGCGAGCTTCTTCGCCTCCTGCGTCTACGGGCTCAAGATCCTCTGGGTGGTGACGCGCTACACGCTGCACCGGAGCGGCATCAAGCACTCGCGCCGGCTCCAGTCCCTGCGCGGGCGATACAGCAAGCTCAGTCCCGGCTCCGGGACCCCCGCGAGCGATTGAAAGAGGAGCCGCAGCCGCAGGCGAGGCGACCCCTAATCCCGAAGGAGGAGCCGCAGCCGCTGGCGAGGCGACCCCTGCTTCTTGGAAGCCCCGTTCTCGACCTCGGCTGCCTCCTGGCCGGGGCCGCGCTTCTCTCCGCGCTCGCCTGGTGGTGGTGGCGTCCCGACGAGCTGTTTCTCCTCCTTCTTGGCCTGATCGCCGTGCGCCTGTGGCTGGCGCCCGTGGCCATTCCCGCGTGGCGGCCCCGCCGCGTGCTCGTCATCGGGATCCTCGCCTACGCCGCGATCTTCTCCTTCATCACGGTGACGCGGCACCTGACGCTGCTCACGCATGCCCTCGATCTCGGCTACTACGTGCAGCTGACCTGGAACCTGGCGCGGGGGGCGGGGCCTCTCGTCAGCCTGCCCGAGATGAACGCCTGGGGCGACCACTTCTCGCCCGTCATGTACCTCCTCGCTCCGCTCTTCTGGGTCGCCCCCGGCGCCGTGGCGCTTCTCGTCGCCCAGGCGGTCGCCCTGGCCGTGGGGGCCCTGGCCGTGTTCGGCATCGCGGCGCGCCGTCTGGGAGACGAGCGTCCCGCCGCCGTCTTCGCGCTTCTCTACCTCGTCAATCCGTCGCTACACGGCATCAACGTGCGCGACTTCCACGCCGCCGCGCTGGCCGTTCCGCTCCTCCTTGCCGCGATCTACTTCGCCGAGCGCGACAGCCCGTGGCTCTTCACGCTCGCTGTCGTGCTCGCTCTCGGCACCCGGGAAGACGCGACGATCCCCGTCGTCGGCCTGGGGATCTGGCTCGCCCTCGCGAAGCGGCGCTGGCTCTGGGGGGGCGTCACCGCGATGGCGGCCGTGGCCCTGCTCGTCGTGGATACGCGATGGCTCATCCCCCACTTCCGCGGCGCGCCCTATCCGCATCTGGGCCGCTACGCCCACCTCGGGCGCGCGGTGCCGGAGATCATGGCCGCCCTGCTCCTGCATCCCTTCCGGACGCTGGGCGCGCTCTGGGGCTTGCCGCGGCTCTCTTACCTCGGCTATCTCCTGGGTCCCCTCGTCTTCCTTCCGCTCCTGGCGCCGATCGAGCTCCTCGCGCTCCTTCCCGCCCTTCTCGAGAACCTCCTGGGCCAGGATCCGGTCCTCTTCTACCACCGGACCCAGTACCAGTCGTTCGTCTTGCCGTTCCTCATGAACGGCGCCATCGCGGGATACGCGAGGCTCGCGCGGGCGCGGCCGGGCCCATGGCCTCCGCGGGCTCTCACCGCTGCAATGATCTCGAGCCTGGCCTTCGCCTCGCCTACCGTGAACGACCTCGCCGTCCAGCGCTTCTGGCCGCGGGCCGAGCATCGCCAGGCCTGGGAGGTCATGGCCGAGGTGCCGCGGGACGCTTCGATCTCGGCGCAGGACCAGTATGTCGCGCACCTCTCGCTCCGTCCCCTCGTCTTCGTCTTTCCCGTGAGCCTCGAGAAGGCGCAGTATGCCCTCGTCAACGCGGAGTCATATCCCTGGCGAGGCCTCCCCGACGTGCGCATGCGGCAGGAGGACAGGGACGTGGTGACCATCGCGGGCGTCGCCTCGGAATCAGGGGTCGCCTCGCCTGCGGCTGCGGCTCCTCCTTCCACGCCTGAGCTACGGTTCCGCGTCAAGTACCGGGCGGGTCCCCATCTCCTCTTGGAGAGGCAATAGGGGACCGCCCGTCAGCACATGAGCCAGTCGCCGTAGGTGCCGCGGATGGGCTTGCCCTCGATGAAGCGCGAGAGGCGGAAGGTGTCGAGATCGGGATGCGCGCCGGGTCCCTCGGCGATGAGGGCGGCCATCATGTGGCCCACCGCCGGGGAGAGCTTGAATCCGTGGCCGGAGAAGCCCACCGCGACGAAGCTCCCCTCGGGCCCCACGCGATCCAGGATGGGATGCCAGTCAGGCGTGACGTCGAAGCAGCCGGCGTAGCCGCGCGCGATGCGTCCCTCCGCGAGCACGGGGAAGCGATGACTCACCCGGGCCAGCGCACTCATCGACTCGTCGAGGCTCACGCCCTCCTTGTAACGGTCGGGGTCGGCCAGATCGTGTGACTCCTCGGCGTCGAGGCCGCCCACGAGAATGTGCTCGGAGAGCTCCGGCCGTGTGTAGATGTTGGTCACGAAGTCGTAGACCATGGGGTGCGGACGCTGGGCCGCCTCCGGCCACGTCACGATGTTGATCTTGTGACGGCAGACGGTGATCGGGATCTCGACGCCCACCATCGCGCCGATCCCCGCGCCCCAGAGCCCGGCCGCATTGACGACACGTGGCGCCTCGATCGGCCCGCGGCTCGTGTCGACGCCCCGAATGCGATTGCCCTCGACGCGAATGGCGAGCACCTCCGTCTCTTCGAGGATGCGCGCCTCGCGCATCTCGGACGGCGATACGAGCCGGGTCTCGATGCCGACCCCGCGCTGGAGGGCGACCGACGCCTCCATGGGCCTCTGCATCCGCTCGTCAACGCCGAGGAGGTAGCCCGTGCGCCGGAACCCGCACGAGCCCCCGCCCGTGAGGTCCTCGAAGCGCTCGAAGACGTCGAGCGAGTAGCGGATCATCCGACACGTCTCGGTCGTCGAGTAGTGCTGGCGCACGCAGGCCGAGCTCTTGCCGGTGGCGCCGGAGGCGACGAAGCCCTTGTCGACGACGATCACGTCGCGCACGCCACGGGCGGCCAGGTGAAAGGCGATGCTCGTCCCGGTCGCCCCGCCTCCGATGATCACGACGTCCGCGGTGAGCGCCATGGCCGAAGCCTACCACGGCCTGGGCTATCGAGATGATGGCTCGTAAGAACGACGTCTGTCGGACAATGCATCCATGCGAGACGTGACCCGGCCCCATGATTCCGATCGGCGGCTGCTGTCGCTCGATGTCTTCCGCGGAATCACCGTGGCAGCGATGGTCCTCGTCAACAACCCGGGGACATGGCGGGCGGTGTACGGGCCGCTGCGCCACGCCGACTGGCACGGCTGGACCCCCACCGATCTGATCTTCCCGTTCTTTCTCTTCATCGTCGGCGTGGCGATCCCCTTCGGCCTGGGGCGGCGGCTCGAGGTCGGTCACGCCCGCGGCCAGGTCGTGCTGAGGGTGCTGCGCCGCGCGCTGGTGATCTTCCTCCTTGGGCTCGTCTTGCACGCCGTCTCGAACCCGGACCTCGCGACGATCCGGATCCCCGGCGTGCTCCAGCGGATCGCCGTCTGCTATCTGGTCGCGTCGCTCGCGTTCCTGTTCGGCGGCTGGCGCTTTCAGCTCGGGCTTGCGGCCGTCGCGCTCCTTGGCTACTGGGCGGCACTGACCCTGATCCCCGTCCCGGGCTTCGGCGCCGGCGATCTCGGCAAGGAGGGGAATCTTGCCGCGTGGATCGACAGGAGCGTGCTGGGCACCCACATCTGGCGGGTTGGGCGAGTCTACGATCCCGAGGGTATCCTGAGCACCATCCCGGCCATCGCCACCACGCTCTTCGGTGTGCTGACTGGCCATTGGCTGCGCGGCGTCTCCGTGTCGGCCGCCATCGCCGGGAGGCTCCTCCTCTCAGGGGTGGCGGCGGTCGTGATCGGCCTCGTGTGGGGACGGTGGTTCCCCATCAACAAGGCGCTGTGGACGAGCTCGTACGTGGCGTTCACGGCCGGCGCCGCCCTCCTCGGCCTCGCCGCCTGCTACTGGCTGATCGAGATCAGGCGGTCGCGGTGGTGGACAGGGCCGTTCCGCATCCTGGGAGTCAACGCCCTCGCCGTCTTCTTTCTCTCCACGCTTCTCGCCATACTCCTGGCCAGGATCTCCATCCCGGGCACCGACGGTCGCCCCCACTCGCTCCAGGCGATCGTGTTCGACGCGCTCTTTGCCCCCTGGACGTCGCCGGCCGCCGCCTCGCTGGCCTGGGCGGCCGCGAATGTCGTGCTCTGGCTGGTGATCCTGTGGCCGTTCTCGCGGAGGGGCCTGCGCCTCACCGTCTGAGTGAGGCGGTCATGCCGATGACTCGACCTCGCCCGTCAGGATGTGGGAGGCGTGGTGCAGGACCATGCGCCAGCGGGTGCCGCGGCGCTCGAAGACATTGGTCACGAGGACCGCGGTCACGGAGATGTTGCCCTGGGACTGGGTGAGGATGTTCTCGGTGCCGGTGACCCAGGCGACGTCGGCGGAAATCCGCACCACGATGTCGGAGAGCGTGAAGCGCAGCTCCCGGGTGTCCTTGAAGATCGCCTCCCACGACTGCCGCACGGGCTCCCAGCCGGTGAGGAGACACCAGCCGGGGTGCACGCAACGGACGTAGTCCGCGTGGAGCCAGAGGGCCTCCATCGCCTCGAGGTCGCGGGCCTCGAGCGCCCGATAGAAGCGCGCATTGGTCTCCTGGACCTCGGCGGACTCGTCCTCGGGCGTCAATTCCGACATCGCACCACCAGGCGCGGGCCCTGGCCCTCCACCACGAGAGCCTCGAGGACAGCGCCGGGGCAGGGGCCCTCCACGCATACTCCGCTCCGCGGCTCGAAGATGGCGCCGTGGGTCGCGCAGATCAGATGCTGCCCGTCCTCCGTCAGGAACTCGTTCGGCCACAGATCGAGGGGCGTGCCGGCGTGGGGGCAGCGGTTGACATAGGCGCGGTGGCTCCCGTCCACGTTGATGATGAAGCCCTCCACGACCTTGCCGCGGCGCTCGAGTCGGAACTTCGCGGTCTGGCCCGGGAGCGGCGCGCTGACCGCGCAGCTCCCCGCGCCGGGATCTTCCGCCGTAGGCTCCACGAATCGGTTCTACCAGAAGGCTTCAGGCGATTCAACGCGCGGCGTGGCCGCCTGTCGAAGCCGCGTGGTAGGATTAGCGGTCCATGTTCGCCGTCGACGCGAAAGACCTTACGAAAACCTTCCGGAGCGGATGGCTGGGCCGGCGGCGCAAGGAGGCCCTCCGGGGCGCGAGCCTGCAGGTTCCAAGCGGCGCCATCTTCGGCCTGCTCGGGCCCAACGGGGCGGGGAAGACCACGCTCCTGTCCATCCTGGCCACCCTGCTCCTTCCCGACTCGGGAACGGCGACCATCCTCGGCCATGATGTCGTGCGCGAGGCGGGGGCGATCCGGCGGCGACTCAACATGGCGAGCGGCAACGCGTCCTTCGTGTGGAGTCTCCGGCCGCCCGAGGTCCTGACCTTCTACGGAGGACTCTACGGCCTCTGGGGGCGCCGCTTGCGGCGTCGCGTCGACGAGCTCATCGAGCAGTGCGAGCTGGGCCCTCACGCCAAGACCGAGTACAACGCGCTCTCCACCGGTCTCAAGCAGCGGCTCGCCCTCGCCAAGGCGCTGCTCAATGACCCCGAGGTCCTCTTCCTCGACGAGCCGACCCTGGGCCTCGACCCAGACGTCTCCATCCGCCTGCGGGCGCAGATCGCCGCCCTCCGTCGCGAGCGGGGGACGACCATCATCCTGACCACGCACTACATGCGCGAGGCGGAGGAGCTCTGCGACCAGATCGCCTTCATCAAGGACGGGCGCATCCTGGCTCAGGGCACCGCCGACGAGCTCAAGCGCCAGATCCGCATCGGGGACGTGATCGCGCTCCGCCTCGACCCCGTGGCGCCGCAGGGCCTGGCCGGGCTGCCCGGCGTGCTGCAGAGCCACGCCCGTGGAGAGTTCATGGAGTACACGGTGGACGCCCTCGACAAGCGCCTGCCCGAGATCCTCCGCTGGCTGCACGAGCAGGGAGTGCTGGTGCGGGATTGCCAGGTGCGCGAGCCCGAGCTCGAGGAGGTCTTCGTTGAGCTTGCGCGCTGACGCGCTCCCCCGGGAGCGCCTCCCCGAGACGTGGGTCGTGGAGGTGGTCCGCACCTGGGCCTTCGCCCGGCGCAACGTGATCATGGCGCAGCGCAACGTGTTCTTCGTCTTCGAGCTCACCTTCTGGCCGGGCGTGGCCATGCTCTCGCACGGCCTCCTCACCCGCTTCCTCGCCCTAGACGCGAAGATGACGGCCTTCATCCTTGTCGGCACGGTGGCGCTGTCGACGGTACAGGTGTGTCAGCTCGACGTCGCCTACGCGGTGCTCTTCGACATCTGGTCGAAGTCCATGAAGCACCAGTTCCTCACCCCCATCGGCATCCGTCACCTGGCCATCGGCTCCTGGATCGTGGGGGTGGCGCGCGGCGTGACCGTCTTTCTGCTCATGGCCATGATCGGCACCTGGGCCTTCCGCTTCGACTTCGTGGGCGCGGGCCCGGGCTCCCTGGCGCTGTTCCTCATGGGCTGCTTCCTCTGCTCGCTCATCATCGGGCTCCTCGTCTGCAGCCTCGTGCTGCTCTTCGGGACTCGAGCGGAGACCTCGGCGTGGGCGGCCGTGAACTTCGTCGTCATGCTCTCGGGCATCTACTACCCGATCTCCGTCCTGCCGGGCTGGGCCCAGGGGGTGGCCGCGGGCATTCCCTTGACGTACTTCCTCGACGCCTTCCGCCAGGGCTATGGCTTCGAGCCGCACTTCGCCCATGCCTGGCTCAAGGGCTTCGCGCTGACCGGGATCTATGTGGTGCTCGCGCACTGGGCGCTGGCCTCGGCCATCACCCGCTCGCGGCGCACCGGGCTTCTCCTCAAACTCTCGGAGTGATGCCATGACCGAACCCGCGCAGGCCATTCGCCTGGACATCCCACGCCCCGCTCCCGAGATCGTGAAGGGCTACCAGGGGCTCGCCACCACGGCCATCTCGGACATCATCGATCTCTCGTGCGTCATGCGTTACGTCATCCAGCCGCTCTGGCCCGACATCCCGCGCATCGCGGGGCCGGCCTTCACGGTGCGCACGCCGCGCCACGACAACCTCATGCTGCACGCGGCCATCTACCGCGCGGAGCCGGGAGACGTGATCGTGGTGGAGGCGGGGGACGATGCCATGGCGGTGGCCGGCGGCAACGTGTGCGCCATCGCCCAGAAGCGCGGGGTAGCCGGCTTCGTCGTGGACGGCGTGATCCGCGACATCGGGGAAAGCCGCGCGAGCGGGTTCCCGCTCTTCGCGCGCGGCCGCTCTCCCATTCCGGCAGCCAAGGAAGGCCCGGGTGAGATCAACCACACGATCAGGTGCGGAGGCGTGGTCGTGAATCCCGGCGACGTCGTGGTCGCCGACGACGAGGGCATCGTGGTGATTCCGCTCGCCAAGGCCGCGGAGGTGCTCAAGAAGGCGCAGGCCAAGGCCGACGCAGACGCCAAGCTGAGCCTGGAGGCCTGGGAAAAGAGCCACCGCAGCAGGGTGGACGCCTCGCTCAAGGCCAAGGGCTACACGGCCTGAGAGGCCGCCGGGCACGCACATGGACGCTGGCCTGCTGCCCGCGCTGTCGCTGGGCTTTCTCTTCGGCCTCCAGCACGCGACCGATGCCGATCACGTGGTCGCGGTCGCCACCATCGTGAGCCGGACGAGGCGCTTCGATGCCGGCGCGCTGATCGGGGCCTTCTGGGGCATCGGACACACGGCCACCATCGCCACCGTGGGCATGGCCATCATCGTGTTCAACGTCACGGTCACCCCGGCCATCGGGCTCACCATGGAGCTGGCGGTGGCACTCATGCTGATGGGGCTGGGGATCTTCCGTGTGGTACGGGCGGTACGGGAGCGGAGCGAAGCTCCCCACCCCGCGTCGCGCGCGACGCGCGGACTGCGCGGCGTCCTGGAGACGGTGGGGCGGGCCCAGGCGGCCCGCTCGCTGGGCATCGGTCTCGTCCACGGGCTCGCGGGCAGCGCCGCCGTGGCCCTCCTCGTCCTCTCGACGGTGCGGAGCCCGTACGCCGCGCTCGCCTACCTCGCCCTCTTCGGGCTCGGCACCATCGTGGGGATGACGGCGATCACGGCCCTGCTCTCGCTGCCCTTCACGGCGCCGCTGCCCGCCCTGAATCGGGTGCTCGCGCTGGGCACCGGCGTGCTCTCCTTCGGCTTCGGGCTCTACCTGACCGTCCAGATCGGCTTCGTCGGCGGGCTCCTTCTCGGCCATCCCGTCTGGACCCCGCGCTAGGGAGCTCGGACGTCCTTCTCGAAGAGCGCCTCAACCAGGCTCAAGATATCGCGCGGCGACCTCGCGAGCGCGGTTACGCCTTGAGCCCGTAGCTCCGCCTCCGTCCCGTACCCGTAGCTGACGCCGACACAGCGCACCGCGCAGCGCGCCGCGCCGATGGCGTCATGCTCGCGATCACCCACCATCACGACCCGCGACGGCTCGAGCCGCTCCTGGGCGAGGACGTGCGCGATCAGGTCGCCCTTGTCGGTCCGCCGCCCGTCGAGCTCGCTGCCGTGGACGCGCTCGAAGAGCCCGGCCAGGGAGAAATGCTCGATGATGCGCACGGCGAAGATCTCCGGCTTGGCGGTGACGACGAAAGTGCGATAGCCGAGCGCTCGGAGCGCGCGCACGGCGCCGGGAGCGTCGGGGTACAGCGAGTTCTCGAACAGGCCGATGGTGCCGAAGCGGTCGCGATAGAGCGCGAGCGCCCTGTCCAGGAGCGCGCCGTCCGAAGTGTCCAGCAGGCGGGCGAAGCTGCCACGAAGGGGCGGGCCGATACACCAGTGCAGATCGTCGGCCTCGGGGGGCGTCCGGCCGAGCCCGACCATCGCGTGCTGGATACAGCGCGTGATCCCCGGCTTGGGATCGGTCAGCGTCCCGTCCAGGTCGAAGAAGACGGCGCGGTCGTTCATCGCCGCGGGAGCAGCTTCATCTCTGCCGGCATCGCGGCCGAGTATACTCCCGCCATGCGTCGCCGCTGGCCGCTCGCGGTCCTCCTGGGGCTCGCGGTGATCCTCGCCGGGACGTGGGGCTGGGCAAGCTACCAGGGCTCGGCGAGCGGACTCGAAGGGCGCAAGGGGCGTCTCGCCGGCGTCCGCCTGACCGAGGCCGGCGGCGATGCCGTGTCGACCTTCGAGGATCTGACCCTGCGGAGCTCCACGGGCCAGGCGGTCCGCGCCATCATCCGCGTGCCGCGCGCGGGGACGCCACCCTATCCGGCCGCAGTTCTCATCGCCGGCATAGGCCTCGGCCGCAAGGTGGCCACGGTCGCGGGTCTCGAGGCCATCGGTCGCTACGCCATCGTCGTCTCACCCGACTACCCGGTGAAGCTGCATCGTCGCGACTGGGAGGGGCTCAACTTCCTCGCCACCACCGCGCGCCTTCGCGGCTCGGCCTTCGATCTCGTGGCCCAGATCGGCCTGCAGATCGACTACCTCGCCTCGCGCCCCGACGTGAGGCGCGACAAGATCTTCCTGGTCGGCTCGAGCCTCGGCGCTCCCGCCGTGGTCATCGCCGGCGCCGTCGACACGCGGCCGGCGGCCGTGATTCCCCTCTATGGAGGCGGCAACATCGCCACGCTCGTCACCCATACGCTGCAGCACGGAGAGCGTGATCCCTTCCCCGCGTGGCAGGCGGCCATCCTCGCCCGCACCCTCGCCCTCTTTCTGACCCCGCTCGAGCCCACGCGCTATGCCGCAGGCATCGCGCCGCGACATTTCCTCATGGTCAACGGCGCCGATGACTCGCTGATCCCTCGCGCCAACGTGGACGCGCTCTTCAACGCCGCGCGGCCACCCAAGGACATCATCTGGGTGCCGAGCGAGCACATCGAGCCCGACGAGAAGGAGCTGATCGGCATGGTGTCGGGTCGGATCGCCGCCTGGCTGGCCACCCACGGCCTGCTGCCAGCGGAGGCCGCAGCGGAGCGATGAGCTAGCGCCGGCCCCGTCCTAGCGGCTGGAAGGCGTTCTCGAACACGTAGTCCCCTACGAGCCGCCCGTGGACGATGCCTTCCGTCTTGTCGAACGTCCAGTGGATGCCGAGGTAGATCCGGCTCTGGCCATTCTCCTCCTCGGCCTGGGAGAGCGACGAGAAGCGCCGCGTGAGGAGCGGGCGCACGTTACCTCTGTTGTCCCGCGTCACGCCGTTGAACTCATCCGACACGAAGCTGAAGGCGATGCGGTCGGTGCCGTAGAAGCGCCGCAAGGTCTCGAAGACAGAACCCCCGAAGGTGGCGTGCCCGGAGGCGTAGGCCGGGAACGGCGGCGTGAAGTTCGTCCCATTGCTATTGCTGCCCGGCGCACCGAGTGGCGTCCAATTCGGGTCAGTGGCCGCCCGGATGGCGGTGATGGGGCGCCAGAACGCGAACAAATACTTGAAGTCCCAGCACGCGATGCCGGCGTCGGCCATTGCCGTGTTCACCAGGGCCAAGAGCCGGGCGAGCTCGACCGCATTCGAGCCCATCTGGTCGGCGATGCGCACCACGATTTGGTTGTACAGCCGCGGCGGCGTGCCCAGGCCCGGCGTGCCGTCGTAGCCCCAGTAGATGCCGATCTGGGTCTGCTCGGCGTTGCGCTCGGTCGCCGTCGGGCTGCCGGGGGAGCAACGCGCCGGGTCGCTCCCACAACCGCCCAGGCGCTTCACCTCGTCGAAGGCGGTCGCGTACGCCCCGCTGTTCAGGGCAGGCGGCGGTGGCGCCGGAAACTGGCCGGCGGACTCCAGGACGAACGGCTTGACCTGGCCCCAGAGGGAGCCCAGCGCGATCGGTTGCTGGGCGATAGGGTCCTGGCGCCACTTGCCCAGACCCGGCACAGGTGTGTATTCGCTGCCGTAGAGCTGCTCGGCAACCTGCGAGCCGTCGTTGGCCCTCAGTCCGAGGATGGCGGCGGCCGCCCGGCTCCCGACGGCACTCCCACGCCGCTGGGCCTGTCTGTCCCGAACCTGATCGAGGTCTTCCGCGAGTAATTCGTCGAAGCTAGGCTTCTGCGACGGGTAGAGTGCGACCAGGGTGTCATGCGCCGCCTGGGCAACGGCGGCGTGCATGGAGATATCCCTCGATGCAGGAGGCAGGCCCGTGTAGCTCTTGTAACCACCAGCAATGGCATTGACCGCGTCGAAGATCGCGATGTGGACGATGGCAAAGGCCCGGCTCGTTCGGTGGGGGCCCAGCTGCTCCCCGAAGACCCTGTTCTCGCCGGGTCCCACGGGCGTGTGGTCGAGGGCATTGGCCGAGAGCAGAATCTCATTCCAGCGGCGGACCGCGTCTTCTCTGCGTGTGCGCTCCGGCCTCGGGGCGTCCTGCCCACCCTGGAAGCGCGGTCCGAAAAAATCACGCGGATCACGAGAAGCGGTGGGCGGCCTCTGTGCCCACGCCTCCTCGCCCATGCCCAGGATGAGAACAGCCAGTATGGCGACCAGCCTTATCCGGTCACGCTTCATTGTCGTACGCAGTCCCCTCTCGCTGTCGGGGCAGGGCAGAAGGTGCGGTCTCCGGTTCCCGTCAGCTCGCAAGACCCGCGCCACAGTCGAGAGTCACAAGAAATTCGCGTCATCCGTACGTGGATGGGTGTGATCCATGTAGAAACTTCCGGCGTCGCGAGCGGATCTTGCGATCTCACGGTCGCGGAGATGGCCAGCGGCGCGCGCGACCACCCGTATCTGCTGGGGAGGGATGTCACCGAGGGAACAGCTGACGTCAGGGGTGTTTCCTTCTCCTCCGTGGAGTTCCTCAATCCACCCCGGCGAGCTGGAGCTCCTGGGCGCGGTGACAGGCGACGAAATGGGCGGGGGAGACTTCGCGCCAGGCCGGGGCCTCCGTCCGGCACCTGTCGATCGCGTACGCGCAGCGGGGATGGAAATAGCAGCCGCTCGGCGGGGCGGCAGGGTTCGCCACTTCCCCTTCCAGCACGATGCGCCGGGAGCGTATCCGCGGATCGGGCTCGGGAGCCGCGGACAGGAGGGCTGCCGTGTACGGATGCTTGGGGGTCGTGAAGAGCTCCGTGGTGGTCGCCAGCTCCACGATGCG
>QHSC01000343.1 GCA_003220345.1 Candidatus Rokuibacteriota bacterium | reverse complement strand
TGCTCGGGGCGATCGCGCTGACCCTCTCCGCCTGCGCCAGCGCCGGCGCAATCTGTGAAGGGTCCGGCGGCACGTACTCGGGCGCGACCTGCACCCGTTCGAGTCCGGGTCAAGAAGCCGCGCAGAGGTGGTGCGAAACCCACGGGGGCACATACCTGACGGGCCCGAACGTTTGCGCCTTTGGTGAAGGGCAATGACGAGCCGCGCTCTCCTCTAGGGCGCTCGCAGCAGCTTTTCCACCCGGACCCCGATGAGGCGGATCTTCTTCCCCTTGGGATTCTCGCGCGCGTCGAAGAACGGCTCGAGCAGCTGCCGGACCTCCGCCTGCAATTGCTCCATGGCCGACGCGGGCGCTTGACCCGTCCGGGAGCGGCTGACCGTCACGAATCCCGTGAAGCGGACGGTCACCGTCACCGTGCGGAACGTCTGAAACCCTTCGGCGACGAACCGCCGAAATACCTCACTGGCGAGCTCCGCGCCGCGCCCCTGGATGAAGGCGGAGTCGAGGGTGTCCTCCTCGAAGGTCTCCTGCTCGCCTACCGATTTGCGCTCCCACTCGTTCGACACGGGATCGTCGGAGTTTCCCCGCACCTTCTGGTACAGCTCCTCGCCCGCCTTTCCGAACAATTCTCTGAGCTGCGCGAGCTCGACGCCGCGAAGCTCGGCCACGGTCCGGAGACCTTTCGCCTGGAGCACGGCTTCCGTCTTCGGCCCGATCCCCGGGATCACCCGGATGCGCAGCCCATCCAGGAAGGCCTGGATCTCGTCGGGCCTGACCGCGGTCAGCCCGTCAGGCTTCCGGAAGTCCGACGCGATCTTCGCCACGAGCTTGTTCGGCCCGATGCCGATCGAGCAGGTCAGTCCCTCGCGCTCGAGGATCGCCTCCTTCAGCGCCCGCGCGTGCGCTTCACCCTCCTCCATCCCGCCGAGGGATGACAGGTCGATGTACGCCTCGTCGATGCTCGCCTCCTCGAACGCGTCGGCGCCCTCGGCGACGATCGCCATGATCCGGCCCGACACCTCTCGATAGAGCGACCGATCGCCCCTGACGAAGACGGCCTCCGGCTCACCTCTCTTTCGAGCCGCTTCGGCCAGGCGCCATGCTCGCGAGATCGGAAGGGCCGACCGGATGCCGTACTTTCGCGCCGCGTAGCTCGCGGCCGTGACCACGCCTCTCCCCTTGCCCCCTTTTGGATCCGCGCCGACGACGACGGGGCGCCCGCGAAGCTCGGGGTGATACCGCTCCTCCACCGCGGCGTAGAAGGCGTCCATATCGACGTGGGCGATGATTCTCATGTCCAACAAATCAACCAGGAAGATTCTTGCGCCACAAACTAGACAGACGCGCCCAGTCCTGCTACGGATTAGACCGGCTGCCGCACGTCACCGCATCGCAAACCGATTGGCCCAGGACGGTGATCTTTGGATTTGCGCCCTGCCGCGTCAGCCGGAACTGCACCCATGCGAAGTTGTTCGTCTCGTTGGTTTCCACCCAATGGTTTTCCGGATCGACTTGGTGGGTCAGGTAGTAGATGCCTTCGGGCGCTCCGGTGATGTCGAGCTCCTGTCCTTCAGTAGACTGATGGTAGTCATCGCCCCATCCTACAGAGATCCCCTGCAACGCGGCATTGCACTCGAAGTACGCGCGGCTGCTGCCCTTCTTCACTAGAATAGTTTGGTCAGTGTCGACGAGGCAGAAGGTGATCTTGACGCCCTGGCCGATGACCGGGCCTCGGAACGGATCGCCATAACGGACCTGGAAGAGCGCCACTGCACTTTGATGCCAGTGATTGTGCTGCGGATGGAAAAAGGCAACGCCGGCCGGCTGGCTGTAAACGATGTTGCCCTTCGCATCCAGGACCTCCTGCGTGGAGTAAGTGCATTGGTCGTAGTGGATGCCGTCGATGTTGCAGGGCGCGATCTGACCACCGCCTCGAATCTGCAATGGCCCATCGCCGATGTTGATGTGGGTAGTTGAGAAGCGCAGTTTCTCTCTCTGATGCTCATTCTGAATTTGCAGGTGGGAGATCTGCTCGACGATGTCGGGACACAGCCCTTGAGGTCCGCCGGCAGGCGGACCGGCGCGCTGCCTTTGGGATACGTCCTTGCATACCAGGTCGTTATCGACAGCGTGGCCGGGAATACCGCTCGTCAAGATCAAGAGCCCGACAAGGACAATCGGAGCAACTGTCGGCGCCACAATACGTCTGATCATTCAGGTCCCCCTGTCAGGTTTGCCGAGCGTCATCCTCGAGGCCCCGAGCGATTCCTGGCATACGCCACGTTGCGTTGTACAGGCGCATCGGGGCGGGTAGGCGAGAGAAGTCTCACAGCGCGGATGAGGGCAGTGCCATCGCGCCCGATCGTGACAGATCGTCACCGACAGGTCAAATTTCAGATCCACTTTCGCTGAGATCTACCACCGGCTGGCTACGGCGCCACCATGATCTTGGCGTGGCGCTCCGGCGAGGCGAGCTCAGCGAACGCCCCCGCCACGCCGTCGAGGCCGACGGTCCCCGTGACCAGCGGCGCCACCGGGATCCGGCCGGCGCCGATGTGGCCGAGGGTTGCCGTGAACTCGTCCTGGGTGTAGCCGAGGACGAACTGCACGCCGAGCTCCTTGCTGATGCCCAGCATCGGGGAGATCGTGTCGGGCTCCATGCAGACGCCCACCACCACGATGCGCGCGTGACGAGGGGCCGCGGCCATGATCTGGTCGAGCACGCCCGGGACACCCACGCATTCGAAGACGACGGCGGGGCGCCGGGCGGGCCCGGGCAGCCACGACGGGAGCGCGGGGGCCCGCGCGGCGTCGCGCCACACCGCGGCCTCGCGCCAGCTCTGCCACGGAGTCTGCGCGGCGGGGTCGACGACCACGTCGGCGCCGAGGGCCAGGGCCAGCTCGCGGCGACGGGCAGAGAAATCGGCGGCGACGATCGGCCGGACATCGGCCAGGCGCAGGGCGGCGATGACGGCGAGGCCTACGGGGCCGCAGCCGATGACGAGGGGGGCATCGTCCGGATCGAGACGCGCCTTGTTGACGGCGTGAAGGCCGACGGCCAGGGGCTCGGTGAGGGCGGCGTGCTCAGTGGAAAGAGCCTCGGGCACGGGGAGGAGCAGCGCCTCCGACAGGCGCATGTACTCGCCATAGCCCCCGGGGTGATCGTTCGAGTAGCCGATCGTCTGGGGCCCCGTCGGCCGCATCAGCACGGGACGAGAGCACACGCGGGTGCCGATGGCCAGCGATCGCCGCGTCTCTGGGCCGTACCCGACGAGCTCAGCGCAGAACTCGTGGCCCATGACCACATCACGCTCGAGGTCCATGACGAAGGCGTTCCCCGCGCGACGCGAGGTCTCCACGAAGCGGTCGGCGTGCTTGAGGGCGTGCAGGTCCGAGCCGCAGATCCCGCACGCGAGCGTCCGCACGAGCACCTCGCCGGCCTCGGGCGCGGGCTCGGGGACATCGGCGATGGCAAGCTTCTTGTTCCTCATGACCACGGCGCGCATGGGTCTCCCCTTCTGCTAGAGGCCGGATTCCCGCCACCCGGGCGCCGGCTCGGGCGGGTCGCATCCGAGGCCGGCGGCCTTGATGCCCTCGATGGCGCAATACTCGTCGCGGTCGGACGTGTCGCCGCTGATCCCGACCGCGCCGACGGCACGGCCCTCCCCGTCGAGGATGAGCACGCCGCCCGGAACGGGAATGAACTGACCCTGCGAGGCCGTGGCGACCGCGCTCTGGAAGGCCGGCCGGTTCTGCAGCCGGTCCCGGATCGTGCGCGACGGGATGCCCATGCCGAGGGCCCCGCGCGCCTTGCCCTGGGCGATGCGCACGCGAAGCGTGCCGCACCCGTCGTCACGCTGCAAGGTGACGATCTGGCCGCCGCCGTCCACCACCACGACGGCCAGCGGGAGCATCCGCTCGCGCCGGCCGGCCTCGATCGCACGGGTGGCGATGGTGGTAGCCTGCTCGAGCGTGAGGGTCGAGACGACGTGGCGAAGGGCCATGGTGATCGCTCTCCTTTCTTGACGCTATCGGGGCTCGTCGCTGGCCGCGCGGAGACTCTCCTCGCGGATCAGCCCGAGCACCTCGCGCTTGAGCTCGTTGAAGCGC
>QHSC01000043.1 GCA_003220345.1 Candidatus Rokuibacteriota bacterium | reverse complement strand
CGAGTCCACGTGCGATTCGCCGAGCCCGTAGGAGTGGAAGCGCTTCAGGTGGATGGAGGTCTGGAGACCGCTCTTCGCGAGGAGCCGCGGGATGATCTGCTCCTCGAGCATGCGCCGGAGCTCGCGGGGGACGCCGGGAGTGAAGAAGAAGCGGGCCTTGCCGATGTCCACGGCGAAGCCGCAGGCGGTGCCGACGGGATTGTCGATGATCTCCGCCGTTACCGGCAGCATGGCCTGCTTCCGGTTGTTGGGCGGCATGATGCGGCTACGCCGGCTGAAGAAGTCCTCCATGCGGGTGAGCCATTCTTCGTTCAGGACGAGCTCGACGCCCGCCGCCTGAGCCGCGACTTCCTGGGACAGGTCGTCGATGGTGGGGCCGAGCCCGCCGTTGACGATGACGGCATCCGCGCGCTCGGAGGCAAG
>QHSC01000042.1 GCA_003220345.1 Candidatus Rokuibacteriota bacterium | reverse complement strand
GCAGATGATCTCGAGCCGCATGTGGTGGCCTGGCTTTCCCTGTGGATTCGTTGGGGTCGGTGTCAGGTTCGAAAGTGCGGCATGACCTCGCGGGAGAAGAGCTCCATGGAGCGCCGGATCTTGTCCTGGGCGAGGCCGCCGAAGTTCATCCAGCACAGCACCTGGCCCACGCCCATGTCGCGCATGGTCTCGAGCTTGCGGATCACCGTCTCGGGCGATCCGAAGGCCACTGTCTCCGCCACCAGCCCCTCCCACGTGACCTTGGCGAACCGCTCCACCGCCGCGCGGAAGCCGGGCTGCAGGCTCGGATGCTGCTCCTCGATGTTGTCGGGGATCTGGAAGCGACGCAGCGAGTCCTGGTACCACATCTCGGCGTCCTTGGATTCGGCCAGCGCCTGCGCATCCGTGGGCGCCACGTAGATCTGTCTCGACACGCCCCAGTTCTTCATGAGCGCGTCGATCTCGGCCTCGCTCCGCCTGTGCTTGCGCAGGGCGAGCAGATAATTGTCGCGACGCTTGAGCAGCTGCTCCACGGGACCGGTCAGGATGGAGTTCAGCATGGGCCAGCCCCGGGAGGCCGTGCTCTCGATCCCGTCGTCGCTGCCGCACACCTGGTAGATCATGGGGTGCGGCCGCTGCACGGGCTTGGGAATGACCCGCGCGTCCTTGATCGTGAAGAACTGCCCGTCGTACGAGAAGCGATCCTCGGTCCAGGCCCGCAGCATGATGTCCACCGCCTCATCGAAGCGCGCGCGGTTCTCCTGCTGGGGCACGTGGTAGCCCTTGAACTCCGCGGGTCGGTTGCCGCGCCCCACGCCGACGTCGAGCCGGCCCCGCGAGACGACGTCCACGAGCGCGAGCTGCTCGGCCAGGCGCAGCGGGTGATGGAAGGGCAGGATGGCGGCGGCCAGCCCGATGCGCACTCGGCGCGTGCGGGAGGCGGCGGCGGTGGCGAGGGTGGCGGGATCCACGGCCAGCCCGTAGTCGATGAAGTGGTGCTCGGTCAGCCAGATCTGGTCGAAGCCCAGCTCTTCCGTCCACTCCATCTGCTCGAGCTCGCGGTGGACGACCTCTTCGTGGCTGAGCCCGGGCGCGGCCTGGAAGAAGAAGAAAGTGCCGAAGCGCATTCCCCGATCCTAGCCCATCAGGAGGGCGCCCGGGTTCTCGCGCCCCATCGTCTGGATCTGCTCGCGGGTGATGCCTTCGGCCATGAGCCCCGCCACAAACATCTGGAGCCCGTCGGCCGGCGTGGGGTTGCCGCTCTGGCCCAGATCCGTGCCGAGCACGAAGTGCTGGGCGCCCACGCTCTTGATGCGTTCGGCCGTTTCCTTGAAGGGAACCCGCCTCGAGTGACGCATGAATTCGAGGGGCGACTCCGGCCCTCCCAGGATGCCGAGCGCGCACAGCTCCATCTTCCCTCCCATGGCCGCGGCCTCCTTCATCTGCGACTCGTCCATGTCCACCACGTCGAACTGCGCGTGGGTGACCACGATGCGGTCGCAGCCTTCCTCGCGGGCGGCCGCGATGAGCGCGAGCGCCTGCTCGCCCGAGGCGTGGCCGGTGTGGACGACGAGTCGCTGGGCGGCGCACACCTTGAGCACCGCCCGCGTGGCGGGCAGCACCGCGCCTTGCTCGTCCACCACGCGGATCCCCGAGGGCGCGGTGCCGGCGCGGCGCACGTGGTTGTCGGCGTCGAAGGTCGGAAACCAGACAACCCGGCCGTAGCCGCCCTGCATGCGCCACATCCACTCCACGGCCTGGGAATTGATCCCGCCCACGGCGCCGTTGAGCACCACGCCGCCGAAGATCTTCACGCCGGGCACGTGCTTGCGCGCGAGCCACGCGCGATCGGCGGTCATGGTCACGTGGCTCTTGAAGACCACCGCCTCCATCTGGCGCGAGGCAGCAAGCGTGGCCAGCTCGTCGTCGTCCACGGCGCGGCCGAAGACGTCGGGCGCGGCATGCGTGTGAAAATCGATCAGCCCTTTGATGGGGCTGACGGGTGGCGGCGGAGGCGAATAGCCGCGCACGCCCGTCGCCGGAACTGGCTCGCGCGTCTCGGCGCCGGCGGGCCGGCCGTGAGCGGAGGCCGGCGCCTCGCGCCGCTGCCCGCGGTGCGTGGCGAACCTGGCCGAGGAGAGGCGGCCGGCGTGACAGCAGCCACAGATGAGCGGGCGGGGCGGGAGTTCGGGCGCATCTGTGACGGACGGAGAGACCATAGACCGAGGATCATACACGTTCCTGCTGAGCCCTGCCCCCTCACCCTACCCTTCCCCTCGATGGGGGAGAGGCATACTTGACTTGCTTTGAGCGATCCGTAGACTCGGGGCTTAGCCGTCCAGGCGGCTCACGGTCCGCGTGAAGGGTTGAACCCACCTGTCGTGTGAATCGACATCACCACCTTCCGCCCGATATCGCGGACAGCGGGCACTATGGAAGGATGGTGCGTCATGCTCCTGCCGGATCGTCCCAACCTCGAGTATCTGAAGAAGCTCGCCAAGGAAAAGCTCCGGGAGTTGCAGTGCGGCGATGCCTCGGCGCGGCTGGCCGACGCGCAGCTCGCGGTGGCCCGGAAGCACGGCTTCGCAAGCTGGCGCAAGCTCCGCGCGCATCTGGACGCGTTGCGGCCCGCCGGCGAGCCTTCGGGCCGCGCGGGATTGCTGCAAGAGCAGATCGAGGAATTCTACGGCGCCATTTATCGCGCCGACGAAGCGACGGTGGAGCGGATGTTGAGCGTGGAGCCCGCGCTGGTGAACGCGCGTCATCCCGACGGGACCACGCCGCTCCTCGCGGCGGTGGACCACAACAAGCCCGGCCTCATCGCCCTCCTCCTGGCCCGTGGAGGCGATCCGGACGGCGTCTACGCGCACTCGGCCCATACTCCGCTCTCCTGGGCCGTGACCTCCGAACACTTCGAGGTCGCGGAGGCGCTGCGGCGTGGCGGCGTCGCGCCCGACCTCTACTGCGCCGCCGGGCTCGGCCATGCGAAGGCGGTCGAGGCGTTCTTCGACGCGGAGGGCCGGCTGCAGGACGGCGCCTTTTCCACGGGCAGCTCGCGCTATGGTCCGGACGGCACGCGTCTGCCTTGCCCGCCGCCATCGGCCCGGGAGGTCGTATCCGACGCGCTCTACATCGCCTGCCGCAACGGCAAGGAGGAAGCGGTACGCGTGCTGCTTCGGCATGGGCCAGATCTCTCGTTTCGCGCCTTCGCGGGGGGGACGCCGCTCCACTGGGCCTACTTCTCGGGCTCGCGCGCGGTCATCGAGGCGCTCTTGCAGGCGGGGGCTGATCCAACCTTGCGTGACGATGTGCTTTGCTGCACGCCCAGGACCTTCGGAATCTGCTGGCCCGCGAGCGAGGGCTGGGTGTCCAAGGTCCGGCAGCGTCTGGCGGACGACCCCACGCTCGTCGACATCATGGACGCGGGCCGCGCTCCGCTCCACCTGGCAGCGAAGGGCGGACACCTCGGCGTCGTGAAGCTCTTGATCGAAGCCGGCGCCAATGTCAATCTCCGGGACGCCGAGGGCAAGACGGCGCTCGACCTCGCGGGCGAGCGGCCGGATCAGGCCGGGTCCGCGAAGGTGGCGGAGTGGCTGAAAGACAGAGACCCCCGAGGGCGTGAAGACATGGCTGAAAACACCACGATGGATGAGGAAGAGACATTCATCGTCGCTATCCGCGGTGGCGAGCTCGGGAAGGTGAAGTCCATGCTCGCCGCCAGGCCCGGCCTGATTCGAAGCCGGCGTCATGGCGCGTCGCCCATCCTGATCGCCCGCTACCACGGCAAGCAGGAGATCGTCGAGTGCCTGCGAGGGTTGCTGCCGGCTCTGGACATCTTCGAGGCGGCGGCTCTCGGTGATCGCGAGACGGCCGAGCGCCTGCTCGATGGCGATGGTGGCCTCGCGAACGCGGTGGCGCAGGACGGCTTCGGGCCCCTCGGCCTGGCCTCCTTCTTCAACCATGATGCGGTGGTGCGGCTGCTGCTCGCGCGCGGTGCGCGGGTCGATGCGGCATCCTCGAACGGTATGCGCGTCATGCCGTTGCACTCCGCGGCGGCGGCGCGCTCGGTTCTCATCGCTCGCCTGCTCCTCGAGCGGGGCGCGCCCGTGAACGCCCGGCAAGGCACCAGCGGCATGGGATTCACCCCGCTGATGGAAGCTGCTCTGAACGGCCAGACCGAGATGGTCGATCTCCTGCTCGAGCATGGCGCCGATCGGACCATGCGAGACGAGAAGGGACACACGGCGGGGGACTACGCGCGGCAGAATGGACATGGGGCTCTTGCGGATCATCTCGCCTAGAGGACTCGACCGCCCCCTCACCCTGCCCTCTCCCCCGATGGGGGAGAGGGAAAGAGGGAGGGAGCAAGGGTGAACACACCATCAACCAGGGGAGGCAAGCATGTTCTTCGAGCTCAGGCAGTATCACGTCCGGCCGGGGCAGCGCGAGAGCTGGGTCAAGTGCATGGAGGAGGAGATCATCCCCTTCCAGGTCAAGATGGGCATGGTCGTCCTCGGCAGCTTCGTGGGGGAGGAAGACGAGAGCATCTACGTGTGGATCCGGAGATTCGAGAGCGAGGCGGAGCGCAAGCGCCTCTATGACGTTGTGTACCAGAGCGACTACTGGAAGAACGAGATCGCGCCCAAGGTGCCGACCCTGATCGATCGCGAGCAGATCAAGGTCACGCGTATCGTGGCCACACCGCGCTCGGTCATTCAGTGATCGATCCTCGCGGGGAAGCTGATATGCTCTGACTTCATGGGTTTTTCCGCCGACACTCTCCGTGACCGCGTCGCCATCGTGACGGGGGCCAGCCAGGGCATCGGGCGCGCCATCGCCGTTGAGCTGGCCAAGGTCGGTGCGCATGTCGTGGCCTGCAGCCGCCGGCTCCCGTCGCTGGAGACGGTGGCCGCCGAGGTGCGCGCGCAGGGGCGGCAGGCCCTGGCCCTCGCCTGCGACGTGGGCGACGCGGGGCAGGTGGAGGAGGCCGTGGCCCGAACCGTGAAGACGTTCGGGCGCATCGATCTCCTCGTCAACAATGCCGGCTACCGGATCCGCGCGCCCCTCGAGGATCTTCCCCGCCAGGAGTGGGACGCCATGGTGCAGACGAATCTCACCGGCGTCTTTCTCTTCTCGCAGGCCGCGGGGCGCGTGATGATCCGGCAGCGCGCGGGCAAGATCGTCAATGTCAGCTCGGTGGCCGGGCGCACGGGCTCCCGAGGTATGGCCTGCTACGCGGCGACCAAGGCGGCGGTGAACGTGCTGACGCAGAGCCTCGGAGCCGAATGGGCCAAGCACGGCATCACCGTCAACGCCGTGGCCCCGGGGCCCGTGGAGACGGAAGGCGTGCTCGAGGTGTGGAAGACTCCCGCGATGATCGCCCAGGCCTCGCGCGACGTGCCGCTCCAGCGGCTCGGCCGTCCCGAGGAGATCGCCTGGGCGGTGATCTTCGCGGCCTCTGACCAGGCGAACTTCATGACCGGCGAGACCATCTATGTGAGCGGCGGGCCCCGGGTGGCCAACCGCGAGGACTAGGATGCGTCCGGCCGTTGGTTCTCTGCCGCTGCTGCTGCTGTTCATACTGGTGACCGCCTGCGCGACCCCGCTCTCCACCGAGCAGCCGCCGGCACGGCACGTGATCCTGATCTCGATCGACGGGCTCCGGCCGGAGTTCTACCTGGACTCCGGGTATCCGGCGCCCATCTTGAGGAAGCTCGCGGCGAGCGGCGCGCGGGCTCAGACCGTGGAGCCGGTCTTCCCGTCGAACACCAATCCGAGCCACGCGACCATCCTGACCGGGCTGCGGCCGAATCGGCACGGCATCATCTTCAACGTGCGCTTCGAACCCGACGGAACGCGCGGCGGCTGGTACGAGGACGCGAGCGAGCTCCGGGCGCCCTCACTCTGGATGTGGGCGCGAACCGCCGGCCTGCGCACGGCGAGCCTCAACTGGCCGACCACACATTTCGCTCAGATCGATCTCCTCGTGACGGGGGGCGACTATCCCGCCAACGAGGCGGGGTTGGCCAAGCTCGCGCAGGCGACGACCACCGGTCTCTTCGCCCTCGCCCGGGTGACGCCTTCGGTGGCGGCCCTCAAGGACGACGTCACGTGGGACGCGCTCATGGCCGCGACGGCGGCGGGGCTCGTGCGCCGCGCGCAGCCGCATCTGCTGCTCCTGCACCTCGATCAGACCGACCACTTCCAGCACCAGCACGGGCGCGACGCCGACGAGGTGAAGCGCGCGGTGGGACGCGTGGACGGGCACCTCGCCTCGATCCTGGAGGCGGTGAGCGAGGCGGGGCTCTCGAGCCGGACGGCCGTGGTGGTGACGGGCGATCACGGATTTTCGAATATCCGCCAGGAAGTCTTCCCCAACTACCTGCTCGCGCGAGCCGGACTGCGCGGCTGCCCGAAGCCCGGAGCGACGTGGCGCGCGACGGCGCACGTGGCGGGTGGATCCGCCGCCGTCTTCGTCAATCCGCGCGGGGACGCGAGGGCCACCCAGGCCGCCGAGTCGGCCCTGCGCGCGGCCGGCGCCGGCCGCTACGCGATCGTGCCGAGAGTCGAGCTCGACGCCCTCGGCGCCATGGAAGGCGCGGCCTTCGCCCTCGACGCGGTGTCCGGCTACGCGATGGGCGATGCGTGCAATCGCGGGCTCAGCCGGCCCGCGTCGGGCGGGCAGCACGGATACCTTCCCTCGCGAGCGGAGATGGCCACCGGGTTCGTCGCCGCTGGCGCGGGCGTTCGCGCCGGGGTGACGCTGCCGGCCATGCGACTCATCGACGTGGCGCCGACGGTGGCGCGCCTCCTGGGTCTGCCCGCGCGACCCGCGGATGGGCGCATCCTGACGGAGGTCCTGCAATGATGCCGATGGCGGCTCGACTCGTCGGGCGCCCTGGCGTCGCTCACATCCAATCCTCCAGAGGAGCTCGTGCCGCGCCATGACCCCCAACGAGACTCAATCGCCGCTCGACGCCGCGCGGAAGCTGGCTCCGATGGTTCGATCCTGCGCGGACGAGACCGAGGCCGAGCGGGAGCTGCCGCGGCCGCTCTTCGAGGCGCTGGCCGACGCGGGATTCTTTCATCTCGCCGTGCCGCGCAGCCTGGGGGGCGGCGAGCTCGACCTGCCCACGTACATCCAGGTGATCGAGGAGCTGGGCAAAGCCGATGCGAGCACCGCGTGGGCCATCAACCAGGGCGCGATCTTCGCGACGTACGCGGCGCGGATGCCCCCGGCGGCCGCGCGCGCCATCTGGATCGACACACCGCGGGCCGTGGTGGCGAATACGCCTGGCGCGACGGCCAAGGCGGTGGTCGTCCCGGGCGGCTACCGGGTGACGGGACGCCAGGGCTTCAGCACGGGGTGCCGGCACGCGGCCTGGCAGGCCTCCCATGCCCAGGTCTTCGAGAACGGCCAGCTCAGGCTCCTGCCCGACGGCCAGCCCGAGACCCGCTATCTCTTCGTGCCCGTTGCCGAGGCCGAGCGGCTGGACACCTGGCAGGTCCGCGGCATGCGGGGCACGGGCACCCACCACTTCGCGGTGCACGACGTCTTCGTGCCCGAGGCGCGCACGGTGCTGTCGACGGCGGCGCGATTGCTGGAGCCCGGCCCGCTCTACCAGATTCCGCGCACGCTGGCCTTCGCCTCCGGTGACGCCGCGGTGGCCCTCGGGGTGGCGCGCTCCGCGATCGACGCCTTCGTCGAGCTGGCGGGGGCCAAGACGCCGCGTTCCGTCGTCGGGTTGCTACGCGATCAGCCCCTCGTCCAGTCGGACATCGGCCACGCCGAGGCCTACGTGCGCACGGGGCGCGCCTTCCTGACCGAGACCGTCCGCGACATCTGGGCCCATCTGAGCGCGACGGGCACCATCAGCCTGGACCAGCGCGCGACGCTGCGTCTGGCCACCACGCACGCCATTCGCCTCGCCGTCCAGGTCGTGGACATCGTCTACAATGCCGCGGGCGCGACGGCGGTCTACGAGAGCCATCTCATCCAGCGCCATTTCCAGGACATCCACGTCATCAGCCAGCACATCCAGTCACGCCTCGCCAACTACGAGCTGGTCGGCCGCCACTGGCTCGGTCTCTCGGTCGACGAGACCCGCCTCTAGCGCGATGACGCCTCCGTCCACGCGCGGGCCAGGAGGGGCTGGCCCGAGCTATGCGCGTGACGATGTGCTCGCCGCGGTGAAGGCGCTGGCGCCCCGGCTGCGGGCCGCCTCGGACGAGGTGGAGAGCGAGCGCTCGCTGACCGAGCCGCTCGTGCAGGCCATGGCCGATGCCGGGCTCTATCGTCTCCTGCTGCCCCGCTCGCTCGGCGGAGGAGAGATGGATCCGCTGGCGTACTTCGACGTGATCGAAGCCCTGGCACAGGCGGACAGCGCGGCGGCCTGGAGCGTGCTGATCTCCACCAGCACCATTGCGATCACCGTGCGCGGCCTGCCTGACGAGATTCTCGCCCCGATGTTCACCTCGCCGCGGCAGACGATCATGGCGGGCTCGGGCCCGCCGAAAGGCCGCGCCCTGCCCGTGCCGGGCGGGTACCGGCTGACCGGGCGCTGGACGCAAGGGAGCAACATTCTCCTCGCGGGCTGGATCCATGTCGGCTGTCATCTCTACGACGGGGATCAGCCGCGGCGCGGGTCCGACGGGCGGCCCGTGTATCTGCGCTGCGTGCTGCCCGCCTCGGATGCCAAGGCGGTGGACACCTGGCGCACCACCGGCATGCGCGGGACGGGGAGCCACGACTTCACCATCACCGATGTCTTCATCCCGGAGGAGCGCGTCCACGGCGCCTCCGAGGAGTCGCTCCGCCCCCAGCCGCTTTACCAGTTCGTGGGCTGGACCCACGTCGCCCACGCCGCTCTCGGCCTCGGCATCGGACGCGTGGCCATCGACGAGTTCATCGCGCTCGCCGGCGGAAAGGAGGCGACGTGGCTTCCCGCCGAGGGTCGGCTCGCCTCGCGCACGACCATCCAGGCCAAGGTCGCCCGGGCCGAGGCCCTCGTCGGCTCGGGGCGCGCCTATGTGCGCGAGGCGACGCGTGATCTGTGGGAGACCGTGTGCCGCGGCGAGCGGCCGTCACCCGGGCAGCGCGCGATCTATCGTCTGGCCATCGCGCAGGCCATGACCAATGCCTCGGAGGCCGTGGATCTCATGTACAGCGCGGGCGGGGCCAGCGCGATCTACGCGACGAGCCGGCTCGATCGCTGCCTGCGGGATGCCCACACGGCGGCCGCGCACGTGTGGGTGGCGCCGGATACCTACGAGCTGGCGGGGCGACTCCTGCTCGGGCTCGATCCGGGATCCACGACGATCTGAGCGGCCTCAGATCCAGACGTCATTCTCGGCCGTCCGTTCGCCACCCTCATGCCCCGTGTTGAGCACCCCGCGCGGCTCGATGAGCAGGAGCTTGACCTCGCCTTCCGCGTAGGGCTTGTGCTCGACGCCCTTGGGAACGACGAACATCTCGCCGGTCGCAACGTGGACGGCGCCGTCGCGGAAGTCGATCCGCAGATCGCCTTCGAGGACGATGAAGGTCTCGTCGGTGTCCTTGTGGTCATGCCAGATGAAATCGCCCTGCAGCTTCACGATCTTGAATTGATAGTCGTTCATTTCCGCGATGACCTTCGGCGCCCATCGCTCGTCGAACAGTCCGAGCTTCTGCCTGAAGTTGATCGATGTATAGGTCATGGGACCCTCTCAGAGCTCCCGCAAGAGGCGGCCGAAGCCGGAAATGGCCCCGCGGACGCCGGCCATCCGCAAGGCCTGCCACAGACACGCCTGGTTGCTGCTGATCACCGGCTTGCCGAGATCACGCTCGAGCATCTCGAGCACCGCCACCGTGGGCAACCCGGTGCCGCTCAGGAGGACGGCCTCGGCGTCGCGCGCGTCGGCCTGACGCGCGAGCAGATACGCGCGCTCCTCGCTCTCGGCGTAGATGTCCTTGACGTCGGTGAGCCGATGATAGCCGGCGATCTCGAAGCCCGCGCCATCCCAGTAGGCCTTGCCCTGCGCGCTGATCGCCTCCGGGTACGGCGTGCCGAGGGCGAGCCGCTTGATCCCGAAATGCTGGAGGGCGGCCCGCACCGCGTGCGCGGCCAGGAGTGCGGGCGCGCCGCTCAGCGAGGCGATGCGATCGGCGAGGGGCTGGTCATTGCCGAAGCCGAGCGCGTAGCTCGACGCGGTGTGGGCAAGGACGATGACGGCGGGACGGACCTCGCCGAGGGCCCGGGCCGGCCCCTCCAATCCCTCGCGATAGGCGCGCGTGCGCTCTTCCATGCCGGCCGCGCCTCCCGCGGGGCCGAGGGACGGCGGCGCCTCCATTCGCGCGAAGTGCACGCTGACCCCGGTGGGCGCCATGCCGCAGAGCTCGGGCTCCACCGTGGGATTGCCGGGCGGGAGGAGCACGCCGATGCGCGCGCGCCAGCCGAACATGGGTGGCCTCTCTTTCCTTAGCGGAGCTTCAAGTCCTCGGCGGGTCCCACGTACGGGTAGCCCTGGATCAATCCCGCGGCGGCCACCTCGACGCGCGGGCCCACGCCCCAGATGAAGCCTTGCTGGAAGAGCGGCGCCACGAGCACGCGATCGGAGACGATGCGCTGGATGTGGTGGAGATGGGCCTCGCGCTGCTTGCGATCCAGCTCCTTGGCCTGCCGCTGGAAGAGGTCGTCGATCTCCGGCAGCGACCCGTATGCGTAGATGCCGCCCTTGGTGAAGAACGGCTCGAGGCGCGCGGCGGCATTGCCGGCCGCGCCCGTCGCGCCGATGAGAAGACCCTTGATCTTCTTCTCGCGCCAGGAGCTGAGGAAGGTCGCGCGCTCCATGGTCCGCACTCTGGTGCGGATGCCGATTCCGCCGAGAAATCCCCCCACTTCCTCGGCCAGCGAGGTGTAGGGGGGAAGCGGTGTCAGGTCGCCGGCATCGAAGCCGTTCGGATACCCGGCTTCGGCGAGGAGCTGCTTGGCGCGACGAGGATCGAGCGGGGGCGGCTCGATGGGCAGGGCGAACTCGAAGGTCGAGGGGACGAAGGCGCCCGTCAGCTTCCCCATGCCGAGCATCTCCGCCTGGTTGAGGGCGGGCCGGTCGATGGCGAGGCTCGCGGCCAGCCGCACGCGGCGATCGTGCCAGGGAGACTTCGGGTCCCACTGGTCGAGGAAGTCCAGCCAGTAGACGCCGTAGACGAGGGGCGCGACCACCTTCATGCCGGGCGCGCGGCGGAGCTGCTCGGCCGTCGGCCCGGTGAAGAGATACGCGATGTCCACCTCGCCCGTCCTCACGGAGGCCGCCCGCGTCGCCTCGTCGGGAATGCTGCGCATGACCAGCCGCTTGACCGACGGCGCCTTGCGCCAGTACTCGGGAAAGGCTTCGAGGACCAGCTCGACGCCCGGGTTGAAGGAGACGAACTTGTAGGGCCCCGCGCCCACGGGGGATTTCTTGAACCCGTCGTCGCCGACCTTCTCGACGTACTTCTTCGGGACGATCCAGCCCGCGCCGGTGGCCGAGGTGCCATAGAAGGACATGAAGTCCGGCCACGCTTCCTTGAGGACGAAGCGGACGCGATTGGGGGCCACCACCTGCACGTCCTTGACCTTTTCCCTCAGGAGCCCGGCGCCGCTGCCCTTGTACCGTTCGTACGAGAACTTCACGTCCTCCGCGGTGACGGGATCGCCGTTGTGGAACTTGGCGCCCTTGCGGAGAACGAACTCATAGGTGATCCCGTCCTTGGACACCGTCCACGACTCGGCCAGGCTCGGGGTGTTGATCCCACCCGGCATGGGCTTGACCAGTCCGTCGTGCAGCGCGTAGAGGACCATGAACGGGGTGATGAGCGCCTCCGTCTCCGCGGGATCGAGCCACCGCGAGACGAGCGTCACGTGCACGCCGATGGCCATGGTGCCGTCCGGCGGAGCGGCGAGCGCCGGCGACAGGCCGGCCCAGATCAGAGCAAAGGTGAAGGCGGCTGCCACGAGCCGAGACGAACCACGCATCTCGATACCTCCGCTGGAGACTTTCGGGAACGCTGTCTTCGTGCTCGAGAAGCTACCACATCTTTGGCAGGGCGAAGCTCAGGGAAACGTCTGCTACGAGCACACGGCGGGCGCCGAGGCCTGCCTCGACGCCCGTGAGAGAAACCAGTACTGCGGCGGGTCGTCTATGCTCGGCGGCAGCGCCTCCACGCCGCTCCACCCAACGCGGCGAGTCCGGAGCCGAGGAGAAAGAGGGTGGCCGGCGCCGGCACGTCCGACCGGTCCGATTTCACTTCGAAGATGTATATCTGGAACGGACCGAGGAACTGAAATGTCCCATCCTCGACGCGGTTCACGAAGTTGGAGGCTCCGGGTGGCAGAATGATGCTCGCGGGATCGGACGCAAATCTCACATCGACGGTAGAGCTATTGGCAGCGTAGATCACCAGCAATCGGTCGCTGAGCGTTCCTCCGACCACGTCTTCAAACAGGTCACTGTAGAAAATGGTGCCCAACGAGCTCGGGGACGCGGGCAGCGTGAAGTGGAGGAATTCGCCGGCAGTGTCCGGGAGGATCGTCGGAGAAAAAGCAGGAGTAGGAAAACTGAACAGAGTGACACCGGGAGTATCCGTGAGGTCATCGATGCGCACCTCGATGACGGCGCCTGCCCAGCCGACCCCGCTGACGAGCCCCACCAGTGCCAAGGCCAAGAGACCTATGATCCGAAGCTTGGCGTAGGTCGTCATGTTCTTCCCTCCCGGATGATTGCGGAGCCTGCCGGGCACGGTCAGCGCCGATACAAGAGCAGCATTCCTCATGCCCACTGGCACAAGCGCGAAAAGTCGCGGACTTCCAGGGCGGTCTCCAGAATGCCTTCGCCAATCCGTAAGGCTGTTCGACAGTTCCGAAGCGCTTTGGCTGAAAGCCGGCTAGAGCTCCCGCCGACGCGCCAGGGTCACGATGTGCTCGGCTGTGCGGAGGGCAAGGGCCTGGATGCTGAGTGACGGAGAATCCCCGGCGCCCTGGCCGGGAAGGACACTCGCGTCGGCAATGAACAGGTTCTGAACGTCGTGGGAGCGACCGTAGGCGGTCACGACGGACGCGCGGGGGTCCGTCCCCATGCGGCACGAGCCTCCAACGTGGGTAGCTGCCGGCAGGTCGTAGGTCGTGGCCTGCCGAAGCACCTCAACTGCGCCGGACGAGCGCGCAAGCTCTTTGGCTCGCGCGAGCATTGCATCCAAGGCGAGGAGATCGGTCTCGGAGTGCGCCGACTCGATGCGAACGAGGGGGACTCCGTCGGAATCCTTCGTGTCGGCCAGTGTCACGCGGTTCCCGGCCCGGGGCTCCTGTTCGGCGATGCCGAACAGGGTGACCACGGCGCCGAAGTGTGAACGCATCGCGTCCTTATGTGCGCGGCCGAGGCCAGGCAAGAGAAGAGCATGCGAGATGGGACCGTGGAACCCCCCCAGTGTGCCCGACACTCCGAGGACGTAGCCCGAACGCACACTCCCGTCCAGACTCGGACGAGAAAAGTTCCAAATGCGCGAGTCGATCGGCGGGCCCTTGTAGGCATCGATCCGCTCATCGAACCTGACGGTGACCTCAGAGAGGAGAGTCTCCAGGAGAAATCGGCCGACGAGACCGGAGCTATTCGCGATGCCGTAGGGCTGGCTGGCGGAGCGGCTTGCCAGGAGAAGGCGAGGCGTTTCAACGGCTCCCATCGCCAGCACGGTGACTCGGGCTCGCGCCCGGTAGAGGCTGTTCGCGCGGCGGTAGAGGATACCCGCGACTCTTCCATCGTGGCCCATTTCCAGTGCGAGCACTCGGGATCCAGTTTCGACCTGGAGCCTGCCCGTCCGTTCGGCCCGCCGAATCGCCGTCAGATCGACGCTGGACTTGGCGCCGAAGATGCAGCCCTGGGCGCATCCCCCACTCCGCTGGCAGGGTCGCCGCCCGTCAACACTGCGGGTTGGAAGCGCCAGTGAATTCGGCAGCAACGCCCAGCCGAGCTTCGCGGCGCCCGCCGCGATGCGCTGGCTGGCATAGGAGAGCCGATGGGCAGGGGTCGGGAAGGGTCCCCGCGGAGGCTTGAAAGGGTTGGCCGGATCGCCGGCCACGCCAAGGACGTGCTCTGCGCGCTCGTAATACGGGGCAAGATCGCCATGGCTCAACGGCCAATCCACGCCGAATCCGTAGAGGCTCGCCGGACGGAAGGCATGGTCGGGGAACCTATGAGCTTCCCCCTGATAGTGCAGCGTTGTCCCCCCGAGCCCGAACACTCGTTCGTATCGGAACGGCGCACGGCGGGATCGTGGCTTGAGCGCTTCACTCGGCCGACTCGACGAAGCGAGGTGCGCATAACGCTGATCCAGCAACGCACCCTCCTCGAGCACGATGCTTGCGTCGCCAGTGGGGGTCTCCGTGTCCCGGAATGCCCGCGGACGGAGCTCCCAGTCCGGGTGATTCATGGGGAAATCCCTGGCGGGCTCGAAGCTCCGCCCACGCTCGAGAAGCAAGACGCGCATCCCGGCCTCGGCGAGGCCCATCGCGGCGAATCCTCCGCCGGCCCCCGAGCCGACGACCACCGCGTCGAATGCTTCCTGTTTGGTGGCGGCGATCACTGGCCTGGCCCTCTTGGTCGGGCCGGTGGATCTGCGTACTCGGAGTAACCCGCCACCGGCGGGCGATACCCGACGGTGCCCTGTCCCACGACGGAGCCCCAGTAGAATGCGAGAACATCCCGTCTGACCCGAATGAAGAACTCTTCGGCCAGCCCCCGAGAGTCGCCGGCGCCGCTTGCGAGCGACAGGAGGATCCGCTCGCGGCCCGGTCCGTCGAGCGCTTGGAACGAGGAAGTTCCGGCCCGGCGAGCCAGACCCTCGAGGAGGCCGAGCCCCGCGCGATACAGGGTGAGAGCGGAAGGGTGGGTGGTCAGGTGAGCGATGATGAGCGTCGGAACTCCCGCGTCCAGCGCTCCGGGGTCTTGATCGCGAGGAACAATGCTGTCCGCGACCGCCTCGAGGGTCGCCAGCGATGCGGCATCCAGGGGACCAGGCGTCGGGGACTGGGCCAAGGTCCCTTTTGGCCTTCGCAAGACAATGGAGGTCCACAGGAAGCTGCCAAGAAAAGTACGACGCCCGAATCTCAGCGAGCGCGGCCACCTTGGTGTCAGGAGGATATGTCCTTCAGCGCACCTGCAGGGACAATCCTGATCTCGATTGGCAAGCGTGCAACATCAAACCAGCGCGAGACCAGCGTCCACGTTGGGATCATGCCCAGGCCACCGGGAGCTCGGCGGGCAGAGCCGTGCGCCGCGTTGGGACTTGCGTTTGCCGGAGCGGACGCGGTAAGAAGACTCGCACTCTGGTCAGTCGTCAGACTGCTCCGTCCAAGTGCCACGGGAGGAAGAGACCATGCATCGCATGTCGAGACGAGCCCTGGTCCACGGGATGCTGCTCTCCCTCCTGCTCGCCGGCGGCCTTTCCAACCCCGCGGCAGCGCAGACCAAGCCAGAAGGGGAGATGCGCTGGGCATTGTACGTCACCTTGGCTCCCGCCTGGTTCGATCCTGCCGAGGTGGTGGGCGTCCTCACTCCGTTCTGGGTCCTGTATGCCATGCACGATGCGCTTGTCAAGCCGATGCCGGGCAATCACCTGACCCCG
>QHSC01000342.1 GCA_003220345.1 Candidatus Rokuibacteriota bacterium | reverse complement strand
GATCTGCGCACTCAGCTCGAGACTATCGAAGCGCTCTCCCGCAGCCTCGCGCACGAGCCGCATGCGCTCATCGATGGCGGGCACCCTCCACGCGGACATATCGTGCTCCGTACCGCCGCGCGCGAACGTGATGCCCGTGAAGTTCACGGTGTCGGCCTCCTTCGCAGCCAGCGTGAGGAGGCGTGGGCCGTTGCCACCGATCGTGATTGGCGGATGGGGCCGCTGGATCGGTAGAGGGTGGATCTTGTGGCCGGTAACTCGATAGTGCTGGCCGGCGAAGTCGACTTCCCCTCCACGCAGCAACTCCTTGACGATCGTGAGCGATTCGGCGAGCCGTTCGACCCGGACGCCTCCTCGATCGAAACGGAGCCCCGCCTGATCGTATTCTGACCGCACGTATCCGGCTCCCAGTCCGAGCTCGAGTCGGCCATCAGTCAAGAGATCCACCGTCGCCGCCTCACGCGCGAGGACCACCGGATGCCGGAGGTCATTGTTGATGACGTTCGTGCCCACCCGGAGCGTGGTCGTGGCGGCAGCGGCGCTGACCAGGGCCGGTATGGGCGCGAGAACGGGCCATAGATGGTCGGGCACCATCAGGGTCGAGTAGCCGAGCGCCTCGATCTTGCGCGCCTTGTCCTGCCACTCCGCCCGCGACCTGGCGTCGCGCGCGTTGATCCCGAAGCGAAACGGCTTCATCGGCCCGTGGCGCCCAGGCGGCTCTGGATCAGATCCGCGAACGGCCCGGAGATGCGCACGATGTCGTTCAGCTGGAAGCTGCCGCTGCGCGTGACGGCGACGAGGAGATCGCCCGCCAGCCCGCCGGCCCGCGTCTCCGCGGTGATCGGCACGAAGGTGAGCCCGCGAGGCGCGTCGCCATCGGTGAAGCGCGCGAGGCTCATCCGGCTTCCATCAGGGCTCACCGCGAAGATCTCGCCCTTCTGACGGTCGGCCACGAAGACGACGCCGCCCGGGCCGGGCGCGAGCCCCTGGGCCATGGGTCCTTCGAGCACGAGCCGGCGCTCGCCGCCGGGGCTCACCCGCCAGAGCTCGCCGGGACCGGGCTGCCAGGGCGCCTCCGCGGTGCCATCGCTGCCGATCCAGAGGTGATCGGTCTCGTCCACCACGAGCGCGCGCGGGCGCGTGACGCGCACGTAACCCGCGTCGAGCAGGTTGCCACCGGCGTCGAGGCGCACCACCACCCCGCGCTCGCGGTCGGCGACATACACGTGGCCGGCGGCGTCGACGGCCGCGCCCTCCGGCTGAACGAGCGCCGGCGGCAGCCCACGCTCCGGCGTGCCCCCCGCGAAGAGCTGGATGCGCCCGCTGGCCAGCCGGTAGAGCACGCCGACGCGGCGATCGCGGTCGAACGTGCTGACGAGGAGCTCGCGCCCGCCCCGCGCGCCCATCACCTGCGCGTTGATCAGCGGCGGGCCGTGGAAGTAGCGCTCCTCGGTGGCGGGCGTGAGGCGCGCCCCGCCGGGCGGGATACGGTACATGCGCTGGAGGTAGTCGAACTCGCCGGCGCTGTACCGCCGCCCGCCCCGCGCGAGGTAGAGCGCGCCCGTGGGATCCACGGCCAGGGTAGGCGTGGTGGGAATGCCGCGTCCCCCCGCCCCGCCCGTCGTCTCGAATCCCTCGCCCGTCACGTACACCTTGACGGAGAAGCCGGGCGGCAGCTGGATCTCCGCGAGCGCCGTCGCGGGCGCGAGGAGTGCCGCAGCGAGGGCAAGACCGGTGCCGAGACGTCGCGCGGGAAGGCGCATGATTGCGGTAACGCTAGACGGTGTTGACGGCTCCGGCGCCCACCAGCGTGCGCGCCAGCTCGATCTCGCCGAAGTGGGTCATGCCATGGGTCAGGCAGACTTGGCCCAGCGCGCGCATGGCGTGCATCTCGCCGAGCGGCCTGATGGTCACGTTGCGGTCGAGTAGGGCGGGATCGTTCTTGGCCAGGAGCGCGTCGGTGTCCGCCCACACCTTCTGCATGTACTCCTTGAAGAGGGGGATGTCCTTGATCCGGAGCGCCTGCGCCTCCGCCGTCGACATGCCCGTGCCCTGGGCATTGGGGGGCAGGCCCAGCTTTTCCGCGTAGCCACCCTCGATCCACTGGGGCACCTTCTTGTTCTGCAGGATGTAGCGCACCACGTTGTCCTCGGTGCGCACGTAATGCCAGATGCCCCACATGATCGTGTTGGCCTTGGGATTGTTGCCGGGGACGGCGTGGAGCTGCTCGGGGGTGATGCCGTCGAGCTGCTTGTCCATGCTCGTGTGGAGCTGCTTGAGGCCGACCTGGACCAGTTCGGCGGCTGTGATCATGAGCGCCCCCTCCGGGTGGGCCCGCCTATCTTACTCTGGGGCGCGCGGCCGCGGCGCTCTTCCATCTCCTCGAGCGTCCTCGGCCAGTCCGCCCGCAAGAGCCGCGAGAGCGCGCGATCGGCCAGGAGCTTGCCGCCCGTCTGGCACCGGGCGCAGTAGTTGGTCTCGTTGTCGGCGTGGCGGATGCGCTGCACGGGCGCGCCGCACACGGGGCAGGGCTTGCCGTAGCGGCCGTGGACGGCCATCTGCGGCCGGAAGGCCGTCACGCCCTCGGGAAATTCGCCGCCGGCTTCCCGCCTGAGCCGCTCGATCCACTCGAGCAGTGTCGCGCGCGTCGCCTCGAAGAGCCGCGCGTGCTCCTCGTCGCTCATGCTCCGTGTCTGCTTCACGGGCGAGAGCCGCGCGCGGTGGAGGATCTCGTCGGAGTACGCGTTGCCGATGCCCGCGAGGATGTAGGGATCGGTCAGCGCGCGCTTGATCGTGTGGTTCTCCCTCTCGAGCGCCGCGCGAAAGGCCGCGGCGTCGCTGCCGAGCACCTCGAGCCCCTCGGGCGCCAGCGCTCGGAGCGCCGCCTCGCTCTCGACCAGATGAATGGCCGCGCGCTTCTTCGTCCCCGCCTCGGTCAGCGTGAGCGTGCCCGTGGAGAAGTCAAAGGCCGCCAGGCCGACCTTGCCCGGCACCTTGGCGCCCGCGGGCTTCCAGTGCAGCCGGCCCGCGATCATCAGGTGGATGACGAGGAAGAGATCGCCCTCGAGGGCGAAGACGACGCGCTTGCCGAGCCGCCGGAGGCTCGTGACGACGCGGCCGCTTGCCGCCGAGAGGGGTGGATTGAACGATCGCAGCACGAAGGGGCTGGCGAGCCTGACGCGCTCGAGCCGCGCCCCGAGCACGCGGGCCTCGAGGGCCTCGAGGTAAACGGTGACGTCCGGCAGCTCAGGCATGGTGGCCGGAGGGTATCCCTCCAACTCGAGGTTGACAAGCAAACGCGCCGCCCTGGGTGCTTGACAGGGAACCATTTGGTCGCCTTGCCAAAGTTCGAATGGTTCAAGCAGTAAGAATGCGACCTGCCTGTCGAGCAGCCCGCGGCGAAGGAGCGATCAATCGAGGGCTAGGCTGGCACCATACTCGTCGTCGGTCATGCGCGCGAAGTCGTATCGAGGATACACCTCTCTCGCCCGAGCGAAGAAGAACTCCTCGAAGGCCTTGCCGGCGCGGCGACGGAGCGGATCCACGCTGTGCGCCAGAGCGATCTTCACGAAGAATTGCCCTGCGCCCGAGATGGGCACGAGCTCGAAGTGATCCGGGAAGATCCGTGTCCAGTAGGAGATGAGGTGATACTGCGTGAGGGCCACATCGGCATAGCCGCGGGCGATCATCTCGGGAAGATCCCGATGCACGATGCCGATGCGACCCCGAAAGGGCGGCGCCTCCGCGGCGAAGAAGGCGTCGGCTCCGGAGTGTCCGATCAGCCCGTCGAGGGAAGCCCGGTACCTGGCCCGGGCGTCCGCTTCCTGAGCATCCGGCAGCGCGGTCCGCGCCCCTGTGCGCGGGACGTCGGCGAGGCCGTGGATCCCGAGCGGATTGCCTTTGCGCACGAGCAGCGCGGGGCCGAGATTCTTCGAGAAGAAGCGCGCCTGCCGCTCGATCACTCCAAGCTTGCGCACCTGCCGCAAAGGGTTTGGCCCGGCCATGACGATATCGGGGTAGAACCCGGACTTGCGGCTGACGTCGAGCGTGAGGTTGCCGAGCGCGATCCCTCCCGCGCGGAGCATCTGCACGACGACGGGCTGGGGGACGGTCACCACCACGATGTTGTCCACATCGAGGTCAGCGTAGCCTGGCTGAGATCTGGCCCACGCCGGGAAGGCGCCGACGATGTCATCGCTGAGCAACACCATCAGGTGATTACCCTCGGTAAAGATCACGAGGCTCGCTGGCGTGCCGATCCGGCCGACGATGTCCGGCACGGTGTCCGTGTGACCGGCGAACGATCGAATGCCGGGCGGCAGCTTCGCAACGACCGGCCACACGAGCGGCTCCAGCGGAGGCGGTCCGGGAGCCTTTTCGGCGGCGGCAGCCGTGTCGGTGTGCAGGCTTCCGAAGGCGATCGCGCTGAGCGGGGTCCCGAAGAACGTGCGCCGCTTCATGGTGGCAATCCCCCCTCGAGGCGGGAGCTTCGACTAACCGCCCCGCGCCACCTTGCGCCCCGTCTCGCGCAACAGGCGCTTGTCCGCCTCCGCGTCCTTCTCGGGCGGGATGCGGAGCACCCGGTCCTGGCACGCGGTGGCGATGGGCGGGCCGGGAGCGCGTAGCAGCTCCTTCGGATCGCTGCCCGCGGCGACGGCGCGAATCCCGTCGCGCACGATCTTGCGAAGCATGAGCACGCCGCGATCCGTCGAGGCCAGATGCTCCAGCGCGTGCACGGCGATCTCGCGCTGGCTCGACTGTGCGTCGTAGTCCGCCGGGTGCCGCTGGCGCTCTTCATAGGGCCGATCGTCCGACTGGCCGAAGCCGGGGCTGCCGATCAGCTCGGCTGTCATCCCCCACGCCGGATCCACCTGGGCCAGCTCCATGTTCCACGTGTGCATGTCGTCGATGGGCACGGCCCAGCGGATCACCACGGGCCGGCTCGCGGCCTTCTCCTGCGTGGCGTCCTCGAACTCGCGCGTGAACTGGTGGACGTTGGGCGCCATGAAGTCCGCCACGCGCACCCAGACCAGATCGCCCAGCCGCCGCGTGGCGATGTAGGTCATCCCGTACGGCGTCTCCTCCCAGTCCAGCTCGGCGAGCGCGCCGAAGGCCTCCGTGAACTGATAGCCGCTCGAGATCGCGTGGAGGAACGACGTGTGCACCGGGTCCATGCTGTTGTCCTTGATCTGGAGCCAGTTGCACGGCAGGGCGAACTTGCCCGCGGGCATCAGAGTCAGGCCGGGCAGATCGAACGTATCGTAGAGCGGAAACGCCGGCTTCCTCTCGGGCGGTCCCATGTAGGCGAAGATGAGCCCGCAGTACTCGTGCACGGGATACGCGCCCTGGCAGAGCCGATCCTTGAGCGTGCTGGAGGCGGGCTCGCCCGGCGTCTCGAGAATCCTGCCGTCCACGTCGTAGAGCCAGCCGTGATAGCAGCAGCGGATGCCGCGCTCGCTGACGAGCCCGTACTCCAGCGAGGCGCCCCGGTGCGCGCAGTTGAGCTGGAGCAGCCCCACGCTGCCGCGCTTGTCGCGGAAGATCACCAGGTCCTCGCTCATGATGCGGAT
>QHSC01000341.1 GCA_003220345.1 Candidatus Rokuibacteriota bacterium | reverse complement strand
TGGAGCGGCCGACCCCGTACCGCTCCCCGTGGGGGACGCTCTTCTCTCTGGGGGACCGCTCGCCCGAGGCGGGGTACTTCCTCTCGGACGACAAGAGTCTCCTCTTTGTCCTGGTAGAGACGCCGCACGGAGACAAGGGAAGCTTCGTCAGCGACCGGCGGGCCATCGAGATCATCCGGGGCGTCATGGCGGACCTGAAGCGGGACTTCCCGAACGTGCAGGCGGGCGTCACGGGCGGGCCGACCCTGTCCAACGACGAGATGACGGCGGCCTTCCACGACAGCTCCCTGGCCACCGTGCTCGCCTTCGGCCTCACCCTGCTCGTCATCCTCCTGGCGTTCTGGCGCGTGGGCAAACCACTCCTCATGCTGGCCGTGCTCGCCGCCACCCTGGCGTGGTCGCTGGGCATCATCACGCTCACGGTGGGGCACCTGACCATCTTCTCGGTCATGTTCATCTCCATCGTGATCGGCATCGGCATCGACTACGGCATCTATTTCCTGTTCCGCTACGAGGAGGAGATCTTCCTCGGCCGCAACCTCAAGGAGGCCCTCGAGCTGACGGCGGCCCGGACGGGTCCCGGCATCCTCCTCGGCGCCCTCACCGCCGGCGCCACCTTCTACGTGCTGATGCTCACGGATTTCCGCGGCATCCAGGAGCTCGGCTTCATCGCGGGCACGGCCATCCTCATGGCGTGGCTCGGCATGATGACGCTCTTCCCGGCGCTTCTCGTGCTGGTGGACCGGCACCATGCCGATCGGCCGCGCAACCAGGCGCCGAGGGCGCATGCCCTCGAGAGAATCCATGTGCCGGTGCTGGATCGGCTCACGAGCCATCCGAAGGCCGTCCTCACCGCCGCGGGACTCGCCACCCTCGCCTCGCTCTGGGCCGTGCCCTATGTGGGCTTCGACTACAACTTGCTGAACCTCCAGGCCAAGGGCACGGAGTCGGTGGTCTGGGAGCGGCGGATTCTCGACACCACCGGGCGCTCGGGCTTCAACGGGCTGGCCTCGGCCACGAGCCTGGAGGAGCTGCGACGGAAAGAGAAGGCCTTCGAGATGCTCCCCTCGGTCTCCGAGGTCGATTCTGTCTTGCGGGTGATCCCCGATAGCCAGCCGGAGAAGATCGCCATCATCAAGAGCTTCGCGCCCGTGGTGGCGCCCGTGCGCGTGGGTCGCTCGAGCCCCGTGGATCTCGAGCGGCTGGGGCGCGCCCTCAGCGAGCTCAAGCGACGCCTGGACATCTTCGCCACCGAGGCGGGCGCCAAGCTGCCCGCCGATCTCCGCCAGCTACGAGAGCGGACGGCGGGGCTCCTCAAGGCCTTGAAGACGGCGGACCGGGAGGTCTCGGAGCCGGCCCTCAGCCACCTCCAGTCCCAGCTCTATCGAGATTTCATCGGCAAGTTCTTCGACCTCCAGCGCAACCTGAACCCGCGCCCGATCGAGCTTCGGGACGTGCCCGAGGAGCTCCGGCGGAAGTTCATGGGCCAGCGCGGAGACTTTCTGCTGCAGATCCATCCCAAGGTGGACATCTGGGAGCGCGAGGGCGCCCGCACCTTCGTGCGCGAGCTCCGGTCCGTGGATCCCGAGGTGACGGGGGCGCCCGTCATCACCTACGAGGCCCTCGGCTACATGGAGCGTGCGTACTACCAGGGCACGATCTACGCCTTCATCGTGGTCGGGCTGCTCTCGTTCCTGATGATCAGGCGGATCAAGGAGACGCTCCTTGCCCTCCTGCCCCTGGTGCTCGGGCTCCTGTGGACCATCGGGCTCATGCGTGTCTTCGGCATCCAGTTCAACATGGCCAACGTGTGGGGCTTGCCCCTGATCGTGGGCGCGTCGGCGGAGTTCGGACTGAACGTGATGGTGCGCTACCTGGAGGGACGGGATCACGGTGGTCCGCTGGTGGCGCGCAGCACCGTGATGGGCGTTGCCCTCGCCGGCCTGAGCACCATGGTGGGCTTCGGGAGCCTGATGATCGCCCGCCACCAGGGCATCTACAGCCTGGGCCTTCCCCGCTCCTCTTCCGCCGCCTAGCCTTCTACAGGCGGCTCAAAAAGGTCCAGATGCGAGGCGGCGAGCGCCGCGGCCCCCGACGCGTAGTTCTCACTCAGCCCTCGCCTCGGGCTTTGCCCCTCAGCTCGAACTGCCACGTACGTTGAGGGGCGCCGCGGCGCTCGCCAACGAAGCAGATGGGCCTTTTTCAGCCGCCTGCGCCTAGAAGGCGTCGGGGGCTGCTGCGATCCGCTCCAGATCCGCGCGCGTGTAGGAGCCGAGGCTGCGAAAATCGAGCTCGGCGTAGTTCCGGATCCACCGCATGGCGACTCTCACCGCCTTGCGATAGCGCGCCTCCGTCTCGCCGTCCGCGGTCTTCGTGAGACGAAGGATGTCCTCGACTTCCTCATGGAGGAGGCGCTTGACGAGGGCGAGATCGTGGACCTTCGACGGATCAGTGGAATCCATGGCATGGTGCCGGACGCGCTGAGCGATCTGGGCCACCGACATGCGCCCGGTGGCGAGATCTTCCATGAGCGCGGGATGCACGCCAGGCTTGCCCGCCAGGCTGTCGATACCCTTGGCGCCCCGGCCTCCGAGCCACCCCTCGACGTACTCGATGACCATGCGCGCGTTGCGGCGGGTCCCCTCGACCGTGACAGGGCCCGCGGGCACCTCGATCCTGACGGGATAGCGGTCGGGATCGGACATGGCCGCCGGCGGCTTCCAGCCCGAGCCGATGAGCTTCTTGAAGGGGTCCCCCGCGGTCTTCATGTGGAAGATGTGCGCGACCCACCCGCGGATGAAGCCCTGCTGCGCCTCCCACTCCTTGTCGGCGCGGATCGACTCGCCCGCCACCCGGTTGACCTCGGGATCATTGCTCGGCAAGGCCGTGGCCATGCCGCCGATGGGCACGGCGCCTCGCTTGAGGCAGATCGCCACGAGGCGGCGGAAGATGTTCGCGAGGAAGGGCGTGGTCTTGATGTCCACCCCGAAGCGATCCGGCCACACCGATTTGGGGTCGGCCATCACGAACTCGAAGATGGAAGCCTTGAGGTCCCAGCGCGCGGCATTGAGCCCGGCCGCGTACGGGCCCAGGGCATAGAGCATCTCTTCCATCAAATAGACGGCGGGGAGCGACTCCACGAGGGGGATGGCCCGGATCGTCGCGTCGGCCAGGAACGGCAGGTGGCGCCGGCTCGTGTCGAAGAGATCGCGATACCAGGCGACCTCCTCAGCGCTCTCCACCTTGGGGAGGTAGAAGTAGATGCCCTGCCCGCGCCCCGCCTGGGCGCGGCCGGCGAAGAACAAGGTCAGGGCCGTGCCGAGGATGGCGGCGGGGACGGCTCGGCCGTCCACCGTGACGTCAGGCTCGTCCAGGTGAAGCCCACGCTCGCGGTGCATGAAGAAAGGCAGCTCCCCGGGCGCGATGCGATAGTCCCGGCCGCGCGCGGCGTCAGTGAACGCGAGCTCGCGGTTCACGGCGGCCAGACGGTTGAGGGCAGCCGTCACGGTGTCCACGAGCCGGTGACCGGAGGAGTCCTCGTCGTCGTCCAGATCTCCTTCGGCGCGCTCCCCTTCTGGCCCCGGATTGAGCGCATTGATGAACATGCTGGTGATGGAGCAGGGCCCCGAGATCTCGATGCCGGGGCGCCGCAGGTCCTCGGGCACGGGCGGCACCTTCCAGTCGCCCGTGGTCGCCGCGCTCGGCGGCGGCGGCCCCGGCAGCGTGCCCTGCTCCACGGCGCGCCTCAGCACAGCGTCCCGCTGGCGCCGGAGCGCGTGCACCCGGGGCGTGAAGTCGTCGTGCAGCGCGGCGAGGTAGGCGCAGAACTGCGGCGTGAAGATCTGGGTCGCCCCTTCCACGGGAGCATATCGAACCCGTGCCGTGACGGCGCTCGCGGTCATGGCGCGGCTCCCGAGGTCGACCTCACAGCTTGCGGACTTCCACGAGGTTGGAGTGGAGGGCGGGCCCCCCGCCGATATCCGCCAGGCGGTCGTCGGTGATGGCGTTGACGCCCCGGCCCCCTGCCTGGTGCTTGGACCACCAGATGCCTTCGATGACCGCGACCCCGGGTCGCGTGTCCTCCGTGATGAGGGCGGCGAAGCGGGCCCCGCCTCGCGCGCTGCCGACGTACACGGTCTCGCCGTCCTCGATCCCGCGCGCCCGCGCGTCGACGGGACTGAGAAAGACCGACGGCCCCTTCTGGCGGCGGCGCAGGAGGTCCGACTGGCTGAACGACGAGTTCAGGAAGAACCGGTTCGGCGGCACGATGCACTGGAGAGGAAAGCGCCGGGCGAGCTCGGCGTTGTCGGGACCCTCCACGAGCGGGACATAGGTGGGCAGCGCGGGGTGGCCCAGCCCGGCCATGCTCTCCGACACGAACTCCACCTTCCCCGACGGCGTGGGCGCCCCGTTCGCGAAGGGCAGGTAGGGCCGGCCGACGTTGAGGCGCACGGCCCGTTCCTCGCGGAGACGCTCGTACGTGATCCCCTCGACGGTCGGGTCGCCCGAGGCCAGCACCTCCCGGATCAGGGTCGGCTCGTCCTTGGCGAAGTGAGGATCACTCAGGCCCAGGGCGCGGGCCAGGAGGCGCACGGTGTGCCAGTTCGAGCGCGCCTCGCCCACGGGCTCGACCACGGGCTCCGCGAGCTGGACGTAGAGGTGCCCGAAGGACTTGTAGAGGTCCACGTGCTCCATGGAGGTGGTGGCGGGCAGCACGATGTCGGCAAAGTCCGTGGTGTCGGTCAGGTGCTGCTCGTGCACGACCACGAAGAGATCCTCGCGGGCGAGCCCGCGCAGGACCAGCTCCTGGTTGGGGGCGATGGAGGCCGGGTTCGAGTTGTAGACGTAGAGAGCCTTGACGGGCGGGCGCATGTCGGCATCGGTGAGCGCGCGCCCGAGCCGGACCATGTTGATCGTCCGCGGGGTCGGCGCCGGCATGAGATCGCGGCGCTCGAGGGCGCCCAGGTCGAGACCGAAGCTGCGCGACGAGGACAGGAGCGCGCCGCCCGCGGGGTGCGCGTAGGCGCCGGTCAGCGCGGGCAGGCACGCGATGGCGCGGCAGGTCGCCCCGCCGTTGTCGTGACGGGAGAGGCCGATGCCGACACGCAGGAAGGAGGCCTGGGTTGCGCCATAGCGGCGGGCCAGGCTCACGATCTCCTCCGCGCTCAGCCCCGTGATGCCGGAGACACGCGCGGGATCGTACGCCCGGACCGACTCCGCGAGCGGCGCGAAGCCGAGCGTGGCGCGCCCGATATAGTCGCGATCGATGAGGCCCTCGGCGATGAGCACGTGCATCATGCCCAGGGCGAGCGCGCCATCGGTGCCCGGCCGCGGCTGCAGGTAGAGATCCGCGCTGCGGGCGGTGGCCGTGCGGTAGGGATCGATGCAGACCACGAAGGCGCCGCGCTTGCGCGCGCGCTTGACGAGGGTCATCAGGTTGATGTGAGTGTGGCTCGCATTGATGCCCCACAGCACGACGAGCTCCGAGTCCACCAATTGCTCGGCGTCGTTGCCCGCCACGGTGCCGAGCGTGGCCGCCCACCCGGCATAGGCGGTGGCGATGCAGATGCTGCGATCGAGCTGGGAGGCGCCGAGGGCGTGGAAGAGGGGATGGCCCGCCCAGTACTGCAGGAGGCCGAGCGTGCCGCCGTAGGAGTAGGGCAGGATCGCCTCGCCGCCCCACTCGCCGATGATGCGCCGCCATCGGTGGGCGATCTCCTCGAGGGCGGCCTCCCACGAGACGGGCTCGAATCGTCCCTCGCCCTTGGCCCCCACGCGCCGGAGCGGCGTGGGCACGCGAGTGGGCGCGTAGAGCCGCTCCGCGTAGTCGTGCACCTTGCCGCAGATCACGCCCTGGGTGAAGGGATGGGTCGGGTCGCCCGCGACGTCGGCCACGCGGCCGTCCTCGACGGTGACGGACAAGGCGCACTGCGACGGGCAATCGTGCGGACAGACGGACCGGCGCGTTTCACGCATGGAGGAAGTAGCGTAACACACGTTGTATAGTGCGGTGATGCTCGCGCGGCTCAAGGGCCTCCTCCCTTTTCAGACGCCGGAAGCGCAGCGGCTCGCCGTCCTCTTCGCCATCGTGTATTTCTCGCAAGGCATGTGGTATCTGCCCATCCAGACCATCACGATCGCCCTGAAAGACCGCGGGCTCTCCGCGGGACAGGTGGCCGACTTCTTCGCCATCACCATCATCCCGTGGCTGATCAAACCCGCGTACGGACTCCTCTCGGATTTCCTCCCCCTGTTCGGGTACCGTCGGAAGAGCTACTTGCTCCTGACGTCGGCCGCGGCGGGGCTGGCGGGTCTCGCTCTCGGCCTCACCGGCGAGCACTCCTACTGGCGCATGGCCTACCTTTTCACGCTCATGGCCGTGGGCCTCGCGTTCACCGACGTGCTCGTCGACGCCCTCATGGTGGAAAACGGCAAGCCGCTCGGCCTCACGGGCGCCTTCCAGTCCGTCCAGTGGGCCGCCATCACCACGGCCACCGTCATCGTGGGTGTCCTCGGCGGCTATCTGGCCGAGCATCGCCTCCTGCCGCTGGCCTTCTTCCTCGGGGCATGCTTCCCGTTGATCTCGATGCTGATGGCCATCTTCGTCGTCCGCGAGGCGCCGGCCCCGGGCGCCCGCCGAGAGTTCTGGACGACCTGGGCGTCCATTCGCGTCGCCCTGCGTGAGCGGGACGTGTGGGTGGTGGGAGGCTTTCTCTTCTTCTACACCTTCAGCCCCTCCTTCGGCCCCGCCCTGCTCTTCTACCAGACCGACGTGCTCCACTTCTCTCAGCAGTTCATCGGTCACCTGAGCGCGCTCGGCGCGGTGGCCGCCATCGGCGGGGCCTTCATCTATGCTCCCCTCTCGCGGCGGATGCCGTTACGCCGGCTCATCAACCTCTCGATCGGCATCGCGGTGGCGGGCACGCTGGCCTATCTCCTGTATCGGGACATGTGGTCGGCTCTCGCCATCGACATCGTGTTCGGCTGCATCGGGATGATCACCCAGCTCGCCTTCCTCGATCTGGCCGCCAAGTCCTGTCCCCGCCACGTGGAGGCGACCTTCTTTGCCTTGCTGATGTCGATCTACAACGCCGGCACCCAGGCCTCCCAGAACGTGGGAGGTCGGCTGTACGATCACTTCGGCTATGTCCCGCTCGTGCTGATCTCGACGGCCATGACGGCGGCGGCCTGGCTCCTCGTCCCCCTCGTGAGAATCGAGCAGATCGAGGAGAAAGCCCGGCGCGCCGAGGCGCCCGTCGCCTGATGCGGTGGGTCCGGCTCGGCCTCCTCCTCTGCGGCACCGCGCTCTTTCTCGGGCTCCTCGTCCACGTCGGCCCCCGCGCCGTCGGCGAGGCATTCACCGAGCTCTCGTGGCGGCTCCTCATCATCCTCGTCTTCCCCTTCGGAATGACCACGCTCCTGGACACGCTGGGCTGGCGCTTCGCCTTCCGGCGGGACCGCACGCCCTTCACGGCGCTCCTGGCCGCACGCCTCGCCGGCGAGGCCTTCAACCTGACCACGCCGACGGCGGCGGTGGGCGGCGAGCCGGTCAAGGCCTGGCTCGTCAGGCCGTGGACGCCCCTCACCGAGGGCCTGCCTTCCGTCATCGTCGCCAAGACCACGCCACGCATGCCGCCCTGCCCTCGGACTCACTCGTGGTGCGCGCCATGCAGTGGCTGCTCGTCGTTCAGGTACTGGCCGTCGGCGCGTTCGTTGCCGCGCAGGCGGGCGGAGCTCTGGGCGGCGGCACGCGATGGCTGCAGAAGCTCGGCTGGCTTTCCGGCAGTCCCGGGCAGACGCTCGTCCAGGTCAACGACGAGCTCGCTCACTTCTACCGTCGTGAGCCCGCGAGGCTGACCCTGTCCATCTTTTTTCACTTCTGCGCCTGGCTGATCGGGGCCCTCGAGCCGTGGCTCATCCTGCGCTGGATAGGACTGCCGGTCTCCCTGGCCCAGGCCACGGCCATCGAGGCCTTCAGCACGGGCATACGGTTCGCGGCATTCCTGGTCCCGGGATACGTCGGCGCGCTCGAGGCGGGCCACGTCGTGATCTTCTCGGCCCTGGGACTGGGGGCGCCCGCGGGGCTGTCCTTCACCTTGATACGCCGCGTG